>NZ_JBSFGS010000002.1:0-520138 GCF_053596675.1 Kitasatospora sp. NPDC001664
TGAGCCCACGTACACCCCGAGGTCGCGACGAACACGATCGCCGCCAGCACCTCGCGGTCCCCGTGGCGCCGCCGGCCACCACCCTGCGGGCGCACCGGAGCGTCCGGCACCACCAACTGGAACAACTCCCACAGCTCGTCCGGCACCAGCCGCTCAACGATCAGCATGCCCGGAGTCTACTCAACCCACCCAAATGAGATGTCTTCTAAGTCTGGAACTGCCACCCACTTCGCACCATGCCGTCACAGTGCGGCGACGGTGCACTCGCGGTGCAGCAAGCCGACCGGCGGGCGGCGGGCGACGGTTCGGTGGCATGAGCTGCTCCTCTCAGGGCTGGCGTGGCTGAGGCCAAGTCAACTCCACGAGGTAGCAGGCTGGTCCGCCTTGTCGCATGTTCTGCATGAGCTATGCAGATCGTGCATAGCATCTTGATCCAGATCGGCCGGCGCGGCCTTCGCCAGGCAGGCTGAGGGTGGCAGGAGGAGTCATGTCGGAGGCGGTCCCCGCGGCCATCGACGCACGCCAGATCGGATCGGTGATCCGTCGCGCCCGGGTGATCGCTGCCCGGTCGCAACACGATGTGGCTTCCAAGCTGGGCTACCACCAGTCGAAGCTGAGTCGGCTGGAGAAGGGCGTCGGCACCAACGACGTACGGATCTTGCGAGCCGTCGCGGCGGAACTCGATATTCCCTTGGAAAGCCTGGGCCTGACCGCCTCCCCCAGCAGCACGGATCTCAGGACGGACGACATGCAGCGTCGAGGCTTCCTGGCAGCCAGCGTGGCAGCTCTCGCGGTCCCAGCTGCCCGCCCTCACACCGCCAGCCTGGAGCTGGTCCAAGCCCTCCTGCCCACGGCGAGTGGCCTCGCCGACCGGCAGCTGCTCGCCGAGGCCACTCTTCGTCAGGAGCTGTCGAAGGCTCGCCGGCTGCTCTACGGCTGCCGCTACACCGAACTCGAAGCCCTGCTGCCCGCACTGCTCACCGACCTTCGCCGTGCTCAGCACGACGCGCCCGACAGCCTGATGCTGGCCAGCATGGCCGCCACCGCCTACCAGACCACCGTCAGCATGTTGATCAAGCTCGGCGACACCGGCAACGCCTGGCTCGCGGTGGGGCGGGCGATGAGCGAGGCCGAGCGCAGCGGCAACCCGATAGTCCTGGCCTCCAGTGTCCGGGTCCAGACCCACCTGATGGCCCGCGAACGCCACACCGCACCGGCCGTCACGATGGTCCAGCACACCGCGGACCAGCTCGGCAGCCACTACGACCAGCGCGAACCCGGAGACCTCGCCGCGTTCGGCCTGATGCTGCTGCGTGGGGTGACCGCTGCAAGCACCGGCGGCGACCGCTCCACCACCACGGAGCTGCTGGACCAGGCAGACGAAGTGGCCCGGTACGTCGACCGCGATCACCCGGACGCCTGGGCGAACTTCAGCCCAACCAACGTGGCGCTGCACCGGGTGTCGGCCGCGGTGGCCTTGGGCGACGCCGGCGCCGCCGTCGAGGCGGCCAGGCCACTGCTGCGCCGTCGCATCCCAGCCCCGGAACGACAAGCCGCCTTGTGGGTGGACCTTGCCAGGGCGTTCAACCAGCAGGGCAAACTGTCCGAGGGCTACCGCGCCTTGCGCATCGCCGAACGGCACGCTGCTGAGGACATCAGGCGTCGCCCGGACATCCGGGAGCTGGTGGCCGACATGACGGCACGCGACCGTCGCGGTGCCTTGCCGGAGCTACGCCAGTTCAGCCGCGAGTTGGGAGTCCGACCTTGAGCAACCAGCCCTTCCTGTACGTCGCCGTCTGCGCCTCCGGCATCGCCGACGACGTGAGCAAGCTGATCACTGCGGCTCAAGAGGAGGGCTGGCGGGTCGGCGTGGTGGCCACCCCGAACGCCATGGGGTTCATCGACCAGGCCGCCATCGAGCAGCAGACCGGCTACCCGATTCGCTCGGTCTGGCGCACGCCCGACGTACCGGCCTCACTGCCGCCGGCCGACGCCATCGCCGTCGCGCCCGCCACGTTCAACACGATCAACAAGTGGGCCGACGGCCACGCGGACACCCTGCTGCTCGGCATCCTCACCGAGTCGTATGGCCTGGGCATCCCCGTGGTCGCCCAGCCGTACGTCAACTCCGCCCAGGCCGCCCACCCGGCCTACGCGGCCAACGTCGAGCGGCTGAAGGCCATAGGCGTGCTGTTCGGCGACTACGTCCCGCACAAGCCGAAGGCCGGCGGTGGCCGTGACCAGTACGACTGGAGTACCCCGCTGCGGCTGTTGCGCCCGATGCTCGAAGCCAAGAGCAAGGCGTAGCCAACCAGTCAGCTCGAAGCTCGGGGAGGGGCAGCAGGTGGACGTGGTGGTCAGCTGGACAGGCAGATCCGCCTGCTGGCTCCAGGAGGCGCTGCGCGACACCAACGAGGCGTTCGCCGCCCGGCTGGGCATCGCGGTCCGCACGGTGGCCAGCTGGCACAAGAGCCCGGAACTCCTCCCGCGCACCGAGATGCACCAGCTCCTCGACCAAGCCCTGGAAGCCGCGGCGCCCGCCGCGCAGAAGCGGTTCGCGCTGCTGCTCACCGAGTCCACCGGCAGCCAGGCCGCCCAGGCCTTGCGGGTGGCCGTCGCAGTGGTGGTCCGCGGTGCGGACGTGCTGCTCGTCTGCCGCCGGGACGACGAGTCCGTTGGCATCCGTTGGCAGTTCCCGGCCGGGGTGATCAAGCCGGGTGGCAGTCCAGCCTCGGCGGCCGTCCGCGAGACGCTGGAGGAGACCGGCGTTCACTGCGCCGTGCGCCAAGACCTCGGCGGCCGGCTCCACCCGTCCACCGGTGTGTGGTGCGAGTACTTCCTCGCCGAGTACCTGGTGGGCGAGGCCCAGAACCAGGACAAGATCGAGAACGCCGACGTGATGTGGGTTCCGCGAAACGCGGTGCCTCGGTTCATCCCCGTCGATACGATCTTCCCGCCCATCCTGGCCGCCCTGGAGGAGCCCCAGAATGACTGAGCCGACCAGCACGAAGCCGGGCATCGCCGCCGCCATCGTGGTCCAGGACGGCCGCGTCCTGATAGTCCAGCGGCGGGTCAAGGAGGGTGAGCTGTCGTGGCAGTTCCCGGCCGGTGAGGTCGAGGCCGGCGAATCGCCGGAGGCAGCTGCTGTCCGCGAGACCGCCGAGGAAGTCGGCCTGACGGTGAAGGCCGTCCGCCCGCTCGGTGAGCGCGTTCACCCGAAGACCGGTCGGCAGATGTCGTACACCGCCTGCGAGGTGGTCAGCGGCACGGCCACGGTGGTCGACACCGAGGAGCTGGGTGCGCTGGCGTGGATCGCCCACGAGCAGATCCCCGAGTTCGTTCCGTACGGCCTGTTCGAGCCGGTGCAGGTGTACCTGGATGCAGTCATGTAGTCAGACGCCGCCACAGGGAACTGTTGGGCTGGTACCGACGGCCTGCGAGCGTACGTCGCATGCTGCCGGGCCCAGATCGCCGCTGTGCAGGACAGCCGCTACGCGGCGTAGGTGACCCCGTCGAACGTGAATGCCCCACTGCGCGAGATTGCGATGGCGGTGGGCTCGGCGATGCCGGTCGTTGAGTCGACCACTCCGAAGCCCATCGCCGGGCGGAATGACGAGGCTATCGAGGGTGAAGTGCGGCGAAGCGTTCCGATCTCGAAGCCCCAGAGAGTGTCGGCCGTCGGATCGCCGGTCGGGATCTCTCCGATCAGTGCGAGGCCGCTGGTTCCGCTGCAGATGATGGAGTGTCCGAACCCGCGAGCGAGCAGAATGGCGAGCGCGCCCGGATAGCGGTTGGCACCGGGGCCGGTCGCGCTGAGGCTCAGCCACCCCGGTGCGACCGGGTGGATTCCGGCGGTGACCGCAAGACCTAGATCAGAGATGACTGGGCGCCAGCACGAACACGAGCCGACTGTCAGGGCGTCTCTGCCGGCTCCAGCCCCGGCTTGGACGACGATGTCTCCTGAGTAGATAGCGCGCAGGCGAGCGAGGGTGCTCGTGGCGCATTCGGAGCCCTTGTGAGTCGAACCGTGTTGGCTGGCGGTCATGACAACTACACGGTCCGGCTGCCAGTCGCCAACGAACCGGAGCAGGTTCATCACGGCGCGCGGATGGCGACTGGGTGCCAGCAGGTCTGCGACAACGATCACCCGCTCGCCGACTGTCGGCGGCACATATCCAGGGCGCGAGCGGAGCAGTTGCGCGAGCGGCGCGTCGGCGTGAGCAGTACGAGGTTCACGGTTCGTCACAGGGGCGGCATCCCAGGGAGTCGATGGGGATCGGATCCGTTGCTCTGCAGTGGCCAGAGGCAACTCGGATCAGAAGGAGCGAGTGGCCCTTTCTGGCCGTGACTCTAGCTAGAAAAGCCCAGCTCGTAAACCCCTTGTCCTTATGGCTGAGAATCCCTGATAAGTAACGATAAATATCGAGACATGAATGACAGGAAAATCATCCTTTCGTTGCCGAGATTCCATCAAATCTGCAGGTCAGGGTGATGGTTCGAGGATTCTTGGCATCGCCATCTGCTCCGCTCGAAGCCATCCAGACACCTCTTGCAGATATTCTGGGCATGGTCCGCTGCGCGGGGCTAAAGTGCTCACATGGCATTTGGTGAGGCAGGTGAAACGGCGGCTCGAATAGCTGCCGCGCCTACCCTCACCCGGGTATCGGAAAGCTGGGGGTGGTCGTGTTGATGACCATCCACAAGCTCACCGCCGGCAACGGCTACACCTACCTGACGCGCCAGGTCGCGGGCGGCGACGTGCAGCGTCAGCGGGGTCAGTCCGCCGAGGAGTACTACACCCAGAAGGGCAACCCGGCCGGCGTCTGGCTCGGCCGCGGCGCGCCCCTGCTCGGACTCGACGGGACCACCGTCACCGAGCAGCAGATGAAGCACCTGTTCGGCCTGGGCCAGCACCCGGACGCCGAACGCCTCATCGCCGAGCACCTGGCCGCCAACGTGCGCGCCGACATGGACGAGGACCAGCTCAAGGCCGTCCAGGTGGCCGCGATCAAGGCCGCCACCCTCGGCCGCAAGTACCCCGAGTACGAGCCCCTCGATCCGTTCGCCGAGCGCGTCGAGCGGCGCCTGGCCGTCATCGAGAAGGAGACCCGGCGCACCCCGACCAGCGCCGAGGTCAAGAAGGTCCAGCAGGAGGAGTCCCGCCGCCAGCGCGCCGCCGTCGCCGGGTTCGACCTGGTCTTCGCCCCGGTGAAGTCCGCCGCGGTGCTGTGGGCGCTGGACGAGCGACCGGAGGTCCGCGCCGCGGTCCGCGAGGCCCACGAGGCCGCCCGCGACGCCGCGCTGGAGCTGCTGGAGGAGCACGCCGCGCACACCCGCACCGGTAGCACCGGCCAGGCCCAGATCGACACCAAGGGCCTGGTCGCCGTCGCGTTCGACCACTACGACTCCCGGGCCGGCGACCCCAACCTGCACACCCACGTCGTCGTCGCCAACAAGATCCAGGGCGCCGACGGGAAGTGGCGTTCGCTGGACGCTCGCGGCCTGCTGGCGATGACGGTGGCGGCCTCCGAGTTCTACAACTCGCGGTTCGAGACGGAGCTGACCGCCCGGCTCGGTGTGACCTTCGAGGCCCGCGAGGACGCGGTGGCCAAGCGCCAGCCGGTGCGCGAGATCGCCGGCGTCCCCACCGAGGCGATCACGCACTTCTCCTCCCGCCGGACCGAGATCGAAGCCCGCTACGAGCAGCTCCTTCGGGAGTACCGGCGCGACCACGGGCACGACCCCTCCCGCGGCATGACCCACCAGCTCGCCCGCCAGGCCAACCTCGACACCCGCGAGGGCAAGAAGGCCGCCCGCTCCCTTGAAGAGATGCGCGCCGACTGGACCCACACCGTCACCGCCGCCCACGGCCAGGACGTCGTCCGGCGCGTGATGGCGGCCGTCCCCGCGCCCGAAAGCACCCCTGCTGCCGCCCGGGAGGAAGCGAAGCCGGTCGAGATTCCCACCCTGGCCGCCGCCGTGATCACCGCCGTCGGCGAGGAGCGCGCGGTGTGGACGGTGTGGAACCTGCGCGCCCACGCCGAGCGCCTGGCCCGCTCCGAGCACCCCACCACCGATGCCGCCGAGCACCGGCGGCTGGTCGAGGCGATCGTCACCGAGGCCGTCTCACCGGCCCACAGCGTCCGCGTGGACGCCCCCGCGCTGCTCGACGAGCCGGAGGAGCTGCGCCGGGCCAACGGCGACTCCGTGTTCGTCCGGCACGCCTCCACCCGCTACACCAGCACCGCCATCCTGGACGCCGAGCGCCGCCTAGTCACAGCGGCCCTCACCCCCGTTCGCGAGGGCCTGAACCCGGCGTTCGTCGGCGCCGCGATCGACGGCTTCGAGGCCCGCCACCGCGCCCTGGACGAGGGCCAGCGCGCCCTCGTCACCGCGTTCGCCACCGACACCCGGCTGGTCTCCCTGGGCCTCGGCCCGGCCGGCTCCGGCAAGACCACCGCGATGCAGGCGTACGTCCACGTCGCCAACCAGGCCGGCCGGCGCGTCGTCCCGCTCGCCACCTCCGCAGCCTCCGCCGCCGTCCTCGCCCGCGACCTCAAGCAGCCCGCCGAGAACCTCCACAAGTTCCTCTGGGAGCACACCGGCGGCACCTGGGCCGCCCAGCTCAGCACCGGCCAGAACGTGCCGTTGAACCGGGCCGGCTTCGTGCTGAGCCCGGGTGACGTCGTCCTGGTGGACGAGGCCGGGATGGCGGGCACCCTGAACCTGGACCGCCTCACCCGCATCGCCGCCGAGCACGGCGCGAGCGTGCGCCTGCTCGGCGACTACCGCCAGCTCGGCTCCGTCGAAGCGGGCGGCGCGCTGCGGCTGATCGCCGCCGAAGCCGGCGCCGTCGAACTCACCACCCTCCACCGCTTCAGCAACCAGGCCGAAGCCGCCGCCACCCTCAAGATCCGCACCGGCGACGCCGCCGGGCTGGACTTCTACTTCGCCAACCAGCGGGTGATCAGCGGCTCGCGCACCGCCATGGTCGAAGCCGCCTACGAGGGCTGGAAGGCCGACATGCTCGCCGGCCGCACCACCCTGATCAGCGCCCGCACCGGCACCGATGTCACCGCCCTGTCCGCCCGCGCCCGCGAGGACCGCGTGGCCGCCGGCCAGGTCGAGACCGACGGCGTCCTGCTGCGCGACGGCAACCGCGCGGGCCGCGGCGACTGGATCGTCACCCGCGACAACAACCGCAAGATCACCACCAACCGGGGCGCCGACTTCGTCAAGAACGGCGACGCCTGGCAGGTCCTCAAGCACCACGAGGACGGCTCCCTGAAGGTCCGCCACCTGGGCCACCGCGGACGCCTCACCTTGCCCGCCGACTACGTCGCAGCCAACGTCCAGCTGCTCTACGCCTCCACCATCACCCGCTCCCAAGGCGGCACCGTCGACACCGCCCACCCCCTGGTCACCGACGACACCACCCGCGAGGAGCTGTACGTCCAGCTCACCCGCGCCCGCCACACCACCACCCTCTACACCGCCACCCACGACCTGCTGCTGTTCGACACCGACGAACAGCTCGACCAGCCCAAGAACGACCCCAACAGCTTCGCCGCCCGCGAGGTGCTGGAGCGCGTCCTTGGCCGCGAAGGCGCCCAGCTCTCCGCCACCGAGACCATCCGCAGCGCCCAGGAAGAATCCGTCTCCCTGGCCACCCTCGCGCCCCGCCACCAGCACGCCATCGAGACCCTCACCGCCCCCTACTACTACCAGCTCATCCACCGACTCCTCGGCCCCACCCTCGCCGAGCAGATCACCACCGACGACGCCATGACCGCCGTCACCCGCGCCCTGCGAGGCGCCGAAGCCGCCGGCTGGCAGCCCGAGCGCCTGCTCGCCGCCGCCACCTGGCGCGGCGACCTCAACCCCGCCGACTCCCCGGCCCAGGCCCTCGCCTGGCGCCTGAACACCATCACCGAAGACCGCCCCGCCCCCGCCCACCTCAACGCACCCACCACCGCCGACACCACCCGCTACGCCACCCTGGTCGCCCAGCTCACCGGCCTGCCCGCCCACCGCCTCGACCCCGAGACCGCGACCACCGAGCCGGCCGTCCTGCGCGTCGCACCCGCTGCCGCACAGGCCGCCGACGCGCACCTGCACGTCTCCACTGACACCCTCAACCGCTACGCCGACGCCGCCGCCATCGCACTCAACACCACCACCGACAAGGTCACCGCCCACCCACAGTGGCCCCACCTCGCCGGAGCCCTGGCCGCCGCCGAGCGCACCGGCCACGACACCACCGCCCTACTCACCATCGCCGCCACCCAGGCCACCAACACCAGCGACCCGGTCACCGCCCTGACCCGCGCCGCCCGAACCACTCTGGCCGCCGACGGCATCCCCGAAGCCCACCAGAACACGCCCGCAGCCCTGCGCCACCAGGCCCTCGTCGCTGACATCCTCGGCCCCGAGCACGCCATCCGCGTCCGCAACGAGAACACCTGGCTCGCCCTCACCGCCGCCCTGCGCCGCGCCGAGACCGCCGGCCACGAACCCGCCACCCTGCTACGCCAGGCCGCCCAGAGCCGCCCGCTCACCGGCGCCGACAGCCTCAGCCAGGTCCTCGCCTGGCGCATCGGCCGACACCTCGCCACCAACACCCCGGCCGCAGCCGAGCAGCAGAGCGAACGCGCCGAAACCGAGCTGTGGCGCACCCTCGCCTGGACCCTCAAGGCTATCGAGAACACCGGCACCACCGCGGAGACCGCCCTCTCCGAGGCGACCGGCCGCACCGCGCTGCCCGAACTGCTCCAGCACGCCCAGCAGCAGGCACTCGCCCACACCCGCGCCGCCTCCGGCCGAGCCGACCTCCCGGCCTGGATCAGCGCCGTCCCGCGCTGCACCACGGCCAACCCGCTCCACCACCAGTACCTCACCGATAGCGCCGCCCTGATCGCCAACCGCGTCTTGGTGCTCGCCGACCGCACCGTGGAGAACCGCCCGGCGTGGAGCCAGGCTCTCGGCGAAGCCCCGCAGGACCCCACCCAGTACGCCCAGTGGCAGCGTCAGCTTGCCATCGTCGCCGCCTACCGTGACCAGTACAAGGTCACCGACGACAACGCTGCCCAGCCCGCCGGCCCCTACATCGAGGAGGGCCGCACCGGCCACCACGCCTACTGGCAGGCCACCGCAGCCGCTATGGCCGCCCGGCGCATCGCCACCGTGCCGACCGCTCCACTGGTCACCACCGCGAACGCCGACCAGCAGGCCCGCCGCCAGCTCGCCGCCGACGTCTACCGTGCCCTGTCCGAGGCTGACCAGGCCGAGATCTTGCGTACCGTCTCCGCGCGGACGGGGGCCACCTGGCTTGCCGGCCGCCCGTACCTGGACGACGCGGCGCTGGCCCAGCAGCCCGTCGCCGAACAGCTCGGCGCGGTGCTCGCCGAGCGGCGCCAGCTGACCATCGAGGCCGCCCAGCCCAAGCAGCTGCAGGTGGAGGAGCGGCGCCAGCCAACCCTCTCCGAGCGCCGCCGAGCCGGCCGCCAGGCCGAGCGCCAAGCCCACCGTGAGCGGGTCCTCCAGCGGGGTGGGCAAGCCGGTCGACTGACTGCGCGAGCGACGCAGCCGCGCGCTGATCATTCGGTTCGACAATCGCAACCAGTTCAGACCCGAACGCAGCCGGATCCGGTCGAGGCGCCTCGTCAGGTCGTCCAGCCGCGCCCGGCACAGCCCCAGCCGGGCCCTCACTTTTAGCCTGACGGCAGTCCGTCCTGGCTGGCAGAATAGGAGTCGGGATCGAGGCGGGTGTGAGGAAAGGTACACGCGGGGGCATGGGCGAGGTGTGCACCCAAGGCCAGCATTTGTCGGTGATCTCTGACAAGATGCAGGGCGAGTGCAATTCAGGAGTGTGGATGCGACCAGTGCCCACGAGTCGCGGATGTGGGGACGGGCGTGCGTGCTGACAGTCCTCGCTGGCATGAGGTCAGCGAGTCGGAGTTCCCGCACGAGCGCGCTGGCCTTGCCCACGTGCGCGAGCTACTGCCGGATCGGGCACCGTTCCATGCGTGGAGCAACTTCGAGTTCCGCGACCGACAGGGCAAGTGGCACGAGGTCGATCTCCTTGTGCTGGGCGAGGGGCGCCTTCACCTTGTTGAGCTGAAGCACTACCGCGGGACGATCACGGGCAACGCCTACACCTGGCAGCGCAACCGCCGCAGCGAGGATTCGCCACTTCCGCAGGTTCGCCGTAAGGCTCAACGCCTGTCATCGCTGATCAAGGATGCGCTTCGCGACTTGGCCCCACAGCTGGACGGGCGCGAGGTTCCCTACATCCAAGAGTCCATCTTCCTTCACGCGCCGGACGGTCGTTGTGATCTTGCGCCCGGCGATCGCACTGACCTCTTCGGCCTTGACGGCCAGCAGAGCCGTAGCGGTCTGCCGAGCATCGCCGACCGCCTGCTCGAACCACTTGGAGCGCGTCGGAAGCCGAAGCTGATCGAGCACGATGATCTGCTTCCCGCCCTCTTCGAGCGAATCGGCTTCGCCCGGCGGCGTGAGCACCAGGTCGGCTCGTGGCGGCTGGTAGGACAGCCCGACTCGGAGGGCGCGGACTGGCAGGAATGGCCCGCCGAGCATCGGATCGCTCACGACCCCGCGCGTATCCGATTCATGGTGACTCCTCCCGGGGCCTCTGAGGAACAGCGCCAGGCCACCCGCCAGCTCATCGAGCGTGAGTACGCCCTTACGCGTCGGCTGCAGCATGACGGGCTGCTGCTGCCCCGCGACCTCGTCGAGGACGAGATTGGGGTGGGGCTGGTCTTCCCGGACGACAGAGAGGCCCAGCGGCTTGATCTCTGGCTGGATGACCAGCAGGGGAGTGCGTCGATCAACGCGCAGGTGTCGGTCATCCGGCAGCTGGCGGAGGTGCTCGCCTACGCACACCGCAACCACGTCGTACACCGGGGGCTCACCCCGGCTGCAGTGCAGGTACGGACCACCCTGAGTGAGGTGAAGGTCCGGCTCGGCGGCTGGCAGGTGGCCGGCCGGGACGACCCTTCCACTGCCACGCGTCCTTCTCATGGTGCGGCGACGCGGATCATGCGCGCCCTGGAGGAAGGCTCCTCCGACGACCCCGAACGTCGGCATGCCGAGGCGTACCTCGCGCCCGAGGGGCGTTGGGATCCGGCTGCAGACCGGATCCGGTTGGACGTGTTCGCGCTCGGTGCGGTCGCCTACCACCTCGTCGCGGGGCAGCCTCCGGCCACGGACATCGCGGACCTGCGCGAGCGACTCAACCGCGACGGTGGGCTCGACCTGACCGTCGACGTTCCGGGAGTGCCTGGGTCACTCCGCCGTCTCGTCCTTGAGGCCACCCGACCGGTTGTCAGCAAGCGACTGCGCGACATGCAGGCGTTCCTCGCCCTGCTCGACGACGTCGACCGGGAAGTCTCCTCACCCGGCGCAGGCGCCGATGGTGACCCTCTCGAGGCTGCGCCTGGCACGCTGATCGGCCGGCGCTTCGAACTGCTCCGACGTCTCGGCTCAGGCTCCACCGCAGTGGGCCTGCTCGTTGCTGACCGGGACAACGGTGACGAGCGTCGGGTCCTCAAAGTCGCCCGAGACGATGCCGCCGCCCGCAGGCTTGCGGACGAAGCCGAGGTGCTGCGGACGCTTCGGAGGATCGATCATCCGCGGATCGTCCGGCTCGTCGACGAGCAGACACTCCGCGTCGGCAGGCGCACCGCGCTCCTGTTGGAGAGCGCAGGTGACGAGACCCTCGCCGACGCGCTCCGGGAGCGAACCCGGCTTTCGCTCGACCTCCTCGACCGTTGGGGCACAGACCTGCTCGAGGCGCTCGTCGGGTTGGACAGGGCAGCGGTCGATCACCGTGACATCAAGCCCGCCAATCTCGGTATCCGCGAGCAGCGCTCGGACCGAGCCAAGCACCTGGTCCTCTTCGACTTCTCGCTCTCGCGCGCGGGCGCCGCGTCCATCGAGGCTGGGACGCCCCCATACCTGGATCCGTTCCTTGGGACGCATCTGCGCCCCAACTGGGACTCTGCGGCCGAGCGATACGCGGCAGCGGTCACGCTCTACGAGATGGCGACCGGTCGCGCGCCCGTGTACGGTGACGGGCTCTCCGACCCGTCTGTTATCCGTGATGAGGTCACCCTAGCGCCCGGTGCCTTCGACCCAAGCCTGACCGACCAACTCACGGACTTCTTCCGGACCGCACTCAGCCGCGACTTCCGGCAGCGGCATCACACCGCAGCCGAGATGCTTACCGCCTGGCGGGCGGTCTTCACCAGCACTGACACTGCTCCGCCGGCAGACGCTGATGCGCGCGCTGCCGCCGCGGAGCCGGAAATGTCGCTCTCGGAGGCTGGCCTCTCTGCCCGAGCGCTGTCTGCGTTGGAGCCGTTGGGCCTCGCGACGGTCGCCGATCTGGCGCTGGCGGACCCGGGCAAGCTGTCGCGGCTGGTCGGTGTTGCTGACGTCACACGGCGGGAGGTGCGCTCCAGGGCCAAGCAGTGGCGCGAACGTTTCGCAGCGGAGCTGACGACGGGCGCCGTGCCCTCCGCGGCCATGCGAGACGTGGATGATCCGCTTGCTGATCCGGCGTACACGGCCGAGGTTCTCGTTCAGGCCGCTGGATCTGCCCGCGCTACCGGACGCCGCCGCGCGGCCCGGGTACTGCTCGGTCTTGTGTCGGGGGCCGAGGCGTTCGCCACGAGAGTTGAATTTGCAGCAGCTTGTGGGCTCGCTGGAGCCCCGCAGGCGTCGAACGTGCTCTCCACCGTGCAGGAAGCGTGGGCAGACAGCCCCGCTGTGCGTAGCCATCTTGATGGCGTTCTGGCTCGTGCAACTGAAGCCTTGACCGTGCTGGGCGGGATCGCCACGGCAGACGACGTAGTCGACATCCTGGTGGCTACGTCCGTCGATACTGGGCAGCCCGAGGACGAAACTCCCACCGCAGCGCAGCACCGGATCGTGGCGGGTCTTCTCGTCGCGGCGCTGGAGCGGGCGGAGGTGGTCGAACGAGGCGGAGGCAACGCTTCTCCGGTGTCCCGCCGGCGTCGGCGCGGTGGCCGGAGCGTCCTGCTCGCCACCGATCCCGCGCTTCTTGAAGCGGCTGATGCCCTCGGTTCGGCGGCCGACGAACTTGTCGCCGCTGCAACAGCGGCCGGTGACCACGTTGTGCCTGTCGGCAGGGCCGCAACTCGCCTGCGCCAGCTGTGGCCTCAAGGTGTCTCCGCGCCCGACGACACACGCTTGGCCAAGATCGCCGCCAGATTGTCGGCCCACGCTCAAGCCTCGCGCCGAGGAGAGCTTCACGACCGCGACCTCGATGCTGCGGTCGCACTCCGGATCGCCCTGGGCGGTCTCGCGCCATCTCAGAAGCTCACCGCCGCCGACGTTAAGCGGCGAGTCCAGGCCCGCTTCCCTGAACTGACGCCCCTGCCTAACAGGCCGCGGCTCGACCAGATTATCGCCGAATCCAAACTCCCGCTGAGCTGGGACGGTGAGGCATACACGATTCCCTCGCGCAGGGCCGACAGCACCAGCTTGGCGAGCCGGACGATGTTCGCACCGCGCAGCATCTCGCTCGCGCAGCGGACTGACGGCACGGCAACGCGGGAAGACGCCCAGCTCGCGCAGAGCGTTGCCGGTCGATCGTTCCTTGCACTCGGAGCACCTTCGGGCGGACTTGACGCCATTGCTGACGCGCTCGTCTCCAAGTACGGAGCCGTCACGGTAAACGTGACCGCCGTGCTGGTTGCAGCGCTGCAGTCGAAGGCTCAGGAAGCAGGAATCCCTTGGGAGCTCGTCAAGGCAGCCGATGCCGCCGCGCCGAACAGCCGGGATGCTCAAGGCTTGGCAGCCCTGGTGCGGCAGGCGTCCCCAGCTGTCGAGCGTGCGATCGCCGAGGCCGTGGCGGGAGCTGCTGAGGGCACTCGCCCGGTCCTGCTCGTCGAGGCTGCTCCGCTCGCACGCTACGGCCAACTTGACATCGTGGCACGGCTCGCCGACATCACTATCCGGCGTTCCCAGGCGATCTGGCTGCTACTGCCGCTCGACACTGACCGAGCGGCAGTGATCGACCGTGCCCCTGTTCCTCTCACTCATGGCGGACAATTCCTCTGCCTCGATGACTGGCTGAGCGCCCCCGTGCCTGAAGGAGATTCAGCGTGACCGCGTCCCCTACCCTCACGGCTGAGCTGAGGGCGGAGGTGTCCCGCCTTGAGGACGACCTGCGGAAGCGGGTTATGACTCGATCCGAGACTCACGAGCAATGGCGGGCCGATTACCAGCATGCGCTGGAGGCCGCGCGCACAACGGTATCGTGGGAGGAGTGGTCGGAAGATCAAATCACGCAAGCGGCGGTGGCATGGGTTCTGGTGACGGTCTTCGTTCGGTTCACTGAGGACAACAGCTTGGTCAAACCGGTGTGGATTTCCGGCCCGGAACACCGGCGAGACGAAGCATTCGATGCTCAGGCCCAGTTCCTGCGTGAGACTTCCCGCACCAACCCTGACGTTACAGACCGGGAATGGATCGAGGAGGCGATCGCCTATCTGGCAAAGCTGCCGGCGACCCGATCCCTGGTTGATGAGACATCAGCGCTATGGCTGGTAACGCCCTCGGGCGATGCTGCCTCGCGTCTGCTCTCCTTTTGGCGTGAGCGCGGTGACGGTGGGGAATTGCTGCGCGATCTCACCGACCCGGACCTCGACACGCGATTTCTGGGTGACCTGTATCAGAACCTCTCCTTGCATGCCCAGGAACGCTATGCGTTGAAACAGACTCCAATTTTTGTCGAGGAATTCATTCTCGACCATACTCTAGACCCCGCCTTGCTTGAGCGCCCGCTCACCGACTTTAAGCTGATCGACCCCACTTGCGGATCTGGCCACTTCCTTTTGGGTGCTTTTTCCCGGATCCTTGATCGTTGGCACCGAGAAGCACCTGACCTAGAGGCGTGGACACGCGTACAAAAGGCCCTTGACGCTATCCATGGTGTCGATCTCAACCCCTTTGCTGTGGCGATTGCGCGATTCCGCCTTACTGTTGCCGCGTTGCTCGCGGGAGGAGTTAGGCAACTAGAGGATGCGCCCGCGTTCAAATACCATCTAGCAGTCGGTGACTCGCTGCTTCATGGCATCGAAAGTGGCGCTTTGCCAGGCATGGAAAACACGGGGACTTTCCTAGCCGGCCACAGCTATCCGACCGAGAATCTGGCCCTACTTGGCTCCATCCTACAAGAGGGTCGATACGACGTTGTCGTGGGAAACCCTCCATATATTGCCATCAGGGACAAGGCACTCAAGGACGCTTATCGCAGGCGCTACAATTACTGCAAGGGTGCATTTGTCTTTACGGTGCCCTTTATGGAGCGCTTCTTTGACCTTGCCAAGGCTGGGCGCAAGGCGGGATGGGTTGGCCAGATTACCAGCAACTCGTTTATGCAACGCCGCTTCGGGAAGCCGCTCGTCGAGAAATTTTTCCCAACCAAGGACCTGACACTTCTTGTGGACACGTCCGGCGCATATATCCCAGGGCACGGAACGCCAACGGTCATCATGGTTGGACGTAACCAGGAACCGAAGGTCTCGACCGTGCGGGCAGTGCTCGGGCGAAGGGGAGAGCCAGGACGACCCGAGGACCCTACAAAGGGCAAGGTTTGGTCGTCGATTGCGGAGCACGTTAACGAGTCAGATTATTCCGATGACTGGGTGACTGTAACTGATCTCCACCGTTCTTCGCTAGAGCAGCACCCGTGGTCACTCAGTGGCGGCGGAGCCATCGATTTGACTAATGAAATCGAGACGCTTCCTCGACGCGTCAAAGGCCTCGTTAGGCGAATTGGGATGTTCGGTGACAGCCATGCTGAAGAAGCTCTCGCGGCGGATACCGGCACTTTCTCTCGCCTGGGCGTGCCAGATGAAGACCTTGCGGGAGTCAATGCTGGAAATGGCATCCGCGACTGGCAAATGTCGGCGACCGGGGAAATCGTACTAGTATCCGGTGCCGCGACTCGGCCCATGCCTCGGCCGGAAACGGAGCGTGCCCTGTGGCCCTGGCGCACACCGTTGTGGGCTCGCGCTACTTTCGCCGACGGAGATTATAGGGCTGCAGGTCGACACTGGCTTAGCTGGCATCAGATTAGTGTTACTGATCGTTCTCGGCAGCATATTTCTTTCGCAAAGATTGCGACGCATAATCATTTCGCCATGGCTCGTGCGGGGCTTGTAGAGAAGCCAAGCAGTCTGCGGGTGGAGTTGCGAGAGGAAATCGGAGAAGATGACTCTCTCGGGTTGCTCTCGGTGCTTAACTCGTCAACTGCCTGTTTCTGGCTGAAGCAAAATAGTCACGATAAGGGAATCCGCGGCGAAGGCGGCGGCTTCACTAGCGATGACTGGGAACGTTTCTACGAGTTCACCGGAACAACTCTTCAAAACCTCCCGCTGCCGACTTCGCTTCCGGTAGGTCGTGGTCGCACAATGGATGATCTCGCCAGACGCCTCGACGCTGTCGCGCCGGCAGCTGTTATCGAGGGCGGAGCACCATCCCGCGAGACCCTTGACGCCGCTCGCCATGCTGGTGAGGCGGCGCGAGCGTCAATGGTATCTCACCAGGAAGAAATGGACTGGGAAGTCTATCGTTTGTATGGACTCGTGGACGAAGACCTCACCTATACAGGTCGCGATCTGCCGGGTCTAGCCCTGGGGGAGAGGGCATTTGAGATCGTTCTTGCGCGCAGCTTGGTAGAGGGCGATGAGGGAACGGGCTGGTTCGACCGTCACGGGTCAACTCAAGTCACAGAGCTTCCCAAGCACTGGCCAACTTCCTACCGTGCTCTGGTAGAGCGTCGCATCGCGATTATCGAGGGTAACCCATATATTCGACTTATTGAGAGGCCTGAATATAAGCGGCGTTGGGAACCCGAGCCTTGGGAGAAGCGGGAAGAAAGGGCCCTCCGTAGCTGGCTCCTCGACCGGTTGGGGGACGAGAGGTTCTGGTTCGACGCTGCTGGTCGTCCCACCCCGCGCAGCGTCGGGCACCTCGCGGATGACGTTGCCCGAGATTCGGGCCTAGTTGCAGTTCTTGCTCTATGGGAGGGTCGCCCCGATATCTCAGTTGCGACCAGCCTGCAACGACTGCTTGCAGAGGAATCCGTCCCATTTCTCGCAGCTTACCGCTACAAGGAATCAGGGCTTCGCAAGCGTGTCGCGTGGGAGCATACGTGGGCGCTGCAGCGTCGAGAGGACTCTGGCGAGAAGGTCGGCCCCATTGCAACGCCGCCGAGGTACGCGGCGGGCGATTTTGTGCGCAAAGAATATTGGACGCAGCGCGGGAAACTCGACGTACCTAAGGAGCGCTTTATTCTTTACCCCGACGCAAGCCGGGAAACCGATCCCACTCCGGTGCTTGGCTGGGCAGGGTGGGACTATGCGCAGAGGGCACTTGCGCTCGCCCAGCTCGTCCAGAACCGCGAGAACGATGGTTGGTCCGACGAGCAGCTTGTTCCCCTTGTTGCAGGATTGTCTGAGCTGCAGCCCTGGGTCGAGCAGTGGCACATCGACGCTGATCCGTTCTACGGCGGCGTCTCGCCTGCGGATTTCTTCCGCGAGCAACTCGACTTGCTGGCCACGCAGGTCGGCAAGACCCGTGAACAACTCGCAGCTTGGCGTCCCTCTCCCACCCGCCGCGGTGGTCGGCCTCGAAAGGCGACCTCATGAACACCTTCCTCCGTGACGTAATCGAAATTCCGCGCAGCGCCGGGGATGATGACTACGTCCTGCGGCTCACCGAAGGTGTGGGTAAGGGCCACCTTGCCAGCACCATCGAGCAGTACGTCGTCACTGACGCGCTCGCGGATGCATTCGAGCGATCGCTTGGTCTCGTGGCTGCGGCGTTGCGCGATGGCCAGAGCCGAGCCGCGTTTCTGTCGGGTTCGTTCGGCTCGGGTAAGAGTCACTTCATGGCTGTGCTGCACGCGCTGCTCGGCCACGACCCGGCCGCGCGCTCCAAGCGCGAGCTCGCCCCGGCCATCGCCCATCACGAGACGCAGCTCGAGGACAAGAAGATCCTGCGGCTCGCCTACCACTTCCTCGATGCCAGGAGCATCGAGGATGCGATCCTTGGCGGCTACGTCGCGCAGGTCCAGGCTCTGCACCCCGATGCCGATCTGCCGGCTGTCCACCGTGGCGACTCCGTTCTCACCGATGGTGAGCAGATGCGCCTTCGTCTGGGCGACGACCCATTCTTCGCCGCTCTGAACCAACACGGTGGCGGTTCAAAGGCCGACCCGTGGACGGCAGTCTTGGAGGGCACTGCGACCTGGGACGCGGAGGCGTACGCTGTGGCGCGCGAAGCCGCGCCGGGAAGCGAGTCGCGCCAGGGTCTGGTGACCGCTCTGGTGCGAGCTTTCTTCACCGCGTACACCAACACGGCGGAGTTCGTCCCCATCGATGAGGGACTGCTCGCGATCACCCAGCACGCCAAGAGGCTTGGCTACGACGCCGTTGTGATGTTCCTTGATGAACTGGTGCTGTGGCTCGCGTTCAACGTGCGCAATAAGGAGTTCTTCGGCCGCGAGGCACAGAAGATCACCAAGTTTATCGAGACCGGCACGGGCGAGCGTGCGATCCCGATCATCTCTTTCGTAGCGCGGCAGATGGACCTGCGTCGCTACTTCAACGACACCAGCGGTGGTGTGGGCTCCGAGATGGAGGCGATCGACAGCGCCTTCCGTCACCAGGAGGGCCGCTTCGCCACAATAGTCCTGGGCGACGACAACCTTCCCTTCGTGGCTGAGAAGCGCCTGCTCTCGCCGATCGACGATGCGGCGAAGGCAACGATCGACGATGCCTTCCGCCGTCTGGAGCGTCGTCCTGAGGTCTGGGACGTGCTCCTCGATGGTGTCAACACGGATGAGCAGAACCGGGGTGCGGACCAGGAGTCGTTCCGCCGCACCTACCCTTTCTCGCCTGCGCTGGTCTCCACGCTGCGCACCCTCGCGTCGGCCATGCAGCGAGATCGCACCGCCCTGAAGGTGATGCAGCAACTCTTGGTACGCCAGCGGGACACCCTGACGGTAGACGACGTCATTCCCGTCGGCGATGTCTTCGACTTCGTCGTCGATGGCAACCAGGCGCTCACACCGGAGATGGCGGGCCGCTTCAACAATGCTCGAAACCTGTACTACGACAAGCTGCGTCCGGTGTTGTTGCGCGAACACGGTCTTTCCCCGTTCGAGGCAGCCGCTTTGCCGGCGAAGCACCCCTTCCGGGCTGACGACCGGCTTGCCAAGACTCTGGTGCTCTCAGCAGTGGCGCCCGAGGTGCCGGCGCTCAAGGAGATCACCGCGCCCCGGCTGGCCGCACTTAACCACGGATCGATCACCAGCCCTCTCCCCGGCAAAGAGTCCTCCGTCGTCATGGGCAAGATTGACCGCTGGTCAGGAGACGTGCCCGAGATTCAGATTGCTCGCGAAGCCGGAAGGAAGGATCCGGTTATCCGGCTGAGGATCTCGGAGGTCGACTACGAGTCGATCGTCGAGAAGGCCAAGGGCGAGGACAACGACGGGCGGCGCCGAGAGACCCTGAAGAGGCTCGCTTGGGAAGCCTTCGGCCTCACCGACATCGACGGCGATATCTCGGGGGTCTCCCGCCAGAGTCGGGTCTGGCGCGGATCACGTCGCGATGTCGAGGTCATCTTCGGCAACGTCCGGGACAGTTCATGGCTCTCGGACTCTGCCTTCGAGGCCGGACCGGACACCTGGCGCTTCGTCATCGACTATCCGTTCGACGAGGCGGGCCGCAGCGCGCGCGACGACCTCGACCGCCTTGAGGAGCTGAGGGCACGCGGTGTGGTGAGTCACACCCTCGCCTGGGTGCCCTATTTCATCGCTCGTGAGCGGCGAAGCGATCTGGGACGTCTCGTCGTCCTTGACTGGCTGCTCGGAGGCCCCGGCGACCGATGGACCTCACATGCCAACCATCTCGCTGAGCCTGACCGCGTACAGGCCAGGATCATCCTTGAGTCGCAGCGAGACGCTCTGCGTAACCGGATCAGCCGCGCGCTGCAGCAGGCGTACGGAGCTGCCACGGTAGTCCCCGGGACGCTGGAGATCGAAGAGGGGCACGACCGCGTCCTCGTCAGTCTGGACCCGGAGTTCACGCCAGCCGCACCTGTGGGGCACGATCTCGGCGCGGCGTTTGACAATTTGATCGACCAGGCGTTTTCTGCCACCTTCCCGGGGCACCCACGATTCGAGCCCGAAGGTAAGGAGGTACGGGCAAGCGAGATTTCCGCAGTCCTGGCGGCCGTGCAGAGCGCCCACCGGGAGAAGGACGGCCGAGCCTTCGTCGACCCGCGGCACCGTGACGCCGTGCGGCGCGTCGCAAACCCGCTTCGAGTCGGTTACATGGGCGAGACCCACTTCCTCTTCGGACCCGATCGCTTTCCCTGGGCCATGGAGTTTGAGCGCGGTATGGGCCGCGACGGCCTCTCTCCGATGGATCCGGTTCAGGTGAAGTCCCTGCGCGGCTGGATCGCAGCGCTCGAGCCAGCGGCCGGGCTGCGTCCCGAAGTCGCCGACTTGATCATCTGCGCTTGGGCCGTGCAGCAGAATCGTGCTTGGTACCGACACGGGGGCCCCCTCGTCCCTGCACCCACGCCGGGAACCCTCACTCCGGATGCTGAACTCCGCCCCGAGAAGATGCCCTCCGGTGGGGACTGGGAGACCGCCGTTCATCGCGCAGGCGTGATCTTCTCGGCGATTGGCAACCCGTTCCTTACCGGTTCCTCGGTCAATGAACTCGCGCAGGTTGTTCTCGACGATGTCGGCCGCTGCTTGGGAGAAGCCGGCGACCTTACGAAGCATGTCACAGAGGCATATCGCCGGCTCGGCATCACGCCGCCAGCCACTGGACGCTTGGCCACCGCAACCGCAACCCGCGATCTTGTGACCGCTCTGAAGGGCGCACACGACAGGGTCGCGCTGATCGAGACTCTTGCCAGTGCCGTGCTTCCGTCCACAGACGAGGCCGTCGCCAAGTCCTTGCGGTCGGCCGGCACCGTCTCCAGGGCGCTCGCTGAGTATTCCTGGGACCGACTGGGCCCGCTGCTCTCTGCTGCGAAGGGCGCCGACGAGCGGGCGTTGGGAGCCAAGGCCATCCTCGACCGGCTGCGGGCCACGCTGCTCGCGGATGAGCTGGTCCAATCGTTGGTGCCTGCTCTCAAGCGAGCCGAGGACGACTCCTTCCAGTGGGCGGTGACTTCGCCCAAGCCCGAGCCGACCGAAACTCCGGAGCCTCCTGCCAAGCCAGCCCCGACCAGGCCTGCCGCGCCCGCAGCCCGCCGAACGGTCGCCTCACGCGCCCAACTCGATGCAGCAGTCGAGGAACTGCACACGTTCCTCGACGAGCACGAGGGCGAGAACGTTGTTGTGGAATGGCGGGTGGAGTCGTGACGGCAACCGCTGCCTCGCTGCCCGTCGTTCGCGCTCTCATTGACCAGGCACGCAGCAAGCAGTTCGACGGGGGCGTGATCGGCGTCCTCGCACGTCCGGAGTGGGACGGGCCTGCCGAGTTCGAACACGCTGGCGTGCCCGTCAGAGTCGTACCGTGCCCCTCCGCCCTGGCCGTCCGGGAGGCGTTGCTCGGTCGTGCCCCGGAGCGCTGGCTCGTCGTTCTCACCGACCGGGACACTGAGGACCTGGGACTCGGCATCACCGCGCACTTCGTCGGGAAGCGGCTGCGCCAACCCGATCCTTGGGACGCCGTGCGTGACGGTTTCGGCGCAACCCGCGTGGACCACCGGCTGGTCACCGCTTCGCACCCCCGTGAGCTCGCCAACGGGCTCCTTCTGGCCGCCCCGGCCGGCGGATGGGCCCCCGCCCGTGGTGGTCTCCTGACGCCGGACCATGCGTTCAGCTCGCTGGCGTCGGTGCGGCTCGGCCTCGGCAAGCCGGGGAGTGACCTGGACGCGGGCGCTGTGCTCGCATGGTCGAGCCACCCGAGTTCGACCACACGCCTTGCCGATTTGCGGTCTCTTGCGGGTGAAACAGTTGTTGACGCCCTGCTTGAGTGGATCGGGCGCCGTACCGGCGCCACCGGACGCGCCATCGCGTCGTTGCTGCGCGCCAACCGCTCTCGCGACGCGGTACCGCTCGGCCTCGTGACGAGGGCTGTTCTCAGCTCGGGTCTGGACTCGGGGCCACGGGCCCTCCTCCGCGCCCAGCTAGGAGAGCGACTGTCCGATCCGGTCTTCCACACCTGGGCGAGTGATGCCGAAGCCGTCACATCTGACCTGCTCGTTCGAGACAGCGACACTGCTGCTCACGTGCTCGCACGTGCCGAGGCGCTTCTCGAAACCCTGGAGTCGGCGTCGCTTGCCGGCGCTTCGAACCTGTTGCGCCGCGGTCTCTCCTCTCGGCTTGCTGCCCTCGGCGAGGCACTGCGTGCTGCCACCGACCTAGCCTCCGTCCGGGCCAAGGCCCACGGCCCAGATGCACCGTTGGCAGACCCCGGGCAGCTACAGGCCATAGAAGATGCCCTCACCGAAGTTGAGGCGCATGCCCTGGCTAGCCACCAGGACGAACTGCGTGTACCTCGTGCTCGCGCTGCTGTTCGGCTGACGCGATGGCTGGCCAGGCCGGTGCAGACCTTGTCCGCGGAGCCGCTCGACCGCTATGTCGTGCGACACCGCGACCACGACGCATGGGTCGACCGCGCGGCGGACGATGTGTGGACGGGCGTTTCGGACGAAGGGCTGGCACAAGGTCTGCGCGCCGTCCTCGCAGCCACTCGGCTGCGGCGAAGCGCCCACGACCTCAGCTTCGCGACGGCTCTCGCACGCCATGAAGCTGACCAGCGGCCTGCACCCAACGGGGTCGCTTTCCTTGAGCAAGTGATGACCGGCACAGTGCTTCCTCTGGCGAAGGTCCAGCCGGTGCTCTTGGTCATCGCCGATGGCATGAGCCTGGCTGTCGCCAGCGAGGTCGTCGATGACATGGTGCACCGATACGAGTCGTGGCTGGAGTGCGTGCCCAAGGGAGGCGACCGCCGAGGCACTGCACTCGCATTGCTGCCGACTCTGACCAGGGTTTCGCGAACAAGCCTCCTGTGCGGTGAACACCGGGACGGCGGCCAAGCGGAGGAGCGCGACGGCTTCGCTGCCCTTTGCCGGGCTGCCGGAATTCACAGTGCTCTGTTCCACAAGCAGCCGCTCGACACCAGCGAGGCCGGCTTCGAGCTGGGGCACGACGTCACTGCGGCCATCAATGACGTCAACGGAACCCGGCTTGTTGCCTGCGTACTCAACACGATCGACGATGCACTCGACCGGTCCGACCCCGGCGGGACGGCCTGGAACGCAAGCAACGTCAAACACCTACGCCCGTTGCTCGACGCGGCACGCCGGTCGGGACGACTCGTCGTGCTGACCTCTGACCACGGACATGTGATAGAGCGGCGCGACGGGCGGAGCCTGTCCATCCCAGGCGCTTCCAGCAACCGCTCCCGTCCCGGGGCATCGGGGCCCGCCCCCACCGAGGGCGAGATCCGCGTCCAGGGCCAGCGAGTCCTACTGCACGGTGGTGACGCGACGCTCGCCGTCGACGAGCGGCTGCGTTACGGGCCGCTCAAGGCTGGCTACCACGGGGGAGCGGCCCCAGCCGAAGTGATCGTTCCCGTATGCGTGCTGACCCCCACCAGCGAGCCTGACGGCTGGCGGTACGCGCCACCGCAGTCGCCGGACTGGTGGCGTGGACCGGTCGCTGTCGAGGATGCCGCCGCCAAGCCAGCGACGCAGCCGGTCCGTCGAGACACAGAAGATAGCGGTCCCACCCTCTTCGACGTGCCGCCTGCAGCTCCTGCGGGACGCAAGGACCTCGCCGCGTCCGTGATCGCCTCGCGCACATACCGCGACCAGCGTTCACGCGCTACACGCGTCCTGATCGAAGACGAGCAGGTCGGCGGTCTTCTCCGAGCTCTCCTGGCGGCGCCAGCGAACCGACTCGACAGCGAGTCGGCCGCCGCCGCTCTCGGCATCGCCACAGTCCAGTTCAACGGAGCGTTGGGTCAGGTCCAACGCCTGCTCAACGTCGAGCAGTACCCAGTCCTGAGCCGGGACGCAGATGGGGTCACGGTCGTTCTGGATCTCGTCCTGCTGCGGGAACAGTTTGAGGTGACCGAGTGAGCACTGCGCTGAGCCCGAGGCGTCGCCGCGAGGTTATCGATGCACTACGTCGTGGAACCGTCCCCCACAACGGCCTCGACGTCCTGGCCGTCGGGTTGGGCCGCTTCGAAGCGGCCCTGGACGCGGAGCTGGAGGCTGTGGCTTCAGGCGGGGCGGTCTTCAAGGCTGTCCGAGGCGAATACGGATCCGGCAAGACCTTCTTCTCGCGCTGGCTGGGCGAGCGCGCGAAGCGGCTTGGCATGGCCGTCGCCGAGGTCCAGATCTCCGAGACCGAGACTCCGCTGCACCGCCTTGAGACCGTGTACCGACGCGTCGCGGAGTCTCTGCAGACCGCGGAGTTCCCACCGTCGGCGTTCCGCCCGATTCTCGATGCGTGGCTCTTCGCGTTGGAGCAGGAATCCGGGGGCAACGTCGAGGACGTACTGGAGCGGCGGCTCGCCTCGGTCTCGCAGACCACTCCAGCCTTTGCCGCTGCCCTGAGGGCGTATCACGCAGCGGTCGCGGCAGGGGACATCGCGACTGCTGAAGGTCTGGTCTCATGGCTCGGAGGCCAGCCGCACGTCGCCGCAGGCGTGCGCCGCACTGCGGGAGTCCGTGGGGAGCTTGACCACTTCGGAGCGTTCGGCTTCCTCCAGGGGCTGCTAACCGTCTTGCGCGACTCGGGACATCCTGGCCTACTCATTGTCCTCGACGAGATCGAGACGCTGCAGAGGGTGCGGTCGGACGTACGAGAGAAGGCCCTCAATGCGCTTCGCCAGCTCATCGACGAGGTCGATTCCGGGCGCTTTCCGGGTCTCTACCTGCTCATTACCGGCACCCCCGCCTTCTTCGAAGGCACGCAAGGCGTTCAACGCCTCTCGCCCCTGGCACAGCGATTGGCGGCCGACTTCACGACCGATGCGCGCTTCGACAACCCCCGTGCCGTACAGATCCGGCTGCCAGGCTTCACGCTCGACTCGCTCCGCGAGGTGGGCGGACGGGTGAGGGACATCTACCTTGGCGGTGCCGGCGACCCCGCCCACGTCGCCATGATGGTCGACGATGCGTATGTCGGCGATCTCGCGCTGTCCGTGGCCGGCGGGCTCGGGGGCCGCGTTGGGGTAGCGCCACGGGTGTTCCTCAAGAAGTTGGTCGGTGACGTTCTGGACCGGGTTGACCAGTTCGCAGACTTCGACCCGAAGCAGCACTACGCCCTCACCTTGAATGCCGGCGAGCTGAGCGAGGTCGAGCGCAATGCTGCTGTCGAGTCCGCTGACGACGTGGCCCTAGACCTGTGATCGCGTTGGCAGGATGGTGACAAATGGCAACGCTTCTTCGCGGCTCCCCGAGGGACTGTTGGCACTGGGCTGACCGACTTCCAGGCGGGCGGAAGCGGCAGAAGGAGCCACTGCACATCGCTGAAGCACTCGGTCCGTGCCTCGACCAGGCAAGGGGCTGAGACACAACCATGTCCCTCGACCAGTTGCATCCCGTCGTTCTTCACCACATCGTCAACACGCTGGGATGGCCCGGACTACGCCCCCTGCAGGAAGCCGCTATCGAGCCGCTGATTGCAGGGGATGACGCACTGCTGCTGGCACCCACCGCCGGCGGCAAGACCGAGGCCGCCTCGTTCCCGCTGCTGTCGCGTATGGCGACCGAGAACTGGCAGGGCACGTCACTCTTGTACGTGTGTCCGATCAAGGCGCTGCTCAACAACCTCCTTCCTCGGCTGGAGATGTACACCGGCTGGTTGGGCCGTCGAGTCGCTCTGTGGCACGGGGACGTGACAGCTGGGCAACGACAGCGGATCCTGCGCGAGCGGCCGGACGTACTGCTCACCACCCCGGAATCGCTGGAATCCATGTTGGTGAGTACCAAGGTCGACCACCGGCAGTTCTTCTCCGGACTCCGTACGGTCGTCGTCGACGAGGTGCATGCCTTTGCGGGAGACGACCGAGGATGGCACCTGCTGGCCGTCTTGGAGCGACTTTCCAAAGTGGCTGACCGGGACATCCAGCGGGTCGGTCTGTCAGCTACAGTCGGCAACCCGGACGAGTTGTTGCACTGGCTCCAGGGATCGGGCGCTGACAAGCACCCAGCGCGAGTGGTGGCGCCGCACCTGGAGGCAGCTGCGACTGGTCCCGCCGTGGCTAACGACGCCGAGGGGGCAACTGCCCCGCCGCCCGGTGACATTGTGCTCGACTACGTCGGCTCTGTGGACAATGCAGCCAAAGTCATCGCGACCCTCCACCGGGGCGAGAAACGACTCGTCTTCTGCGATTCCCGGCAACTGGTCGAGGAGCTGGGAGCCTCACTGCGAGCCAAAGGTGTCACCACGTTCCTGTCGCACGCCTCACTGTCCGTGGACGAGCGCCGCAAGGCCGAACGTGCCTTCGAGGAGGCGCGCGACTGTGTCATCGTATCCACGAGCACCTTGGAGCTCGGCATCGATGTTGGCGACCTCGACCGAGTCATCCAGATCAACGCACCGCTGACGGTGGCATCATTCCTGCAGCGCCTCGGCCGGACTGGGCGGCGGTCCGGCACCGAGCGGAACTGTCTGTTCCTGACGCTCAGCGAGGACGCCCTTCTACATGCGGCTGCCTTGTTGCTGCTCTGGGGCCGCCACTGGGTGGAGCCGGTGGCTCCACCGCCTGAGCCGAGGCACATCGTGGCCCAGCAGATGCTGGCACTCTGCCTCCAAGAGCATCGGGTGGGGACGCGGCTGTGGCACGAGTGGTGGAACGGCGTCGGCCCGTTCGAGCGGGGTGCTGAGCCGATCATCCGGCACTTGGTGGACCAGGGATACTTGGACCAGGACGGTGGGATGCTCTTTGTCGGCCCTGAAGCCGAGCGGCGCTTCGGGCATCGGCACTTCATGCAGCTCACCGCAGTTTTCACCGCTGCACCGGAGTTCACCGTGCTCTCGGGCCGGACGGAGCTGGGCAAGACTGATCCAGCACTCCTGACGGAGAAAATTCAGGGACCTCGACTTCTGTTGCTCGGCGGCCGAAGCTGGCGAGTAACTCACATCGATTGGAATCGAAAGCGCTGCTTCGTCGAAGCCGCCGACGGCGGTGGAAAGGCCCGGTGGAACAGCGGCGAGATTCGCGGTGCCTCGTTCGCCCTGACCCGTGCCGAGCGAGACGTGCTGCTCGGCGCAGACCCGCCAGTCACGATCACCGGCAGAGCCGCTACCTACCTCACCAAGGTTCGCGCGAAGGGCCTCAGCACGGTCCATCCCGGCGGAACGGTCATCGAGCGAGCCGGGACCGATGACGTTCGCTGGTGGACCTGGGCAGGCTACAAGGCCAACGCGACCCTAACCGCAACGCTCGCGGACCTTGCTGACTCCTCGCAGCGACCCGATGACGCCTGCGTCAGGCTGAGGCAGGACCTCACCCCGCAGATGTGGAAAGCCACCACCGCGGACGCCGGCGATCGACTGTGCCTTCCCGATGTCAGCGAAAGGGCCGTGGCAGGCTTGAAGTTCAACACCGCCCTACCCGAGCGGCTCGCCATCGCTACCCTCGCGGCCCGGCTTGCGGACCTGGAGTCCGCAGCATCCGTGCTCCGTGAGCCCACGCGGTTCGTCCAGTGAAGTCAGCCGATTCGACGTGGCTCCCGTGAGCTGGGCCTGGCCACTTCCGGCACTCAGGTGTGCCGGCCGTGGCAATTCCCGAGGTTAGGGTCATCCTGATTTGTCTGGATTCCGCCTAGATGTTACCGGTTCCTCAGTGTGGCGGGCTCGTACCGGAGTTGGTAGGACCGCACTCCAGTGCCGTTCATTCGGTAGATGGTGATGCTGGCGAGGAAGTTTGACTTGATCTCGAGGGTGCGCTGACGTTCCTTCTCGTCGATATCGCTGATCCAGTCCTCAATGTGCTCGGGCAGCTTGAAGGTAAGCTGGTAACCGTCCTCGGCGCCCCGGGGCGAGAGGGCCCACTCGGCAGTGCCGTTCTGACCAGTCCGGCGGATCCTGACTGCGTGGTCCGGATTGGCGTCGGCATACGCCAGGAACTTCTGCTTGTCATCGACGGCCAGCGGCAGGATGAACGGGGCTGCAGGGAAGCCCAGAAGCAGCTCGGTCTCGCCGTGTTCCATCAATGCAGACACGAAGTCGGCGATGATGGCTTCGGCAGCGGCCTTGAAGTTCGTGGCGCTGGTGGCCACCGGCGGCATGAGATCCGGGGCTCCTGTGCCGAGGGCTTTGCGAAGCTCGCTCCGCATCCAGGTGACGGGGAAGGGCTTCACCTGGTGCTGCACCTGGGCGTTGAACAGCTTGATGGCCGTCGCATAGAGAGCCTGGCGTAGCCACTCAAAGGATTCGCCGGATAGATCTACCAGCGAGATCTGGTGGGCGAGCGCGTACTGCTGGGCCTCTGCGGTGAAGCCATTGGCGGAGAAGAGTGCGTACGAGTACTGGTACCGCCGCCGGGGTCGGGAACCTGACCCGTTCATGAAGTTCTCGTTGACGTCGTGGACGACCCCGTGAGCGTTGCGCACCACCTCCAGCTTGCACGGAGTCTTGTAGAACTTGGCCTCCAGAAAAAGCCGGACGGGCAACGAGAAAGCCGGCGTGAAGGCAAACTCGCCGAGCACGTCCACCTGATGTACTGCGCCCCGGCCGCGGACTCGAAGAGTGCTCCCCTCGGCGTCGAGCTCCACGAGGTCCTGCTGCGCGCTTACCAAGAGGCGGTAGCCGCTGTGCCGCAGGAGCCAGGCCAGTGACTCCTCAAGAAGATAACCTCGCAGCATCGCGCGTGTGGCCACGTTAGTCCTCAGCTCAAATCGCCCAATTGCTCGGGCACAGCGATCAGATCAGTTAGTCCGGGCTGCCACCGTACCGCCGAGTGGTTCGAGGTGGCCACGACCAGCTGCCGGACTCCGCAGCATCGACACCGCGAACATCGAGAGACAGAAGATCTACGAGATTGAGTTCGGCTTCGTCGAGCAAGGCCCAGAGGGCGCGGCAGTCGTTGGGTTGGCGACCGAGCTGAAACGATCCGGGCCCCGTTGCTCCCTGTAACTAGAGCGACGGGGCCCGGATGGCGCCACCTCTACTGACGGTCCGTCATCCTAGACCGGGACCCGGTGCACAGCGGGTTCACATGAGGACGAGGACGGACGAGAATCGCCGAGAGATCACGAGAGGTGTTTTCGCAGGTCAGCGCCCATGCAGTGGCGGTTTGCCGAGCAGTGCCAACAACCTCGACTTAGAGGTCGTAGTACAGCTTGAACCCGTTGCGCGCGCTTGCCGCAACTGTCCTGTGGGAGTAGCGGTGCGCCCCAAGGCGCACGGGGGAGCCTGCTCGGAGAGGACCGCTGGCTCCTCTCAGCGGGTGGCGGCGAGGGTGTCGAGGAGGCGGGTGAGGGAGGTGCCGAGGCCCCAGCGGGTGGCGAGCTCTTCGAGGGTCATGGGGTCGAGGGGTTCATGGGGGAGGGTGGGGTCG
This sequence comes from Kitasatospora sp. NPDC001664, assembly GCF_053596675.1. NCBI lineage: Bacteria > Bacillati > Actinomycetota > Actinomycetes > Kitasatosporales > Streptomycetaceae > Kitasatospora > Kitasatospora sp. NPDC001664. The sequence goes on from NZ_JBSFGS010000002.1 coordinate 29,604, forward strand.
AAGTCCGGGAGGGGGACGTCGGTGGCGACGCGGACGACGGTGGGGGCGACGTCGAGGTAGGCCGCGCCTTCGAGGATGTTCTTGCGGCGGGCGGGGGTGAGCTTGGAGAGCGGGTCGGCGGCTGCGGCGCGGATGCCGGCGAGGTCGCCGTACTCGTGGATGAGTTGGGCGGCGGTCTTCTCGCCGATGCCCTTGACCCCGGGCAGGCCGTCGCTGGGGTCGCCGCGCAGGGCGGCCATGTCGGCGTACTGGGAGCCGGTCACGCCGTACTTCTCGCGCAGGGCGGCCTCGTCGATGATCTGGGCGTTGCCGACGCCCTTGACCGGGTAGAGGACCTGCACGCCGCGGGCGTCGTCGACCAGCTGGAAGAGGTCTCTGTCACCTGTCACGATCAGGACGCGCGCGGGTTGGTAATCTGTAGCCTCCCGGTCGCCGGTGACGATCTGGACGGGGCCGGTCGCCCGGGCCGTCAGGGTGCCGATCACGTCGTCGGCCTCGTAGCCGGGGGAGCCGAGGCGGGCGATGCCGAGGGCGTCGAGGACCTGCTCGATGACCGGGACCTGGGGGGCGAGGGTGTCGGGGACCTCCTCCTCGCCGTCCACGGCGGCCTCGGCGACCCGGTGGGTCTTGTACGTGGGGATCAGCTCGACCCGCCAGGCGGGGCGCCAGTCGGCGTCCATGCAGGCGACCAGCTGGTCGGGCCGGTGGTCCTGGACGAGGCGGGTGATGAAGTCGAGCAGGCCGCGCACGGCGTTCACCGGCTGCCCGTCGGGCGACTTGATGGACTCCGGCACGCCGAAGTAGGCACGGAAGTAGAGGCTCGCCGAGTCGAGCAGCATCAGCCTGGGTGCGGTCATGCCTCCGATCATGCCGCAACGGGCTGACGGAGCCTCACAAGCGCGGGGTCAGTGCTGGTGCGGCCCGCCGCGGTGCACCGGTCCGTGCACGTCGTCGCAGTGCTCGTCGCGGGGGCGGTCCCGGGCCTCGACGGCCGAACGACCCAGGGTGAGCAGGTCCTGGCCGAGCTGTTCGCCGACGTGGTCGACCTGGAGGGTGGTGTGGGTGATCCGGTACTCCTCCCGCAGGGTGCGCTGGAGGTCGCGGCGCACGGCGTGGCAGTCGCCGCCGGGAGCGACCAGGACGTGGGCGGAGAGGGCGGGTTCGCCGGAGGTGATCTCCCAGATGTGCAGGTCGTGGATCTCCTTGACCTCCGAGCCGGAGATCAGCCGGTCGGCCACCGCGTCCGGGTCGATGCCGGCGGGCGCGGCCTCCAGGAAGATCCGCCCCGAGGCCCGGACCAGGCCGAGGCCGGCCTTGAGCATCAGGGCGACCACGATCAGCGAGGCGATGGGGTCGGCCCGGGTGAAGCCGGTGGTCACGATGACCAGACCGGCCACCGCCGTGGCGACGAAGGCGTAGAGGTCGGTCAGCACGTGCTGGAAGGCGCCCTCGACGTTCAGCGAGCTGCGGTTGGCCCGGGACAGGCACCAGGTGGCCGCGACGTTCACCACGATGCCGACCAGTGCGGTGACCAGCACCAGCGAGCCGGTCACCTCCGGCGGTTCGAGCAGCCGGACCACCGCCTCGTAGCCGAGCCAGGCGGAGAGCAGCAGCAGGGTGATCCCGTTGGCCTGGGCGGAGAGGATCTCGGCCCGCTTCAGCCCGTAGGTGTAGCCGCCCCGGGCGGGCCTCCGGGCGAGGGCCATCGCGATCAGCGCGAGCACGATGGAGACCGCGTCGGTGAGCATGTGCGCGGCGTCCGAGAGCAGGGCCAGCGACCGTGCGGCGAGGCCGACCACCACCTCGCCGGCCATGAAGAGCACGATCAGCGCCAGCGCGCCCAGCAGCCAGCGCCGGTCGGCGTCGGCGGAGACCCCGTGGGAGTGACCGCCGTGGGAGTGGCTGCCGTGGGAGTGCCCGTCCGGTCCGTGTGCGTGTCGGTGGTTCGCCATGGTGCTCCCCTTCCCGCCGGAGGGGCCGCGCACCGGTTCCGGGCCGTTCATCAGCCGGTCGGCCGTCTGCGCTAGGGTTCCGCCGCCCAACAGTGATCACCGGGGAGGGGCGGGACGTGCCGGAGCGTCAGGAACGGGTGTCGCTGGGCACCATCGCCGTCGAGTGGGGCCGGATCGGCTGCACCGGCTTCGGCGGGCCGCCGACCCACATCCTGCTGCTGCGCCGGCTCTGCGTGGAGCGGCGCGGCTGGTTGAGCGCCGAGGAGTTCGAGGACGGCATCGCGGCGACCAACCTGCTGCCGGGCCCGGCCTCCACCCAGCTGGCGGTCTTCACCGCCTGGCGGCTGCGCGGCGCCCCGGGCGCGCTGGTCGGCGGGGCCTGCTTCATCGTGCCCGGGCTGTTGCTGATCCTGGCCCTCTCGGTGCTCTTCCTGTCCGACGCCCCGCCCGCCTGGGTGCTGGGCGCGGCGGCCGGTGCGGGGGCGGCCGTCCCGGCGGTGGCGGTGCACGCCGCGGCCGGGCTGGTGCCGGGCAGCTGGGCCCGGGCCGGGGGGACGGACGGGGACCGCGCGGGCCGGGCCCGGTGGATCGGCTACGCGGTGGCCGGAGCGCTGGCCGCGCTGCTCACCGGGCCGTGGCTGGTGCTGGTGCTGCTGGCCGCCGGGCTGGCCGAAGTCGCCGTCCGGCAGCGGAGCCTGACACTTCCCCTGGTGCTCGGGGCGCTCCCCGCCACGGGCGGGCTGGGGGCGCTGGCCTGGGTGGCGTTCAAGGTCGGTGCGCTCTCGTACGGCGGCGGCTTCGTGATCATCCCGCTGATGCGGGCCGACGCGGTGGAGCGGTACGGCTGGATGACGGACGGTCAGTTCCTGAACGCGGTGGCGCTCGGCCAGATCACCCCGGGCCCGGTGGTGCAGACCGTCGCCGTGGTCGGGTACGCGGCCGCCGGCCTCGGCGGCGGGCTGCTGGCGGCGGCGGTGGCCTTCGCCCCGTCGTTCCTCTTCGTGCTGTTCGGCGCGCGCCACTTCGACCGGCTGCGGGCCGACCGCCGGGTGCAGTCCTTCCTGACCGGGGCCGGCCCGGCCGTGGTCGGCGCCATCGCCGGGTCGTCCGTCCCGCTCGCCCTCGGGCTGGAGTACGGCTGGCAGACCGCCGTCCTCGCCCTGGCGCTGGCCTGGCTCCTGGCGGCCCGCCGCTCCGTGGTGGCCTGCCTGCTGCTGGCCGGAACGGCGGGCGCGCTGATCGGCCCCTGGTACGGACTCTGACCGGCCGTTACGTCCAGCCGGGGTCAGCGGGCCTGCGTCAGCCGACCGGGGTCGGGACCATCGCCGCCGTCACCAGGGACCGCATCACCCGCAGGTCGGTGCCCTGCTCCGGGTGCCACTGCACGCCGAGCACGAAGCCCTCTCCCTCGACCGCCTCCACGGTGCCGTCCTCGGCCCGGGCGCTGACCGTCAGGCCCTCGCCGACCCGGTCCACCGCTTGATGGTGGAAGGTCGGCACCACCACCTCGGCCTCCGGCAGCAGCTCCGCCAGCCGGGTGCCCGGCAGCGGCCGGATCGGATGGGAGCCGTAGTGGTTGGGCGAGCCCAGGTGGGCGGCGCCCTCCTCCAGGTGCTGGATCAGCGTGCCGCCGCAGACCACGTTGAGCAGCTGCATGCCCCGGCAGATGCCGAGCACCGGCAGGCCGGAGGCGAGGGCGGCGCGCAGCAGCGCGGCCTCCCAGTGGTCGCGCTCGGGGGCGAAGGCGCGGGTCCTGGGGTGGGGCTGCTCGCCGTAGAGCGAGGGGTTGACGTCCGGGCCGCCGGCGATGACCAGCCCGTCCACCCGGGCGAGCAGGTCGGGGGCGTGCTCCGCGGGCTGCGGGGGCAGCAGCAGCGGGATGCCGCCGGCCTCCTGCACCAGCAGGGGGTAGCGGTGCGGGAGCAGGACGGCGCGCTGGGCGTCCCAGTGGTCCCACTTGGCCTCGGTGAGGTAGGTGCTGATGCCGATCACTGGTCTGTTGGTCATGGCCGGGATTCTGCCGCGTCCGGCCCCTCCCGTACGCAGGATTCGCGCGGGCCCCACCCGTACGCCCGAGGCTCCGTCAGGTGGCCGGACCGCCTCCCGGAGGGTTCTCAGCGGAATCTCATCGAAAAACGGGCGGAAAGGGCCGTCAACTGATACCGCGTTTATCCGGGGCGCCTTACATTTTCTGGCGTGAGCGAGCAGATTCCCGCCGGGTGGTACCCGGACCCGCAGGACACCACGAGCGACCCGAGGCCGCAGCGCTGGTGGGACGGGCAGGGCTGGACGGCCTCCACCCGGCCCGCGCCCGCGGACGCCCCCGCCGCGGCCCCGGCCGATGAGGCCGCCCCGGCCGCCCCGGCCGCCCCGGCCGAGGACGCGCCGACGGTGCTGTCGGCGCCGGTCGCCGAACCCACGCCCACGGTGCTGACGGGGGAGGTGCTGGAGAACGGCGCCGCGTACCGCTACCCGGAGCCGCCGCTGCTCCCCTCGGCGCAGCCCCGTCCGAAGTCCGGTCCCGGCAAGCCGGTGCTGATCGCCGCCGCCGTGGCGGCGCTGGCCGGTCTGCTGGTCGGATCCGGCGTCACCTACCTGGCGATGGACGGCCGGGCCGACCGCCGCGCCTCCGACCGGGTCCGCCCCGACTTCCGTCCGGGCGGGGACGGTGCCGAGGGCCGCCGGGGCGTCCCCGACGCGCCGGGCTCCTCGGCCTCCCCGAAGAGCCCGGACGGCAAGGGCCCCGACGGCAAGGGCGGCCGCAACGCCGGCCTGGCCGTGGACGTGGTCAACAAGCTGAGCCTCTCCGTCCCCTCCGGCTGGACGGCCGGCACCACCAAGGACGGCTTCGCCGCCATGTCGGTCGGCTCCTACACCTGCGCCAGTGGCGAGGGCGAGTGCTCCCTGGGCGGTGCCAACACCGGTCAGCTCCAGGGCAGCGACCCCAAGCAGGCCGCCGAGCAGGACATCAACGCGGCCGCCGAGCAGTCGTACGGCAAGGTCAAGTCCCACGAGCAGCTCAAGTCCGAGCCGATCGCGGTGGACGGCCGGGACGGCTGGCTGGTCCGCTGGAAGGTGGACGCGCCCGAGGGCAACGACGGCTACGTCCAGACGGTGGTCTTCCCGGCCGCCGACGGCAAGGGCCTGGCCACCATCCACCTCGGCTTCGACATCGCCGACAAGGCGCCCACGCTCAGCCAGATGGACAAGATCGTGGAGTCGGTCAAGGCCTTCAACGGCAAGATCGGCGAGGGCGGCACCGGCACCTGACGCCCCCTCACCCCGGACCCGGACGGCCCCGCACTCCTCCCCGCGGGGCCGTCCGCACGTGCTCAGCCGTTGATGATCCCGATGCTGTTCGCCTGGATCACCTTGCCGTGGAAGGTCCCGCCGGTGATCACGTTCTCCGCGCCCTGGTGGACCTTCACCGTGGTGCCGCCGTGCTCCGAGACCAGCGCCCGGAGCTCCTCCGCGAAGGCCGGGTTCTCCTCCACCGCGCGGCGCAGCCACTCGGTCAGCGAAGTCTGGTCCCCGTACTGCTCGAACTCCTCGCGGGCGATCTCCAGTTCGGCCGTGACCACCTCCTCGCGGTCCCGCCCGAAGTACGCGGCCACCCGGTTGCGGACGGCCTGCCACGCGCTGGTGGTCATCGCACCCGTCAAGGTGGTGGCCACCGCGGTGATCAGCTCGGCTTCCATGTCCCCTGCCCCCTGGCCTCGGTGATGTCCCGTCAGACTAGGACAGGGCACGGACGGCCGTCAGAGGAACGTCCGACCCTCGCCCCGGTACGTCGGGACGGTGGCCGTCACCCGGTCGCCCTCGATCAGCTGCAGCTCGGCGAAGCGCTCGCACAGCTCGCCCGCCTTGGCGTGCCGGAACCACACCTTGTCCCCGATCCGCAGGTCGTCCGCGGCCGCGCCGAGCAGCGGCGTCTGCACCTCCCCGGCACCCTCCTGCGGGTCGTAGCGCAGCCCGGCCGGCAGGTGCGGCACGGGGGAGCGGTCGGCGCCCGCCGCGCCCGAGGCGGGGTACCCGCCGCCGAGCACGGTGACCACCCCGAGCCCGGGCCGCCGCACCACCGGCTGCGCGAACAGTGCGGCCGGACGCCCTTGGAACGAACGGTAGTTGTCGAACAGCCGGGGCACGTACAGCCCCGAACCGGCGGCCACCTCGGTCACCGCCCGCTCCGCCACGGTGGACTCCACGCTGCCGGTGCCGCCGCCGTTCACGAACTCCAGCTCGGCCACCTCGCGCAGCCGCCGCACCACCGCCGCCCGACGCACCGCCAGCTCGCGCCGCGCCTTGGCCTGCATCGCCTGGATCACCCTGGAGCGCACCGGCCGCCCGGCCAGCGAGTCGCCCACCCCGGCCACGTGGCCCTCGTACGCCATCAGCCCGACCACCCGGAAGCCAGGGCGGCGCTGCACCAGCTCGGCGAAGGCGCCCAGCGCCTCCGGGGTGCGCAGCGGCGCCCGCCGGGCCCCGATCCGGACCTTGCCGCCCAGCAGCTGCAGCGAGGTGTCCAGCTCCAGGCAGACCCGGACCTCCTCGGTGCCCTCGCGGGCCGCGTCGATCAGCTCCAGCTGCGCCGGGTCGTCCACCAGCACGGTGACCTCGGCGGCCAGCTTCGGATCCGCCGTCAGCTCCGCGTACCCGGCCCGGTCGGCCGAGGGATAGGCCAGCAGCACGTCCTTGAAGCCCTCGCGGGCCAGCCAGAGCGACTCGGCCAGGGTGAAGCTCATCACCCCCGCGAAGCCCTCCACCGCCAACGCCCGCTCCAGCAGCGCCCGGCAGCGCACCGACTTGCTCGCCACCCGCACCGGCTTGCCGTTCGCCCGGCGGACCAGATCGGCGGCGTTGGCGTCGAAGGCCGCCAGGTCCACCACCGCCAGCGGCGCGTCCAGGTGCGCGGTGGCCCGGTCGTACCGGGCCCGGTCGGCGGCGAGGCCGGGAGCCGTGAGCTTGGTCATGGCCGCAGACTGCCACAGCTCCGTACTCATGGGTAGGGGGTTGTCAGTACGTCAACTCCCCGGTCAGCGCGCCCGCGGCGGCCTTCGCCAACCCCTCGACGGTGGCGATCCCGGCCCCCTCGTCCGCCGACCCCTCGGTCAGCACCGCCACCAGCAGCTCGCGGCCGTCGTACGTCACCCGGCCGATGCTGTTCACCGCCCACAGGCCGGTGGCGCTGCGCGGCAGCCAGCCGTTCTTCAGCGTGTACGCGCCGTCCTGGTCGGCCGCCGAGACGCCCCAGTCCTGGTCCGCCTCGACCTGCCCCATCAGGGACTGCAGGTAGGCCTGCGAGCCGGCGGTCAGCGGGGAGCCCTGGCCGAACACCACCTGAAGGAGCCTCAGCTGGTCGGCGGCCGTGGTGGTGGTCAGGCCCCAGTAGCCGTCCGTCCCGGCGGTGGTGGCGGTCAGGCCGAAGGCCGCGTTGGCCTCGTCCAGCCCGGCCGCCCCGCCGACGGCGCTCCACAGGGCGTCGGCCGCGTCGTTGTCGCTCTGCTCGATCATCAGGGTCGCGGTGGCCTTCTCGTCCGCGCTCAACTCCCGCCCGGCGCGCTGGCGTTGCCAGAGCAGGGCGGCCAGCAGATCGGCCTTGACGATGCTCGCGGTGACGAACGACCCGCCCCCGTAGACCGCGCTCGCCCCGCTCGCGGTGTCCAGCACCGCGACGGAGGCCCCGCCCTCGGCGGGGACCTGCGCGGCGGCCGCGGCCAGCACGGCGTTCAGGTCCACCGGCGTCGGTGTGGGCGTTGGCGTGGGTGTCGGCGTCGGTGTCGCGGCCACCGCCTGGGCGTTGACCACTGCCGCCCTCGGCTGCCCGCCGCCGTCCGCCTGTGCCACCCACACCCCGCCCGCCGTCAGGGCCAGCACCGGCAGCAGCAGCGCACCCCCGATCCTGCTCCTACGCGTTCCCGTCATGCCGTCGACCCTCCGCCGCGCCCATGGACGTGGCCTGAGCCGCCGATGAGCACCGGCTGAGAATGCGACCGCCCGGTTGGCATACCCTCAAGCGGGTGGAGCAGCAGAAGAACATCCCGAACCCCGGATTCGCCGACGACGACGGCACCGCCGATCCCCGCCTGACCGCGGCGCTGGCCGCCTGGCAGCAGAGCGGGGCCGGCGAACCGGAGGTGCTGGCCGCCCTGACGGGCAGTCGGCTGATGGTTCCGATCGTCGCCCTGCTCGGCGAGGTCGAGGTCGACGCCCACGGCCACAAGCACGAGAAGACCAGCGACATGGCCGTCCCCGTGATCGAGGCCCCGGACGGCCGCCGCGCGCTGCCGGCCTTCACCTCGCTGGCGTCCATGGCCGCCTGGCGCGCCGACGCCCGCCCGGCCCCGGTGGCGGCCCCGCAGGCCGCGATGGTCGCCTACTCCGAGCGCGCCGACACCCTGCTGGTCGACCCGGCCGGGCCCGTCACCTACACCCTCACCGGCGCCCGGCTGCGCGCCGTCGCCGAGAACCGCCCCTACCTGCCGCCCGCCGAGGACCCGGACGTCCGGGCCGCCGTGCAGGCGCTGGTCGAGGCCGAGCCGGCCGTGCTCCGCGCCGAGCTGCGCCCGGGCACCGAGACCGACGCCGTGCTCGCCCTCTCCCTCGCCGAGGGCACCGCGGTCCAGGAGCTGGCCCAGCGCCTGGCCACCGCCCTGGCCGCCGACGACACCCTCCGCGTCCGCCTCGACCGCGGCCTCGACCTCGCCCTGCTCGGCTAGGGGCGGCGGCTACGCCGTCGGGGGCGCGAGGCTCTGCTGATGTGCGGCTCCGCCGCGCGGGCGCGGAGGGGATTCGGCGGCAGTGCCGTGGCCGGCGGAAGTGGCTACGCCTTTGGGGGCGCGAGGAACTGCGCGAGTCCGGAAGGCGGACCAGCGTGAGGTCGGGGCACGTCAGCCAGTTGCACGTGCTGCCGTTCCCCTGCGCGCAGTTCCCCGCGCCCCCAAAGGCGTAGCCACCTGGCCTGACGGCGGGTCAGCTGTAGACCGGGCCGGTGAACTTCTCGCCCGGGCCGGAGCCCGGGGCGTCCGGCACCAGCGAGGCCTCGCGGAAGGCGAGCTGGAGCGAGCGCAGCCCGTCGCGGAGCGGGGCGGCGTGGAAGTTGGAGATCTCCGGGGCGCCGGCGGTGACCAGCCCGGCCAGGGCGGTGATCAGCTTGCGGGCCTCGTCCAGGTCCTTGTCCTTCTCGCCGCCCTCGGCGAGGCCGCACTTCACCGCGGCGGCGCTCATCAGGTGCACCGCGACGGTGGTGATCACCTCGACGGCGGGGACCTCGGCGATGTCGCGGGTGAGGTCGTCGAAGCCGATCTCGTCGTCGTGGGGAGTGGTGTCGTCGCTCACGGGTGCTCACTTCTTCTGATGGAGGCGTACACCAGGGAGCGTACCGAGCACCCGCCCGGTGACCGCCCGCCGGAGGCGGAATACCGCACCCTCCGGAAACGCTGGTATGCTTCGAGACTGACCGGCCAGGAGATCTTCGGATCGCCCGGCCAGCAAGTGGAGGCTCCACTCACAGGAGGCCCGAGAGGGCAACCGCGAAAGTCTCCCACCTGATCGGCCTAGCGGTCGACGGGTCCGGTCCGCGACACCTGAGCCGCAAGGCTCCAGCGAGTCGCCGCAGCGCCCCTCCGAGGGTGCAGCCCCGGTCTGTGGAGCCCCGCTTGTATACCGAGCGGGGCTTTTTTCGTGCCGCGGTGCGTACGCCAGTGGGCAGCGCAGCACGAATGAAGCCCCGCCCAGTGGTCGAGTCCACTACGTGCGACCGCCGTCCGACGGCCGCATCGCAGAAGGTGCAACCGAGGAGGCCCCATCAGCACCGAGCCCCGCATCAACGACCGGATTCGCGTCCCCGAGGTGCGACTCGTCGGTCCCAGCGGCGAGCAGGTCGGCATCGTGCCGCTTGCCAAGGCGCTGGAGCTCGCGCAGGAGTACGACCTCGACCTGGTCGAGGTCGCGGCGACCGCCCGGCCGCCGGTGTGCAAGCTCATGGACTACGGCAAGTTCAAGTACGAGTCGGCCATGAAGGCCCGTGAGGCGCGCAAGAACCAGGCGCACACGGTCATCAAGGAGATGAAGCTCCGGCCGAAGATCGACCCGCACGACTATGACACCAAGAAGGGTCACGTCGTTCGGTTCCTCAAGCAGGGCGACAAGGTCAAGATCACGATCATGTTCCGCGGTCGTGAGCAGTCCCGCCCCGAGCTGGGCTTCCGACTGCTCCAGCGGCTCGCCTCCGACGTCGAGGACCTCGGCTTCGTCGAGTCGTCGGCCAAGCAGGACGGCCGGAACATGATCATGGTTCTCGGCCCGCACAAGAAGAAGACCGAGGCGATGGCCGAGGCCCGTGCGCTGGCCGACGCCCGCAAGGCCGAGCGTCAGGGCCGCACCGCCGGCTCCGACGCCGCCGCGGACGACGACGCCGCGCTCGAGGCGGAGAACGCCGCCCTCGAGGCCGAGGCCGACGAGGTGGAGGACGACGAGGTGGAGGCCGAGGCCGCCGCCGAGGAGACCGCCGCCGCGGAGGTCGAGCAGCCGGCCGCGACCGCCCAGGACGCCTGAGCGGTCCGGTCACCCAGGTAGTGGGGCGTCCCGCCCCGCTCACCCGATCAATCCGGCCCCGCCCGCGCGGAAACGCGCGGGCGGGAGCCCGGACCGACGAGGAAGAGACGGCGATATGCCGAAGCAAAAGACGCACAGCGGCGCCAGCAAGCGCTTCAAGATCAGCGGCTCCGGGAAGGTGCTGCGCGAGCGTGCCGGCCGTCGCCACCTGCTCGAGCACAAGCCCTCGACGCTGACCCGCAAGCTGGCCGGCACCGTCGAGATGGCCCCGGCTGACGCGAAGAAGATCAAGAAGCTTCTCGGCAAGTGATCGCCCGCCCGCGGCTGAGGCCGCGGGAGTCCGGCTGATCCTTCCGACCCCATCGTTAACGGACCACGTGAAGTAGTCCGTGGTCCAACCCAAGGAGTAATGAAGTGGCACGCGTCAAGCGGGCAGTCAACGCCCACAAGAAGCGCCGGGTCATCCTCGAGCGGGCCAGCGGTTACCGCGGCCAGCGCTCGCGCCTGTACCGCAAGGCCAAGGAGCAGGTCACCCACTCGCTCGTTTACAACTACAACGACCGCAAGAAGCGCAAGGGTGACTTCCGCCAGCTCTGGATCCAGCGCATCAACGCTGCGGCCCGTGCCAACGGCATCACCTACAACCGCTTCGTGCAGGGCCTGAAGATCGCGAACGTCGAGATCGACCGCAAGATGCTGGCCGAGCTCGCCGTGAACGACCCGGGTGCCTTCGCCGCCCTCGTCGAGGTCGCCCAGAAGGCGCTCCCCGAGGACGTCAACGCCCCGCGCGTCGCCGCCTGAGGCCGATCCCCAGAGGATCCTTCAGCCGTGTAGCTGATCCACCCAGACCCGCAGGTTCGCCTGCGGGTCTGCGTGCTTCCGGGCCCCGCCCGGGAAATCTGACACCGTGTCACAGAGACGAGACCATGCAGAGCACCGAGACCCCCCTGCTCACCTCCCTGCGCTCGCCGCGGGTGATCGCCGCGCGCAAGCTCGCCCGGCGCAACCAGCGGAGCAAGGAGCGGCGCTTCCTGGCCGAGGGCCCGCAGGCGGTCCGTGAGGCGGTGGCGTACGGCCGCCCGGCCGGGTCCGACGAGCACGTGGTGGTCGAGGTGTACGTCACGTTCGAGGCGGCCGAGCGGCACGCCGAGATCGTGGCCGCCGCCGAGGACGCGGGCCTGCCGGTGCTCACCGCGACCGACGAGGTGATCGCCGAGATCTGCGACACCGTCACCCCACAGGGCATCGTGGCGCTCTGCCGCTTCCTGGACACCCCCTTCGAGGAGGTGCTCAAGGCCCGCCCGCAGCTGGTCGCCGTGCTGGCGCACGTGCGCGACCCCGGGAACGCCGGGACGGTGCTGCGCACCGCCGACGCGGCCGGGGCGGACGCGGTGGTCCTCACCGACGCCTCGGTGGACCCGTACAACCCGAAGGCCGTCCGGGCCTCGGTGGGCAGCCTGTTCCACCTGCCGTTCGCGGTCGGGGTGCCGGTGGAGGAGGCGGTGGCGCGGCTGCGCGAGGCCGGGGTGCGGGTGCTGGCCGCGGACGGGGCCGGCGACCGGGACCTGGACCAGGAGCTGGACGAGGGCACCCTGGGCGCCCCCGGCGCGTGGGTCTTCGGCAACGAGGCCTGGGGCCTGCCGGAGGAGACCCGCGCACTCGCCGACGAGGTGGTGCGGGTGCCCATCCACGGCCACGCCGAGAGCCTCAACCTCGCCACGGCCGCCGCCGTGTGCCTGTACGCCTCCGCGCGCGCCCAGCGGTCCCCGGGAGGGTGTCGCGCGAAGGGGTAGGGGCGCTAGGGTTCGGACGGTGGGGGAACGGACACGGTGGGTGATCGGGGAGGGACCCATGGCCGGTGACGGCGCCGAGCTGGACTTGGACGAGCTGCCGGACGGGGTGGTGGTCGCCGACGCGTCCGGTGTCGTGGTGCGCTTCAACCGGGCGGCCGCCCGGCTGACCGGCATCCGGCCGGAGGCGGCGCTCGGGCTGCCGCTGGAGCAGGCGCTCCCGCTGGAGGACCTGGACGGGCGCCGCTGGTGGCAACTGACCGACCCGTACGGCGGCCTGACGATCCGTACGGGGCAGCCGGAGCGGTACCTGCTGCTGCCCGGCAGCCGCGAGCTGCTGGTCTCCGCCCGCTACGTGCGGGAGCACCGCGGCGGGCCGGTCCGGCGGGTGGTGGTGGCGCTGCGCGGCACCGAGGCGCGCCGTCGCACCGAGCGCAGCCACGCCGAGCTGATCGCCACCGTCGCGCACGAGCTGCGCTCGCCGCTGACCAGCGTCAAGGGCTTCACCCGGACCCTGCTGGCCAAGTGGGAGCGGTTCACCGACGGCCAGAAGCGGGTGATGCTGGAGACCGTCGACGCCGACGCGGACCGGGTCACCCGGCTGATCGCCGAGCTGCTGGACATCTCCCGGATCGACGCCGGCCGGCTGGAGCTCTGCAAGCAGGTGGTCGACCTGCCCGCGGCCGTGCGCCGGCACGTGGAGGGCAAGGTGGCGGCCGGGATCCCCGAGGACCGCTTCGACATCCGGATCGAGCAGCCGCTCACCCAGCTCTGGGCCGACCCGGACAAGCTGGACCAGGTGCTGGCCAACCTGCTGGAAAATGCGGTGCGCCACGGCGAGGGGACTGTCACGATCGAGGTGGCGCCCGCCAAGGAACTGGTGGAGAGCGCCGGGCGCGAATGGGTCCTGGAGGGGACGGCGGTGACGGTCAGCGACGAGGGCAGCGGGATCCCCGAGGAGTCCATGCCGCGCGTCTTCACCCGCTTCTGGCGCGGCTCCAAGCGCGGCGGCACCGGCCTCGGCCTCTACATCGTCAAGGGCATCGTCGAGGCCCACGGCGGCACCATCCGGGTGAGCCGCGCGCCGTCCGGCGGCGCCCGCTTCCGATTTATCCTGCCCGCCGGGGTGCCCGACTTCATGCTCTGAAAGAGCATGACCGACAACACAGCATGCTGTAGGAGTCGAGAGCCCGGCGGGCGGTTCGCAGGCTGCGACTACACTCGACCATTGCGTTGTGTGACGCCCTGCGCGGCTGTGCCGCGGACACCCTTCTCGACTCGTACGGGAGCGGCTGCCCGTGCCCCGGCCACGCAGTGCGTAATGCAATGGGCGAGGCACCCCCCTTCACGAGCAGGAGCACGGGAAAGATAGCGATGTCGGCACCCAACAAGGACTACGACCCGGTCGAGGTCGAGGCACTCAAGCCCGAAGCGGTCGAGCAGGCCCGGGACGAGGCCGTCGCGGCCTTCGCCGCGGCCGGCTCGCTGGAGGAGCTCAAGCAGGCGAAGGTGGCCCACACCGGCGACCGCTCGCCGCTCTCGCTCGCCAACCGCGAGATCGGTGCGCTGCCCCCGCAGGCCAAGGCCGCGGCAGGAAAGCTGATCGGCCAGGCCCGCGGCGCGGTGAACCAGGCGCTGGCGAAGCGTCAGGTCGAGCTGGAGGCGGAGCGGGACGCCCGCGTGCTGGTCGAGGAGGCGGTGGACGTCACGCTGCCGTTCGACCGCACCCCGCGCGGTGCCCGGCACCCGCTGACCACGCTGGCCGAGCGGATCGAGGACACCTTCGTGGCCATGGGCTACGAGGTCGCCTCCGGCCCCGAGGTCGAGGCGGAGTGGCTCAACTTCGACGCCCTCAACCTGCACGAGGACCACCCGGCCCGCTCGATGCAGGACACCTTCTTCGTGCAGGCCCCGGACGGCTCCGCCGACTCCGGCGTGGTGCTGCGCACCCAGACCTCGCCGGTGCAGATCCGCACCATGCTCGACCGCGAGCCGCCGCTGTACGCGGTGAGCCCGGGCCGGGTGTACCGGACCGACGAGCTGGACGCCACCCACACCCCGGTGTTCCGCCAGGTCGAGGCGATCGCGGTGGACGAGGGCATCACCTTCGCCGACCTCAAGGGCACCATCGAGGTGCTGGTCGAGAAGCTGATCGGCAGCGGTCTCGAACTGCGCTGGCGCCCCTCGTACTTCCCGTTCACCGAGCCGAGCGCGGAGATCGACCTCCAGTGCTTCGTCTGCCGCGGTGAGAGCGTCGGCAACCCGGACCGCCCCTGCCGGACCTGCTCCTCCGAGGGCTGGATCGAGCTCGGCGGCTGCGGCGTGGTCAACCCGCGCGTGCTGGTCGCCTGCGGCGTGGACCCGCAGCGCTACAGCGGTTTCGCCTTCGGCCTCGGCCTGGAGCGGATCCTGATGAACCGTCACAACGTCGCCGACATGCGCGACATGGTCGAGGGCGACGTCCGCTTCACCCTCCCGTTCGGAATGGAGATCTGATGCGCGTCCCGCTTTCCTGGCTGCGCGAGTACGTCGACCTTCCGGCCGGTGAGACCGGCCGCGACGTGGCCGCCCGCCTGGTCCGGGCCGGTCTGGAGGTCGAGACGGTCGAGCAGCTCGGCGGTGACCTCAAGGGCCCGCTGGTGGTCGGTCAGGTGCTCTCCATCGAGGAGCTCACCGGCTTCAAGAAGCCGATCCGGCACTGCTACGTGAACGTCGGCGACGCCAACGGCACCGGCGAGCCGCAGGAGATCGTCTGCGGCGCCCGCAACTTCGCGGTCGGCGACAAGGTGGTCGTGGTGCTCCCCGGCGCCGTGCTGCCCGGCCCGTTCCCGATCGCCGCGCGGCAGACCTACGGCCACACCTCGGCCGGCATGATCTGCTCCGCCCGCGAGCTCGGCATGGGCGACGACCACGACGGCATCATCGTGCTCCCGCCGGAGTACGAGCCCGGCACCGACGCGATCGAGCTGCTCCAGCTGGTCGACGAGGTGCTGGACATCGCCGTCACCCCGGACCGCGGCTACTGCCTCTCCATGCGCGGCGTGGCCCGCGAGGCCGCCGCCGCGTACGGGCTGCCGCTGGCCGACCCGGCGCTGCTCGACGTGCCCCCGGCCAACTCCTACGGCTACCTGGTCAAGGTCGCCGACCCGGCCGGCTGCGACCGCTTCGTGGCCCGCACGGTGACCGGCGTGGACCCGTCCGCGCAGTCCCCGATCTGGCTCCAGCGCCGACTGCAGAAGTCGGGCATCCGCCCGATCTCGCTGACCGTCGACATCACCAACTACGTGATGCTCGAGGTCGGCCAGCCGCTGCACGCCTACGACCGCGACCGCGTCGACGGCCCGATCCAGGTCCGCCGCGCGGCCGAGGGCGAGCTGCTCACCACGCTGGACGGCAGCAAGCGCAAGCTCTCCGCCGAGGACCTGCTGATCTGCGACAACTCCGGCCCGATCGGGCTGGCGGGTGTCATGGGCGGCGCCTCGACCGAGATCCTCGACCCGGTGACCGACCCGGAGACCGGCATCACCACCGGCTCCACCGAGATCATCATCGAGGCCGCGCACTTCGACCCGGTCACCATCGCCCGCACCGCCAAGCGGCACAAGCTGCCCTCCGAGGCCTCCAAGCGCTTCGAGCGCGGCGTGGACCCGGAGGCCGCCCGGGCCGCCGCCCAGCGCGCGGTCGACCTGCTGGTCCTGATCGCCGGCGGCACCGCCGAGGCCGGTGTCACCGACATCGCCGCCCCGCACCCGGTGCGCACCATCGCCATCGACGCCGACCTGCCGGACCGCGTCGCGGGCACCGAGTACGGCCGCGAGACCGTCACCCGGCGGCTCCAGGAGATCGGCGCCACCGTGGTCGGCGCCGACGTCCTGGAGGTCACCCCGCCGAGCTGGCGCCCCGACCTCACCGACCCGTACGACCTCGCCGAGGAGGTCATCCGGCTGGAGGGCTACGACAACGTCCCCGCCCGGCTGCCCTCGGTGCCCCCGGGCAAGGGCCTGACCGAGGCCCAGCGCTTCCACCGCCGCACCGGAGTGGCGCTGGCCGCGGCCGGCTACGTCGAGGTCAACAACTACCCGTTCCTCGGCGAGGCGGCCTTCGACGCGCTCGGCCTGGAGGCGGGCGACTCCCGCCGACGGACCGTCAAGCTGGTCAACCCGCTGAACGACGAGGAGCCGGCGCTGCGCACCACGCTGCTGCCCGGTCTGCTCGGCGCACTGCGGCGCAACATCGGCCGGGGCAACACCGACCTGGCGATCTTCGAGACCGGCACCGTCTTCCTCCCGAAGCCGGAGCTCAAGGTCGCCCCGCGCCTGCCCGTCGACCGCCGCCCGACCGCCGAGCAGCTGGCCGAGCTGGACGCCGCCCTCCCGCACCAGCCGCGCCGGGTCGCCGTCGCGCTGGCCGGCGAGCGGCTCCCCTCCGGCTGGTGGGGCAAGGGCGCCGGCGCCTCCTGGGCGGACGCCGTCGAGGCGGCCCGCACGGTGGCCCGCGCGGCCGGCGTGGAGCTGACGGTCCGCCAGGCGCAGTACGCGCCCTGGCACCCGGGCCGCTGCGCCGAGCTCTCGGTGGACGGCCGGGTCGTCGGCCACGCCGGTGAGCTCCACCCGCGCGTCATCAAGGCGCTGCACCTGCCCGAGCGCACCAGCGTGATGGAGCTCGACCTGGACCTGCTGGGTGCCGAGAACGCCGACCGGGTCTCCGGCCCGCCGGTCTCCTCGTACCCCGTCGCCACCCAGGACGTCGCCCTGATCGTGGACACCGCCGTCCCGGCCGCCGAGGTCGAGGCCGCGCTGCGCGACGGTGCCGGCGAACTGCTGGAGGCCATCCGGCTGTTCGACGTCTTCACCGGCGAGCAGGCCGGCGAGGGCAAGAAGTCGCTGGCGTACTCGCTGCGCTTCCGCGCGACCGACCGCACGCTGACGGCCGACGAGGCCACCGGCGCCCGCGAGGCCGCCGTCGCGGCCGCCGCCGCCCGCACGGGCGCGGTCCTGCGCGGCGCCTGACGCTCCGCCGGCCGGAAGGGCCCGCCCCCCGCTCGGGGGGCGGGCCCTTCCGCATGTGGCTCCGCATGTCGCTCGGCAGGGCAGCGACCCAGGGGCGCGAGGAACTGCGCGCGGGGGAACGGCAGCACGTGCAACTGGCTCGCCTGCCCCGATCTGGCTCTGGTCCGCCTTCCGTACTCGCGCAGTTCCCCGCGCCCCCGGCATCACCACCCAGTGCGCCCGCGTCACCCGGACGCCGTCGCGTCGTGGTCGGTCGTGTGCGGTGCGTCGTGCCTAGCCTCGTGGTGGGGCGACGCGAGGAGGCGGCATGCGGATGTTGGCGGCGGTTGGCGGCTGTGTGCTGCTGTTGACGGCGTGCGGCGCCCAGGTGGAACGTTCCTCCTTGAGCGTGCCGGAGGCCCCCGTCAGCGTTGCTCCCAGCCCCACCCCGGAAGAGCCGTCCCCCGGCCCCGGCCCGGGGGAGTCCGACGTGGCTCCGCTGGCGCCGCAGCTCGTCCTGGCGCAGCCCGCCGCACCTCAGCGGCCTGACTGCGCGAGGGACCTGAGCCGGGATCAGCTCCCGGCCGCGTACGGCGAGGGCCCGGCGGTCTGGCTCAGCAGTGCCGCCAACGGCCCGGTGGAGCTGCGGCTGACCGAACCCGTCGCGCTCTGCCTGCACGGCTTCCGGGCGGGCGAGGAGGTCGCGGTCACGCTCTCCGTGGGCGGTCGGAGCTTCCGCACGGGCGTCCGCCCCGAGGAGGCGGCGGTGCCGGAGGGCGAGGAGCCGGCCGAGGCGCTGTTCGGCGGGGCGGGGTTGTCGGTGTACGGGGAGGACGGTGGCGTGCAGGGCAGCCGGGCCTGGCTGCTGGTACCGCCGAACGTGCCCCGGGAGGCTCTTGCCAAGGCGGGGTCCTTCCAACTCACTGCCCAACAGGGAGCGTTGACGGCCACTCATGGCCAGGGCATCGCCCTGCCGGACCACCCGGCGGGCGTCGCCGCGGCCGGCAGCCCGCGCCAGCTGGTGGTTTCCGGTTACCACCCCGGCGAACTGGTGCCCGTCGGACTGTACCGGCGCAGTGACGCGGGGGACGCGGCGCAGTTGGTGAGCCGGGTGGGGGAGGTGGTGATGCCGGTTTCCCGGGTCGCGGTCTTCGCCGTTCCGGAGGCTGCCGTCCCTGCGGACGGGGCGGCCTACTGCGTGATGGTGCCGGCGGAGGTGCCCGGCAACTGCCCCAAGGTTTGAGTGAGTTGTGGTGCCCTTGCTCTTGCGGGCGAGGGCGGAGCACGGTTCAATCTGTCTCCGTTAGGAAAGTTTCCTAATCGCCGTTTCCCCCCACGGAGTCAGCCATGCCTGTCGTGCGCCGTCGTACCGCGATCACCGGCCTCCTCGCCGCCGCCGTCTCCCTCTCCCTGGTGGGCGGTACCTCCGCCCAGGCCGCCGGGGCCGGGCTGGACGACCCGGCGAAGAAGGAGATCGCGATGAAGCTGGTCTCCAGCGCCGAGAACTCCTCGCTGGACTGGAAGGCCCAGTACAAGTACATCGAGGACATCAAGGACGGCCGGGGCTACACCGCCGGGATCATCGGTTTCTGTTCCGGCACCGGCGACATGCTCGACCTGGTCGAGCACTACACCGACCTCAAGCCCGGCAACATCCTGGCCAAGTACCTCCCGGCCCTGCGCAAGGTGAACGGCACCGAGTCGCACTCCGGCCTCGGCTCCGCCTTCGAGCGGGACTGGGCCACCGCGGCCAAGGACTCGGTCTTCCAGCAGGCCCAGAACGACGAGCGCGACCGCGTCTACTTCAACCCGGCGGTCAAGCAGGCCAAGTCCGACGGCCTGCGCGCGCTCGGCCAGTTCGCGTACTACGACGCCATCGTGATGCACGGCAACGGCGGCGACTCCACCAGCTTCTCCAACATCCGCAAGCGCGCCCTCGCCAAGGCCAAGACCCCGGCCCAGGGCGGCGACGAGACCACCTACCTGAACGCCTTCCTGGACGCCCGGGTCTGGGCGATGCAGCAGGAGGAGGCGCACAGCGACACCAGCCGGGTGGACACCGCCCAGCGGGTCTTCCTCAAGGCCAAGAACTTCGACCTGAACCCGCCGCTGAAGTGGAAGGTCTACGGCGACAGCTTCAGCATCAACAGCTGACGGTAACGTTTGGAAATCTGCTGCGCCGCTGTGATCACATGACCGTTCCGGTCCCCCGGACGGTGGGGGCACAGTGAACGGGATCGCGGCGTGAAATCCGAACAGAGCAGTCCTCCTCCGCCCTCGCCGTCGCAGGCACTGCCGCAGTGGCAGGAGGCCCCGGCTCCGCCGGTCGTCCTCCGGTCGCTGCGCGGTCCTGCGGTGGCGGCGATGGTGATGCTGGGGCTGGTGGTGCTGGTCGACCTGCTGGACGCCTTCGTCTCGCTGGTGGTCCGGGCGGACTACCAGCGCCTGGTGGACGACCCCGGCCTGCCGGGCGACCTCGCGGTGGCGGACGAGGTGGTCGGCGCGATGGTCTCGATGGTGTCCATGGTGGCCTTCGTCGTCTGCGGCCTGGTCTTCCTCTTCTGGTTCCACCGGGCCCGCGGCAACGCGCCGGCGCTGGCGCCCTGGCAGCGGCAGAGCCGGTCGCCGGGTTGGACGGTGTGGGGGTGGATCGTCCCCGTGGTGTCGTTCTGGTTCCCGTACCAGATGACCCGGGACGTCTGGCGGGCCACCGCCCCGCAGGAGGGCCCCGCGCCCACCACCGGCCTGCTCCGCTGGTGGTGGGCGCTCTGGCTGGTGGCCCAGGGGGCCGGGATGGTCGACGCCCAGGTGTACGGCGCCGCGAGGGAGCCTGCCGAGTACGTGCTCAGCTTCTCCCTGGCGGCGGCCACCGACCTGCTGGACGCGGTCGCGGCGGTGCTGGCGATCCTGGTGGTCCGCCGGCTGACGGCGCTTCAGACCGCCGCGACTGCCCGGTACGCCGCCGGGCCGGAGGTGTCCTGGCAGTGGGCGGCATCCGGTCGGCAGCCGTAACGGCTGACGGGCCGCGGAGCCCCGGGGCGGTGTGGGCCGCCCCGGGGCTCCGGTGCGTCAGCAGCCGTTCAGCACCGAGGAGAGCGCGGACTTCTCGGCGCTGTCCACCGTCAGGCCGTAGTAGTACTTCACCTGCACCCAGGCGCGGGTGTAGGTGCACTGGTAGGCGGCGCGCGGCAGCCAGGTGGACGGGTCCTGGTCGCCCTTGCTGCGGTTGCTGCTCGCGCTGACGGCGATCAGCTGGGGGCGGGTCAGGTCGTTGGCGAAGGCCTGGCGCTGGGCGGTGCTCCAGGCCCAGGCGCCGGAGCGCCAGGCCTCGGCGAGCGGCACCATGTGGTCGATGTCCAGGCTGCCGGAGGCGGTGAAGGTGACCGCGTCGTACTGGCTGTACCAGCTGCCGGAGACGGAGGCGCAGGCCGAGTCGGTGGTCACGTTGGAGCCGTCCCGCTTGAGGACCGTCTCGCGGGTGTTGCAGGTGCCCGAGATGGTGATCCAGTGCGGGAAGAGCGCCCGGTCGTAGGTGGACTCGTGGGACGGGGCGGCGACGGTCAGCGAGGCCAGGTAGCTGCGCGCGGTGGCGGCCGAGACGGGGGTCGGCAGGGCCGCCTGGGCGGGTGCGGCGCTGGTCAGCAGGGCGGCGGCGGCCAGCAGTGCGGCGCCGGCGGTGGCGAGGGCACGGCGGAATCGGGGCATGGCGAACTCCAGCATGGTGAGGGGGAGTTGACGGCCCGAAGGATCCGGGCGGCGGGGCCCCGCCATCATGGGGCAGTCGCTGTTTACGCGGGTAGACCCCGGAGGTGAATTTCTCGGTCCGGGTGTTCACAGCGGATGCGCGTGCGCCGGGTGGCGGTGATCCTTGGAAGGTCCCGCCACGCTCCACAGGGAAGGACCGCACCGTGTTCGAGAAGCTGAAGAACATGATCAAGGGCCACGAGGACACCGCCCGCACCGGCGTCGACAAGGCCGGCGACATGGTGGACGAGAAGACCGGCGGCAAGTACTCCGGCCAGGTCGACACCGCCCAGCAGAAGATCAACGAACAGCTCGGCACCCAGGAGCCGCCCGCGCCGCAGTAGGCCCGGGGGAAGCGACGGAGGCCGGAACCCGAGAAGCGGGTTCCGGCCTCCGTCGTGCGCGCGCGAAGGGGCTCAGGCGGCGGTGTAGTCGTAGAAGCCCCGGCCGGACTTGCGGCCGAGCAGGCCCGCGTCGACCATCCGGGAGAGCAGCGGGGGAGCGGCGTACAGCGGCTCCTTGTACTCGTCGTACATCGACTCGGCGATCGAGACGATGGTGTCCAGGCCGATCAGGTCGCACAGGCGCAGCGGGCCCATCGGGTGGGCGCAGCCGGCCTCCATGCCCTTGTCGATGTCGGCGGCGGTGGCGACGCCGGACTCGAACATCCGCACCGCCGAGAGCAGGTACGGGACCAGCAGGGCGTTGACCACGAAGCCGGCCCGGTCGCGGGCGCGGATCGGCTCCTTGCCGAGCACCTGGACGGCGAAGGCCTCGGCCCGGGAGGTGGTCTCGGCGGAGGTGGTCAGGGTCGGGATGACCTCGACCAGCCGCTGCACCGGGGCGGGGTTGAAGAAGTGCAGGCCGATGACCTGCTCCGGGCGGGAGGTGGAGGCGGCCAGCTTCACGATCGGGATGGAGGAGGTGTTGGAGGCCAGGATGGCGTCCCGGCGCTCGACCACCTGGTCCAGGGTCTGGAAGATCTTGGTCTTGATCTCCTCCTGCTCGGCCACCGCCTCGACCACCAGGTCGCGGTCGGCGAAGTCGGCGAGGTCGGTGGTGAAGGAGATCCGCGACAGGGTCTCGTCCCGCTGCTCCTCCGTCAGCTTGCCGCGCCGGACGGCGGTCTCCAGCGAGTTGGTCAGGCGGGTCCGGCCGAACTCCAGGGCCTCGCCGGTCGCCTCGGAGACCAGCACCTCCAGCCCGGAGCGGGCGAAGACCTCGGCGATGCCCGAACCCATCAGTCCGCAGCCGACTACCCCGACGCGCGCGATGTCACTCACTCAGTTGCCCTTCACGGTGGAGCTGGGGGTGGCCCAGCGTGCTCTGACGGGTGGTGCGCCGGTGTCGTGGCCGTACGCGCCGCCCGGACGACCGTACTACCCGGCTACCAGCGAGTACATCTCGGTCCGTCATGTGATCCCGCCCTCGTCGGGCCGTGCGGGGCGTGGGCCGATCGGATGACAAGCGGCCCGGTGATCCGCCGCGCGCCCCCGGCGGGCCCGAAGAATCGGCCGGAGGGAGTGCAGGCAGTCGGAGGAGGGAGCAGGTCACCATGCCGACCGGATCGCTGGTAGGGCAGGTCGCGCTGATCACCGGGGCCGGTCGGGGCATCGGGCGGGAGCTGGCCGTCGGGCTGGCCGCGGAGGGGATGGCGGTCGGGCTGCTCGGCCGCAACCACGGGACCCTGACCGAGACGCTGCGCGAGTGCGTCAGACACGGGGCGCGCGGGGTCGCGGTGACGGCGGACGTCACCCGGCACGGCTCGGTGCGCGAGGCCGTCCGCGCCGTGGAGCGCGACCTCGGACCGGTGGACTTCCTGGTCAACAACGCCGGGCAGGTGGACCGCGAGGAGGTCCCGCTCTGGGAGACCGACCCCAACCAGTGGTGGCAGGTGGTGGAGACCAACCTGCGCGGCCCCTACAACCTGCTGCGCACCGTGCTGCCCGGCATGGTCGAGCGGCGGCGCGGCCGGGTGGTCAACCTCAACTCCGGCTTCGCGCTGCGCCCCGACGGCCACTACACCGCGTACGCCACCTCCAAGGGCGCGCTGCTGAAGCTCTCCGACAACATCGCCGACTCGCTGGCCGAGAAGCACGTGGTGGTGCTGGACATCAGCCCCGGGGCGGTTGCCACCGCGATGACGGCCGGGATGCCGATGTTCCGGGACATGAAGGCCTGGGGCTCCATCCCGTACATGGTGGCCGTCACCGTGGACGCCGCCCGGGGCCGCTTCGACGCGCTGCACGGGCGGTTCATCCACGCCGGGCGGGACAACCTGGAGCTGCTCTGCTCCCGGGCCGAGCGGATCCGCGAGTCGGACGCCAGGACGCTGCGGCTGCGCCCGTACGGCGAGGACGACCCGATGGCCTGAGGGCCGCCCGGCCCCGACGCGGCGTCAGGAGGCGGGCGCCGTCCAGCCGGTGGCCTCCTTCCAGGCGGTGTGGCCGCCGTGCACCTTGGCCCAGAGGCGGTCCCGTTCGGCCTCGTCCAAGCCCTCGGGGCCGTCCAGCACCAGGCCGAACGGGCCGGTCAGCAGGGCGAACCAGGCCTGGCGGTCGGCGACCTCGGTGACCGTGCGGACGCCGTCCGCGCCGGTGCGCACCCGCACGCAGCCGCGCAGCGCGTCGAGGGCCTCGGCCTCCCGGCGCAGCACCGTCGACACCTGGACGAACGGCGATTCCGGCGAGGTGGAGAGCCGCTCGTGCTGCTCCAGGAAGTCCGCCGTCACGGCCGGCCCCGGGCGGAAGTCCATGCCGGCGAAGGAGCCGAGCGGGTCGTGCGCCAGGCGCCAGCCGCCGGGCTCGGCCGCCGAGGGCGCCAGGCCCAGGGCGAGCGGGGCCTGACGGTACGTCCCCTCGCGCAGCGGCAGCGGCTCGTGCAGCGCGTCGCCGAGGCCGACGTCCACCAGGAACTCCCGGCCCTCGCAGCGCACGGTCAGCACCAGGTGGTTGGCGTTGGCCCCGGCCGGGTCCTCCGGGGTGTTCTGCACCCCGCCCACGTGCCGGCGGACGTCGTAGCCGAGCGAGGTCAACAGCGCGCCGAAGGCCCCGTTCAGGTGGAAGCAGTAGCCGCCGCGGCCGGCGGCTATCCGGCGGGCCGAGTCGGCCGGGTCGATGGTGGTCCGGCGGCCGATCTGGATGTCCAGGGTCTCGTACGGGACCCGCTCGACGTGCGCCCGGTGCAGGGCGAACAGCGCGGCCACCGTCGGGTGGCTCGGGCGCTCTGCGCCGAGGCGCGCCAGGTAGCCGGCGACCAGCGGCTCGGGCAGGGCGGCGGGCCGCGGCTGCTCCGGCTCCTTCGCCGGCGGGTTCGGCCCGGCGAGCGCCTTGGCGTCGGCCACCCGCCGGTAGCCCTCGCGCAGCGGGCCGCCGCAGTGCTCCAGCACCTCGGCCACCGCCGCCGTGAACTCCCGGCCGGCGCCGCCCGCGAGCAGTGCCCGGTAGCCGTCGAGCAGGCGCCCGCCCAGCGCGGGGTGGGCCGCGCGCAGCATCCGGGGCATCCACTTGCCCTTGCCCTGCCAGTGGCCGCCGGTGGAGAGCAGCAGCTCGGCGGCGCGCTCCAGCACCAGGGCGGCGACCACGGCCCGCTCGTCCTCGGGCCGCTCGTCGAGCAGGTCGTCGTACAGGTCGGTCAGCATGTACCGCCTGGTCTCCAGCACCTCGGCGGTGGCGGGGGCCGGACCGGCGGCGAGCAGCCGGGCGGCCTCGGCGCGCAGCTCGGAGGCGGTGCCGTCGGCGTCCAGCAGGGTCAGTCCGGTGGCGCACATGGAGATCAGCGAGGGGACGGCGTTGATCCGGTCCCAGTCGAAGAAGGCCCGGGTCGAGGACGGGGTCTGGACGAACAGCTCGACCGGCCAGCCCTCGTGACGGGTCGTCTCCCGGTACACCTCGTACCCCTCGGGGCGGACGACGACCAGGTCGAGGTCGGAGCCGGCCGTCGCCTCCCCCCGGGCGGTCGAGCCGCCGAGGTAGGCGGCCACCGCCTCCGGGTACGCCGACTTGACCAACTGCTGCGCCACCGCGAGGGGATCGTCCATGGCGGAGATGATCGCCCACGACCCCTGCTCCGCGCAGCCGATTTGCGCGGCCCGACGGAGGCCGGGGAGGCCCGGTCGGTCTCAGGTCAGCTCGCCGGCCAGCAGGTCCATCAGCAGGCCGTCGTGCCAGGTCCCGTCCGCCCCGCGCTCGTACTGCCGCATCACGCCGACCGGGCGGAAGCCGACCTTGGCGTAGCAGCGGATCGCGGCCGCGTTGTCGGCCGCCGGGTCGATCACCAGGCGGTGGTGGCCGAGGGCGGTGAGCAGGTGGCGGGCCAGGGTGCGGACGGCGTCGGTGCCCAGGCCCCGGCCGTGCACCGAGGGGTCGAGGAAGACGTCGATGCCCGCGTGCCGGTACTCGGGGTCGTTCTCGGCGTACCACTGCACCGCTCCGACCACCCGGCCCCCGGCCTCGACCGCGAACACCTCCGTCTCCGGGTCGGCCAGGTCCTCCGCCACCTCGGCGGCCAGGTCGGCCTCGCCGCGCCAGCGGGCCCGGACCTCGGGGGTGCCCCGGATCTCGGCGAGCCGGGGCACGTCGTCGGCGACGGCGGGGCGGAGCGTGACGGCATCGCCGTGCAGGATGGTGGCCATGCTCCGGACGATAGGCCTTGTGGCGGTGACACGCCGTCAGGACGCCCCGGGCCGGTCGGGCGGTCCGGCCGGTTCGGCCGGTTCGGATAGCCTGAGGGCACGATGGAGAGCTTCACGACGCCCTGGGGCGAGTTCGAACTCAGCCGCTTCCCCGAGGACCCGCGGGACCGGCTGCGGGCCTGGGACGCGGCCGACGAGTACCTGCTGCGGCACCTGGCCGGGATCGACGGCGCGCCGCCGGTGCCCCTGACGGGCCGTCCGGTGGTGCTCGGCGACCGCTGGGGCTCGCTGGTCACCGCGCTGGCGCAGCACCGCCCGGTGCAGATCTCGGACTCCCACCTGGGGCGGCAGGCCACCCGGGCCAACCTGGCCCGGGCCGGGGTCGAGCCGGGCGCGGTCGAGCTGCTCACCACCCAGGACCCGCCGCCGGAGCGGATCGACGTCCTGCTGGTCCGGGTGCCCAAGAGCCTGGCCCTGCTGGAGGACCAGCTGCACCGCCTGGCCCCGGCCGTGCACGCCGGCACGGTGGTGGTCGGCACCGGCATGGTGACCGAGATCCACACCTCCACGCTCCAGCTCTTCGAGCGGATCCTCGGCCCGACCAGGACTTCGCTGGCCGTCCGCAAGGCCCGCCTGATCTTCTGCACCCCCGACCCGGAGCTGCCCCGCGGTGCCAACCCCTGGCCGCTGCGCTACGAGCTCCCGGCCGGGATCGGGGCGGTCTCCGGACGGACCGTCACCAACCACGCGGGCGTGTTCTGCGCGGACCGCCTCGACATCGGCACGCGCTTCCTGCTCGGCCACCTGCCGCCGACCGTCGGCCCGCTGCGGATCGCCGACCTCGGCTGCGGCAACGGCGTGGTCGGCACCGCCGCCGCCCTGGCCAACCCCGAGGCAGAGCTGCTCTTCGTCGACGAGTCCCACCAGGCGGTGGCCTCGGCCGAGACCACCTTCCGGGACGCGCTGGGTCCGGAGGCGAAGGCGGAGTTCACCGTCGGCGACGCCCTCAGCGGCGTCGAGCCCGGCTCGCTCGACGTGGTCCTGAACAACCCGCCCTTCCACAGCCACCAGGCCACCACCGACGCCACCGCCTGGCGGATGTTCACCACCGCCCGCCGGGCGCTGCGCCCGGGCGGCGAGCTCTGGGTGATCGGCAACCGGCACCTGGGATACCACGTCAAGCTGAAGAAGCTCTTCGGGAACTGCGAACTGGTCGCCAGTGACCGCAAGTTCGTGCTGCTGAGGGCCGTCCGCCGGTAGGGCAGGTCCGGCTCTGGGCCCCTCAGCGCCGCCAGTACAGGTGGTGGGTCACGCCGCTCGGGCTGGGCACGACGTCCCGGTGGAAGCGGTCGAGCAGCTCGTCCGGCGACTCCCAGAGCTTCAGCCCGGTGCCGAACTCCAGGGGCGAGACCACCACGTGCAGGGTGTCCACCAGGTCGGCGTCCAGGAACCGGCGGATGGTGGAGACCCCGCCGCCGAGGCGGACGTCCTTGCCGTCCGCCGCCTCCTTGGCCAGCTGCAGCACCTCGTCCGGCTCGCCGGAGACGAAGTGGAAGGTGGTGTCGGAGAGGGTGAACGCCGGGCGCAGGTGATGGGTCATCACGAACACCGGGGTGTGGAACGGCGGCTCCTCGCCCCACCAGCCGCGCCACTCCTCGTCCTGCCAGGGCCCGCGCTGC
This sequence comes from Kitasatospora sp. NPDC001664, assembly GCF_053596675.1. Classification (NCBI taxonomy): domain Bacteria; kingdom Bacillati; phylum Actinomycetota; class Actinomycetes; order Kitasatosporales; family Streptomycetaceae; genus Kitasatospora; species Kitasatospora sp. NPDC001664. The sequence goes on from NZ_JBSFGS010000002.1 coordinate 56,943, forward strand.
GGCCCGAACTTGTTCCGGCCCATGATCTCGGCGCCGATGCCCCGCGCGTAGTCCCGGAGGAACAGGTCGTCCAGGCCCCGGCTGCCGCCGGGGCTGGAGCGCAGCGGCCAGCTGGCGGTGGCGCCGGCCCAGGCGAACAGCTTCCCCGGGTCGACGTGCCCGAACGGACGCTCCAGCGTCTGGTCCTCGCCCGCGCCGATCCCGTCGGCGGAGACGTTGAAGTTCTGGACCCTCAGCAGCTGCGGCACGCTTCTCCTCCTGCGGTCGTCGGTACCGACGACGGTACGGCCCCGGTCGGACAGCGGCCGTGCCAACCCGCCGGGGCCCTGAGGGGGAGTCAGGCGCCGTACACCTCGGCCAGGAAGGCCTCGACGACCTCGGTGTAGAGCTCCGGGCGCTCCATCGCGGGGATGTGGGCGGTGTCCGGGAGGTCGGCGACCCGCCCGTGCGGGGCGGCCTGGGCGAAGGGGCTGGCCAGCGAGATCAGGGCGGGGGAGTCCAGGGCGCCGTTGGCGGCCAGCACGGGGACGGTGACCTCGCCGGCCCGGCCCAGGGTGGCGGGGACCTGGACGTGGTGGTCGGGCTCGTCCGGGGTGTGCTTCATGATCGTGCGCAGCGCCATGTCCCGGCGGCGGCGCACCAGTTCGGGGTCGATGTCGGTGACCTCGCGGTACGGGCCGGCGATCCAGAGGGCGAGCGAGTCGAGCCAGCCCTCGATGTCGCCGGACATCAGGGCGGTGCTGTTCACCACGTGGCCCGCCTCGTTCCACGGGTCGGTGACGGTGGGCTCGTGGGTGCCGCCACCGCTGATCAGGATCCCGGCGACCAGCTCGGGGTGCTCCAGCACCGTCTCCACCGCGATCGCCCCGCCCATCGAGAGGCCGACCAGCACGGCGGGGCCCAGGTCGAGGTGGCGCAGCAGGGCGGCCAGGTCGTCGCACTGGCGGAACGGGCCGCCGGCGTTGGCCGAGGCGCCGTGGCCCCGGGCGTCCGGGGCGATCACCCGGTAGCGGGCGGAGAGGGCGTCGACCTGGGCGTCCCACATGGTGAAGTCCATGAATCCGCCGTGCAGCAGCACGACGGGGCGGCCGGAGCCCGCGTCGCGGTAGGCGAGGGGGCCGTCCCCGGACTCGAAGGTGCGGACGGTGTCGGCGTAGGACTGCTCGGTGGCGTTCGTCATGACAACCAAGGTGCCATGTCTGCAGGGGAATGACAACCGGGTTGTCATTCTTCTCGGAAAATTGGCACCTCGGGTGTCATGATGGACGGGTGACCGACACCGACGCTCCCCGTGAACCCGAATCCGATCTCGCCCCCCGGTTGATGGAGGTCTTCGCCCTGGTCGGCCCGCTCTACCGGCGGGTCCAGCGCAAGGTCGAGACGGACGTCCCCGAGCAGGGCCTGTCCGTCGGCGTCCGGGCCGTCCTCGACCTGCTCCGCGAGCACGGGCCGATGACCGTCCCCCAGATGGGCCGGGCCCAGGCGCTCAGCCGTCAGTTCGTCCAGCGGATGGTCAACGACGCGCTCGCGGACGGGTTGGTGGAGGCCATCCCCAACCCGGCCCACCAGCGCTCCTCGCTGATCCGGCTGACCGACGGCGGCCGCGCCGCCATCACCGCCGTGCTGGACCGCGAGCACGGGCTGCTGCGCCAGATCGGCGGGGACGTCACGGCGGCCGACGTCGAGACCACCGTCCGGGTGCTCGGCCGGATGCTGGAACTCTTCGAGGACGTGGACGTGAACTGACGGGCGCTCAGAGCGTCGGCGCGGCCTCCTCGACGAGGAAGTCCCCCGGGCCCGGCTCCTGCTCGGCGAACACCTCGCCGGCCGCCAGCCGGGCCCGCAGCCGCAGCACCGCACCGGGCGCCACCCCCGCCAGCTGCGCCGGGCGGACGGCGATCCCGAAGGCCTGGCCCACCCGGGGCGAGAGCAGGTCGGCGAAGCCCGGCACCGGGGTGGCCGAGAGCAGCTCCACCTGGGCGAGCCGCCAGTCCGGCAGCCGGGGGTGCGGGCCCGCGCTCACCAGGCGGGCCCGCAGCGCGGTCAGGTTCTCCATCGACGCGACCATCGGCTCATGCCTCCACGGTGGTGCGGGCCCCGGCCAGCAGCGCGGCCAGGGCGGCGGCGATCGGCAGGCCGGTGTGCGATTCGTAGTAGCTGTAGGCGGGCATCGGATTCACCTCGAAGCACACCCAAGCACCGTCCGGCCGCCGCCGCAGGTCGATCCCGGCCAGCGGCAGACCCAGTGCGGCGGCCAGTGCCACCGACCGCTCCGCCACCGCCTCCGGCAGCTCGTACGCCGTCAGCTCGGCCCGCCGGCCGTCCCGGTGGGCGTAGCGGTAGTCGACGGCGGTGCTCTCCACCTCGGCGGCGAACACCTCCCGGCCGACCACGTGCACCCGGACGTCCCGGCCCGGCACGTGGGCCTGGAACTGGGTCGGCAGGCCGCGCACCAGGTGCAGGCGTGACTCGTCGTCAGGGGTCAGCTCCCGCACGATCGAGCGGATGCCGCTGACCGACTTGTAGACCACCCGGCCGTGCTCGGCGCGGAACTCCCGCACCTCCTCCGGGTCGTCCGTCACCAGCGTCTCCGGCACCGGGAAGCCGGCGCGGGCGATCAGCTGGGCCTGGTACGGCTTGGACCCGTTGGACTCCATCGCGAGCGGACGGTTCACCACCAGGGCGTCGGCCCAGTCCAGCCAGTCCGTGAACCAGCGGTGGAAGGCCGCCGCCCGGGCCCGCGCCGCAAGGTCGTCTCCCGGGGCGGCCGGCAGCTCCAACGGGCGGGCGTAGACGGCCGAGACCTCGGCCAACGGCACCCGCCGCCCGTCCACGGCCACCAGCCCGGCCAGGCCGGTCCCGCAGACCAAGTCGTACCGGGCCAGCCGGGCCTGATCGATCACCAGGTGCTCGTACCCGGCCGCCCGGGCCGCCTCCACGGCCCGGGTCAGCGGCGGATCGTCGAGCAGCCCGTAGAAGAGGATCACCGCGCCACCTCCCGGGCCGGGCCCAGCAGGCCGGCTGCGCCGGGCGGGGGCTGGGGCAGGGGGCGACGGTCGGCTTTCGGTGCGCCTGCGCCTGCACCTGCGGTTGGGACGGCGACGGCGTCGTGTCCTGGCACCGGGTCGGCGGGAGGGTGGTCCGCAGGCCGGTCGGCCGGCGCCCGCTCCGCGCGCGGCCCTGTCGGGTCCGGTCCGAACGGACCACGGAGCCGCCGGCCCGACGCCACGGCGTCCTCCTGTCGTGTCGTCGGCCCGTCGCAGGCGGTGGCGGCGTCGTGGAGCCAGTCGGCGACGGCGGTGCGGTGGGACCCGGCGGTCAGGGGTGGGTGGAGGTCGACCTCGGTGAGGTGGCCGGTGGGGGTGAAGCGGAGTTCCAGGAGGGTGGTGCCGAGGCGGTCGGCGAGGAGTCTGGCGCGGGGGCCGTAGCGGGCGGCGGCGGGGCCGAGGAGGCGGGGGCCGCAGAGGAGGAGACCGGGCCCGGTGGCCCGGGCGGGGTGGAGCTCGGCCGGGACGGGGGCGCCGGGGCCGCCGGGCCAGTCCAGTTCGCGGACCAGCCGCTCGCCGGGCCCGGCGGCGAGCAGGCCGCCCCGGGTGGCCCGGCCGGTGCGGGCCACCGGCAGGCCGAGGTGCCCGGCCAGCGCGAGGGCGGTGGCGGGGGAGAGCGCGCCCGGGGAGGTGCCGCAGGAGTGGTGCGGGCCGAGCACCCGGGGCCCGAGGCCGAGCAGCCAGCTGGCGAGCAGCGCGTACCGCTCGGCCCGGGCGTAGTCGTGGTCCTTGGCCGAGACGCCGGCCGCCCGGGTCAGCGGAAGGTGCGTCAGGCGGTGCAGCACCGCGCCCACCCCGTCGTCGGCGAGCCGCTCGCCGTCGGGCAGGGTGAGCACGGTGCGGGCGGCCCCGGCGGCGTCCACCCGGTGCGACCACCGGGCCCGGAGCAGCTCTCCGGGCCCGAGCAGCAGCACCCGTCCGCAGCCGGGCCGGCCGGCCAGGGCGCGGGCCACCGAGGCCGCACCCAGGTCGGTCCGGTCGGCCAGCACGAGGACCGTGCGGGGCGCCGCGGGGGCCGGGGTCACTGCGGAGGCAGGTTGTCGAAGGCCCGCTTGGCGGCCGGGTCACCGCCGGCCATGGCCTGCCGGAGACCCTCGGTCTCCGGGTCGTAGACCGGGCCGCCCTGCAGGTCGGGGCGGAGCGAGGACCCGATGAACGGCTCGCCGCCGCCCGCGTCCTGACCGCCGCCCTGGCCACCCTGGCCGTACTGGCCGTACTGCTCGTCCTCGCCGCCCTGACCGCCCGTCAGGGCCTGCTCCACGGCGGCCAGCCGGGCCTGGAGGTCGAGCACCGCCTCGGTCAGCGGGTCGGTGTCCCCGCTGCTGCGCTCGAAGGGGAGCTTGGGCCGCTCGGGCCGCTTGTTCTCGACCCGGTCCTTGATGTCCTTGCGCTCCTTGAAGGGCTCCTTGACCTCCTTCCGGGCGTCCTTGCGCTCCTTGAACGGCTCCTTGAGGTCCTTGAGCCCGTCCTTCAGCTCCTTGCGGGCGTCCTTGAGCTCCTTGCCGCCGTCCTTGAGCTCCTTGACCAGCGGCTTGCCGCAGGAGACGGAGACGGTGGCGGTCATGCTGACCGCCGGGGCGGGGATGCCGGTGACGGAGACGCAGGTGTCGGCGCCCGCGTAGGACTTGGAGCTTGGCGTGCTGCCGGAGCTGAACTCCGTCCGCCCCGCGCTGCCCGGGTACGGGTCGCCGCCGTCGCCGCGGTTGCGGGCCAGCTCCAGGTCGCGGCGGTCGTCGGCCTGGACGAGGCCGACCTTGTAGTGGTTCTCGTCGGTGTTGCCCGGCTTGCTCTCGTCCACGTGCCAGATCAGCAGGCCGGCGCCGGGCAGCGAGACGTCGTAGCCGCTCTGCTGCCGGTTCTCCACCAGGAAGTACTCGTTGCCCCCGGCGCCGTCCTTCCAGAGCCGGTGGACGGTGTGGCTGGACTTGACGTCCTCGAAGGTGACCGGGCCGCCGGAGGTGACCACGGTGGCGCTGGCCCAGCCCTGGTTGACCTTGCACCAGGCGGACGGGTGGGTCGGCACGTCGCCCCCGCCGCCCCAGGAACCGCCGCCCATCAGGCACCAGTTGCCCACGCCCTCGGAGGTGCCGTCGGTGTCGTAGAGGTCGGGGAAACCGAACAGCAGGTGGCCCAGCTCGTGCGCGCAGACGCCGATCTTGGCGTCCTCGGGGATGGTGAGGTAGGCGAACACCTTGGTGCCGTCCACGTTCTGCACGTCGGGCAGGGTCCACTTGTGGGACCAGATGTCGCCAGGGGCGCCGGTGGCCTCCCCGCCGGAGCCGGCGTGCACCACGATGAAGGCGTCCACGAAGCCGTTGCCGTCGTTGTCGTACGGGGTGAAGTCCACCGTCGGGTCGGCGGCCAGCAGCGCGTCACGGGCCATCAGGTGGGCGCGGGGCTCCCCGGTGGGCCGGCCGATGCCGAAGTTCCCGTTGGCGTACCAGGCCAGCGTCTGCGGCAGCCGGAGCGGGCCGACCACCTCGCCGACGATGTCGACCAGACCGTGCGTCACCTCGCGGTAGTACTCCCGGACGGAGCCGTGCGGCAGCTCGCCGAGCGAGAAGAACAGCTTCTCGAAGTGCGCCTGATCGGCCGTCATGTGCTTGTCGGAGAAGTCCGCCAGGACGACCACGACCCGTACCGCGCCGCGCAGCGGGGCCCGCTCGGCCGCCGCCTGCTTGATCGTGGTGTACGGGGTGCCGAGCGGGAACTCCTCGGGCGGGAAGATGGCGCCGTCGTCGAAGCCGAGCCGGTGCGGCGTGCGCCCCACGGTGAACTGGCCGGCCAGTTCGTCCGGGCCGGAGCGCAGCCGGGCCAGCTCCTGCTGGAGCCGGTCGCGGAGCTCCGGGCTGGGTGCCACGGCGCAGAAGTCGGACCAGACGGCCCGGGCCGCCGGCGCGGCCTCGGCTCCGGCTCCGGTACCGACTCCGGCTCTGGCGGCGGGGGTGGAGGGGGAAGGGGACTGGGGCATGGCGGCTCCCTCGGCAGCGGGCTGCGATCTGCTGACTACGCATGGTAGTGAGCCGAGCGCACGTGCGATACCGCCGTCCGGGGGAGCCGCCACGGTGCGCCCCTTGGTGCGCCAGTGCTGTTCGATGACGAATCGTTCCACCGGGCCGTGCGGTGCGAGGTGCCGGGTGCGAGGTGCCGGGTGCCGCCCGCAGGGGTCAGCCGCGGGCCGGCGTCTCCTCGGAGGGGCAGAGCACGTCGCCTGCCGGGCGGCGGCCGGTGGTGAGAAAGGCGGTCACCAGCCGGTCGCCGCAGGCGTTGCCGTTGGCGGCGTAGACGTCGTGGCCGCCGGAGTCGACCGCGACCATCCGGGCCCGGTGGCCGAAGGCCTGACGGAGCTTCAGGGCGCCCGCGTACGGGGTGGCGGGGTCGCGCAGGTTCTGCGCCAGCAGGACGTTGGGCGGGCCGTCCGGGGTGATGCGGACGGGCGGCTCGGCGGGGGCGGGCCAGAACGCGCAGGGCATCACGTTCACCGGCATGCCTGCCGTGAGCGGGTGCTTCGCGCGGGACTCCGCGACGTCCCCGGCGATCGCGGCCGGGTCGCGCGGCCAGGCCACGTCGTTGCAGAGCACGCCGACCGAGACCGCCACGGTGTTCTGCAGCGCCCGGTCCGGCGGCAGCTGCGGCGCGGGCGGGGTGCGGCGCTCCAGCCCGGCCCGCATCAGCTGCGCCAGGGAGGGGAAGCGCTCGTCGTCGTAGAGGGTGTTGAGCAGCGCCTCGCGGAGCGCGTTCCCGTCCAGGGCCTCCGGGTTGGCGCCAGGCCAGGGCAGCGGCTCGCGGTCCAGCCGGGCGGCCAGCTCCAGGAAGAGCGGCCGGACCTGCTCGGGGCGCTCGGCCAGCCGCAGCGGGTTGTCCGGCGCGGCGGCCCAGCGGGCGAAGTCCGGGAACCGGTCCTCGGTGCCCGGCCCGAACGCGGCCAGCCAGCCCCGGCCGACCTTCGCCGGGTCCGGGTCGTCGTTGCTGTCCAGCACCACCCGGTCGGTGCGGTTCGGGAACATCGTGGTGTACACCGCCCCGGCGTAGGTGCCGTAGGAGATGCCCCAGAGCGAGAGCCTGCGCTCCCCGAGGGCCTCCCGGATCCGGTCGATGTCCCGGGCCTCGTTGGCGGTGGAGAGGGTGCGCAGCACCGGGCCGCCGTTGCGCAGGCAGGTCTCCGCGACCCGCCGGGCGGTGTCGGCGTTGGCGGTGGTCGAGCCGTCGGCGGCCGGCCAGGGGCGCAGCTTCGTCATCGACAGGTCCTCGTGCGCCAGCCCGCAGTCCACCGGCGTGCTCCGGCCGACCCCGCGCGGGTCGAAGCCGACCAGGTCGTACATCTCCCGCACCTCGGGCGGCAGTTGCTTCGCGGCCTTGGTCGGCCAGTCGACCGCCCCGCCGCCCGGGCCGCCGGGCACCATCAGCAGCACGCCGCGGCGCCGCTCCGGCCGCTCGGCCGGGATCCGCGAGACGGCCAGGGTGATCCGCTGCCCGCCGGGATCGGCGTGGTCCAGCGGCACCTCGACGGTGGCGCACCGCTGGCGGGGGTCGAGGTCCTTGCCGGGGCAGCTGGTCCAGCTCGGGCGCTGCGGGGCCGCGTCGGCCCGGGGGACGGCGAGTCCGAGGAGCGAGGCGGCCACGGCGGTCGCGGCGGCGAGGGCGGCGATTCGATGCGTTGTCATGCCCCGAAGTCTTCTCCGAACGCCCCGCCCGCCCCATGCGGCCACCAGGCCACTCCGGGGTGGGGTTCTCCCCACCCCAGAACGGGAGTTGACCTCCCGTCAGGCGCTGCCGGAGGAGTCGGCCGGGGGTGCGCGGGGCAGCCGGTGCACGGTGCGCCGCGCGACGGGCGGGGCGCTGCGGCAGTTCGTGACTGTCGGGGTGTCGGGCCGACTGGCAGGATGACGGCTCGGAGACGGTTTCGCGGGGGGCGGCGGAACCGCTTTGCATGGCCATGCATGATGATGCATACTCTTCCCATGTCCAAGGTCCTCACCTCCCTCCCCACCGGCGAGCGCGTCGGTATCGCCTTCTCCGGCGGCCTCGACACCTCGGTGGCCGTCGCCTGGATGCGTGACAAGGGCGCCGTCCCCTGCACGTACACGGCCGACATCGGCCAGTACGACGAGCCCGACATCGCCTCGGTGCCCGGCCGTGCCAACGCCTACGGGGCGGAGATCGCACGCCTGGTGGACTGCAAGGCGGCCCTGGTCGAGGAGGGGCTGGCGGCGCTGGCCTGCGGTGCGTTCCACATCCGCTCCGGCGGCCGGGCGTACTTCAACACCACCCCGCTGGGCCGGGCCGTGACGGGCACCCTGCTGGTCCGGGCGATGCTCGAGGACGGCGTGCAGATCTGGGGCGACGGCTCCACCTACAAGGGCAACGACATCGAGCGGTTCTACCGCTACGGCCTGCTGGCCAACCCGCACCTGCGGATCTACAAGCCCTGGCTGGACGCGGACTTCGTGACCGAGCTGGGCGGCCGCAAGGAGATGTCCGAGTGGCTGGTCGCCCACGGCCTGCCCTACCGGGACTCCACCGAGAAGGCCTACTCCACCGACGCCAACATCTGGGGTGCCACCCACGAGGCCAAGACCCTCGAGCACCTCGACACCGGCATCGAGACCGTCGACCCGATCATGGGCGTCCGGTTCTGGGACCCGTCGGTGGAGATCGCCACCGAGGACGTCACCGTCGCCTTCGAGCAGGGCCGGCCGGTCTCCATCAACGGCAAGACCTTCGCCACCCCGGTCGACCTGGTCATGGAGTCCAACGCGATCGGCGGCCGCCACGGGCTCGGCATGTCCGACCAGATCGAGAACCGGATCATCGAGGCGAAGAGCCGCGGCATCTACGAGGCCCCCGGCCTCGCCCTGCTGCACATCGTCTACGAGCGCCTGGTGAACGCGATCCACAACGAGGACACCATCGCCGCGTACCACAACGAGGGCCGCCGCCTCGGCCGGCTGCTCTACGAGGGCCGCTGGCTGGACCCGCAGGCCCTGATGGTCCGTGAGTCGCTGCAGCGCTGGGTCGGCGCCGCGATCACCGGCGAGGTCACCCTGCGGCTGCGCCGCGGCGAGGACTACTCGATCCTCGACACCAAGGGCCCGGCCCTCAGCTACCACCCGGACAAGCTCTCCATGGAGCGCACCGAGGACGCCGCCTTCGGCCCGGTCGACCGGATCGGCCAGCTGACCATGCGCAACCTCGACATCGCCGACTCCCGCTCCCGCCTGGAGCAGTACGCCGCCCTCGGCCTGGTCGGCGAGGGCCCCGGCGGCCAGAGCTCGATCGGCGCCGCCCAGGCGGCCTCGACCGGCCTGATCGGCGCGATGGACCAGGGCGGAGCCAAGGCCATCGCCTCCACCGTCGAGCCCACCGCCGAGGAGGCGGCCCTCGACCGCGCGGCCATGGAGTCCGGCACCGACTGACCGTCAGCCGCCGCACCCCGTACGGAGCCCGGGCCCCGACAGGCATGACGCCCTGTCGGGGCCCGGTGTGTTCTGCGCACCCCTCCGGCCGTGGAAAACTTAGGTATGCCTAAGTTGCTGCGCTTCTTCTTCGAGTACGGCGTCTCCACCCCGCTCTGGCCCGAGTCCGGCACGCCGGAGGCCCTCGACGGCCCGGTCGAGCCCGAGGAGCTCCCGGTGGAGGACGGGCTGCGGGCGGAGCTGTCGGAGCTGTCAGAGCTCTACCAGTCCTCGCTGGACTGGAACGACCCCGGTGGCCCGTCGCTCTGGAGCGAGGAGCAGTGGGCCGCCTTCCATCCCCGGGCCACCGCGGCCCTGGCGGAGCTGCGCCGGCAGCTCGGCGACGGCTTCGCCGTCCGGGACTGCCGGCTCGACCTTCTTGCATGAATGTTCCGTGCTGCGTATATTCATGCCTAGTCCTAGAGAGGAATCGTCATGGCATTGCGTGTGGCCGTCGCCGGAGCGAGCGGATATGCGGGCGGCGAGGCGCTGCGCCTGCTGCTCGGCCACCCCGAGGTCGAGATCGGCGCACTGACCGGCGGGTCCAACGCCGGGGCGCGGTTCGGTGAGCTGCAGCCGCACCTGCTGCCACTGGCCGACCGGGTGCTGGAGCCGACCACCCCCGAGACGCTGGCCGGGCACGACGTGGTCTTCCTCGGGCTGCCGCACGGCCAGTCCGCCGCCGTCGCCGAGGCGCTCGGCGAGGACGTGCTGGTGGTGGACTGCGGGGCCGACTTCCGGCTCAAGGACGCCGCGGTCTGGGAGAAGTTCTACGGCTCCCCGCACGCCGGTACCTGGCCCTACGGTCTGCCCGAACTCCCCGGCCACCGGGCCGCGTTGAAGGGCACCAAGCGGATCGCCGTGCCGGGCTGCTACCCGACCGCCGTGTCCCTGGCGCTGTTCCCGGCCTACGCCGCCCGCCTCGCCGAGCCGGAGGCGGTGATCACCGCCGCCTCGGGCACCTCCGGCGCCGGCAAGGCGGCCAAGCCGCACCTGCTGGGCAGTGAGGTGATGGGCTCGATGAGCCCGTACGGCGTCGGCGGCGGCCACCGGCACACCCCGGAGATGGCGCAGAACCTCGGCCCCGTCGCGGGGGAGGACGTCACCGTCTCCTTCACCCCCACCCTGGCCCCGATGCCGCGCGGCATCCTGGCCACCTGCAGCGCCAAGGCGAAGCCCGGCACCACAGCCGAGGGCCTGCGCCGCGCGTACGCCGAGGCCTTCGCGGGCGAGCCCTTCGTCCGCCTGCTGCCCGAGGGGCAGTGGCCGCAGACCAGTTCGGTCTACGGCTCCAACGCCGCGCTGGTCCAGGTCGCCCTGGACGAGCACGCCGGGCGGATCGTCGCGATCAGCGCGATCGACAACCTGGTGAAGGGCACCGCCGGCGGCGCGGTGCAGAGCATGAACATCGCCCTCGGCCTCCCCGAGGAGCTCGGCCTCCCCTTGATCGGAGTCGCACCGTGACCACCAGTCAGAACCTCGGCGTCACGGCGGCCAAGGGCTTCCGCGCCGCCGGCGTCACCGCCGGCATCAAGGCCAGCGGCACCCCGGACCTCGCGCTGGTGGTCAACGACGGCCCGCAGCTGGCCGCGGCCGGCGTCTTCACCTCGAACCGGGTCAAGGCCGCCCCCGTGCTCTGGAGCGAGCAGGTGGTGAAGGGCGGTCAGATCTCCGCCGTCGTGCTCAACTCCGGCGGCGCCAACGCCTGCACCGGCCCGGCCGGCTTCCAGGACACCCACGCCACCGCCGAGAAGGTCGCGGCCGAGCTGGGGCTGAACGCGGGCGAGGTGGCGGTCGCCTCCACGGGCCTGATCGGCGTCCGGCTGCCGATGGACATCCTGCTGCCCGGCGTCGAGCGGGCCGCCAAGGCGCTCAGCGAGGACGGCGGCGAGGCCGCCGCGATCGCCATCAAGACCACCGACACCGTGCACAAGACCGCCCAGGTCAGCCAGGGCGGCTGGACGGTCGGCGGGATGGCCAAGGGCGCGGGCATGCTCGCCCCGAGCCTGGCCACCATGCTGGTCGTCATCACCACCGACGCGGTGGTGGACGCCCCCGGCCTGGACGCCGCGCTCCGCTCGGCGACGAACGTCACCTTCGACCGGATCGACTCCGACGGCTGCATGTCGACCAACGACACCGTGCTGCTGCTCGCCTCGGGCGCCTCCGGCGTCACCCCGGACGCGGCGGAGTTCGCCGCCGCGGTGGCCACCGTCAGCGCCGACCTGGCCCGCCAGCTGATCGGCGACGCCGAGGGCGCCTCCAAGGACATCCGGATCGACGTGGTGAACGCGGCCACCGAGGCCGAGGCCGTCGAGGTGGCCCGGACCATCTCCCGGAACAACCTGCTCAAGTGCGCCCTGCACGGCGAGGACCCGAACTGGGGCCGGGTGCTGGCCGCGATCGGCACCACCGCGGCCGCCTTCGACCCGAACCAGCTGAACGTCGCGATCAACGGCGTCTGGGTCTGCAAGGACGGTGGCGTGGGGGAGGACCGCGACCTGGTCGACATGACGGGCCGTGAGATCGTCATCACCGCCGACCTGCGGGCCGGGGAGGCCAAGGCCAGCGTGTGGACCAACGACCTCACCGCGGACTACGTCCACGAGAACAGCGCCTACTCCACCTGAGCCGGGGGACACCCACACCGTGAAGATCGCACCCAAGGGCGAACAGGCCCGGAACAACACCGCGTTGCCCAAGGCGATGACCCTGATCGAGGCGCTGCCCTGGCTGGAGCGCTTCCACGGCAAGACCGTGGTCATCAAGTTCGGCGGCAACGCCATGGTCGACGACTCGCTGAAGTCGGCCTTCGCCCAGGACGTGGTCTTCCTGCGCTACGCCGGGCTGCACCCCGTCGTGGTGCACGGCGGCGGCCCGCAGATCAGCTCGCAGCTGGAGAAGCTGGGCCTGGAGTCCAGCTTCACCGCGGGCCTGCGGGTCACCACCCCCGAGACCATGGACGTGGTCCGGATGGTGCTGGCCGGCCAGGTCCAGCGCGAGCTGGTCGGGCTGCTGAACGAGCACGGCCCGTTCGCGGTCGGCATGACCGGCGAGGACGCCCACACCATGACCGCCGTGAAGCGGTACGCGGTGGTGGACGGCGAGCAGGTCGACATCGGCCTGGTCGGAGACATCGTCAACGTCGAGGCGGGCGCCGTGAAGGCGCTCATCGCCGACGGCCGGATCCCGGTGATCTCCTCGATCGCCCGCGGCACCGACGGCCACGTCTACAACATCAACGCCGACACCGCCGCCTCCGCGATGGCCGTCGCGCTGGGCGCCGAGATGCTGGTGGTGCTCACCGACGTCGAGGGCCTGTACGCCAACTGGCCCGACTCCGACGACGTGATCAGCCAGCTGACGGCCGGTGAGCTGGAGAAGCTGCTGCCCACGCTGGCCAGCGGCATGCTGCCGAAGATGGAGGGCTGTCTGCGCGCCGTCCGCTCCGGCGTCGGCACCGCGCGCGTGCTGGACGGCCGCGTGCAGCACAGCCTGCTGCTGGAGATCTTCACCGACGAGGGCATCGGCACCATGGTGGTGCCGGACGACGACGACACGGTCCTGGGGGGCCTCGCATGACGAACGACCAACTCACCCAGCGGTGGCAGCACTCGCTGATGGACAACTACGGCACCCCCCGGCTCCCGCTGGTCCGCGGCGAGGGCTCGACCTTCTGGGACGCCGACGGCACGGCGTACCTGGACCTGGTCGGCGGCATCGCGGTGAACGCGCTGGGCACCGCCCACCCCGCCATCGTGGAGGCGGTCACCCGGCAGGTCTCCACCCTCGGCCACGTCTCCAACCTCTTCATGGCCGAGCCCACCATCACGCTGGCGGAGAAGCTGCTGGAGCTGGACGGCCGCCCCGGCCGGGTCTTCTTCTGCAACTCCGGCGCCGAGGCCAACGAGGCCGCCTTCAAGATGGGCCGGCTCACCGGCCGCACCCACGTGGTCTCGCTCCAGGGCGCCTTCCACGGCCGCACCATGGGCGCCCTGGCGCTCACCGCCCAGCCCGCCAAGCAGACCCCCTTCCTGCCGCTGCCGGGTGACGTCACCTACGTCCCGTTCGGCGACATCGAGGCGCTGCGGGCGGCCGTCACGGAGGAGACCGCCGCCGTCTTCCTGGAGCCGATCCAGGGCGAGAACGGCGCGATCCCGCTGCCCGAGGGCTACCTGACGGAGGCTCGGGCGATCACCCGGGCCACCGGGACGCTGCTGGTCCTGGACGAGGTGCAGACCGGCATCGGCCGGACCGGCCACTGGTTCGCCCACCAGGCGTACGAGGGCGTCGAGCCGGACGTGGTCACCCTGGCCAAGGGCCTCGGCGGCGGGCTGCCGATCGGCGCCGTGCTGGCCTTCGGCGACGCCGCGGAGCTGCTCCACCCGGGCCACCACGGCACCACCTTCGGGGGGAACCCGGTGGTCGCCGCCGCCGGGCTCGCGGTGCTCGACACCATCGCCTCGCAGGGCCTGCTGGAGCACGTCCAGAAGGTCGGCGAGCAGCTGCGCACCGGCATCGAGGCGCTCGGCCACCCGCTGGTCAGCCACGTCCGGGGCGCCGGGCTGCTGCTCGGCATCGTGCTCAACTCGCCGGTCTCGGCGCAGATCCAGGCCGCCGCCCAGGCCGCGGGCTTCCTGGTGAACGCGGCCGTGCCGGACGCGGTGCGGCTCGTCCCGCCGCTCGTGCTCACCGAGGCGGAGGCCGCCTCGTTCCTGGCCGCCCTGCCGGAGATCCTGAACAGCGTCACCCCTGACGCGAACGTCTGAGCGGACTCCGGGAGAATCTTCGCCATGACCGCATCCAGCTCCGACCAGTCCGCCGCCGGGCCGACGCCGCAGGTCCCGCAGACCCGCACGGCCCGGCACCGGAGGATCGTCGACCTGTTGACCCGTCAGCCCGTCCGCTCGCAGAGCCAGTTGGCCAAGCTGCTCGCCGACGACGGCCTGGTGGTCACCCAGGCGACCCTCTCGCGGGACCTGGACGAGCTGGGTGCGGTGAAGATCCGCAACCGCGACGGCGCCCTGATCTACGCCGTCCCCGCCGAGGGCGGCGACCGCACCCCCCGCGCCCCCATGGGCGAATCCGCCACCGAGGGCCGGATGGCCCGCCTGGCCGGCGAGCTCATGGTCTCCGCCACCGCCTCCGGCAACCTCGTCGTCCTGCGCACCCCGCCCGGCGCCGCCCAGTTCCTCGCCTCCGCCATCGACCAGGCCGAGGTCTTCGAGATCATCGGCACCATCGCCGGCGACGACACCGTCCTCCTCATCAGCCGCGACCCCTTCGGCGGCCAGGCCCTCGCCGACCACCTCATGCAACTCGCCCAGGCCAAGGCCCAGTGACCCCCACGCCCGTCCCGCCACCGCAGCGGGGCGGGCGCCGCCACGAGGAGCCCCGATGACCGGCCAGACGGTACGCATCCCCGCACCGTGCGACTGCGGCGCCCTGGCGGAGCGTCAGGTGAACCAGTTCGTCCACTGCGGCGAACTGTGGTGGGACGCCGAGTTCCGCTGCGCCGCCTGCGACGCCTACCTGTGCGAGCACGCCGGCCCCGGCGACCCGCCCTCCGCCGGCTGGCGCCCCGCCCTGCTCGCCGCCAACGGCCCCACCCACCTGCGCCTGGGCCCGGTGCCGAGCCTCGTCCCGGTCCTCAAGACCTTCCGCGAGCTCACGGGCGCGCCGCTCGGGGAGGCCCGCCGGCTCGCCGAGGAACTGACCGGCGGCGGCACGACGGGCACCCTGGCCGAGATGGAGCTCCTCCGTGCCCGGCTGCAGCACCACGGCCTCCACGCCGACCTGACCCCATAGCGAACCCCCGCCCCGCCACGGGCTCCCCTCCCCACGGCCCGCCCCCGCCGCAGGCGATGACCACCCCGCCCTTCCTCCGCCCTCCGAGCCCGCCGCAGGCGATGACCACCCCGCCCTTCCTCCGCCCTCCGAGCCCGCCGCAGGCGACACCCGTTTGGTGTTTCATGCGATGCAGTGCATACTTATGCCAATCCTCGTACAGTCACCCGAAGGAGCCCACGCGATGACCGCCGACCAGAATGCCGACGTCCGCCTCTGGGGCGCCCGCTTCGCCGACGGCCCCTCGGAGGCGCTGGCCAAGCTGTCCGCCTCGGTGCACTTCGACTGGCGGCTCGCGCCGTACGACATCGCCGGGTCGAAGGCCCACGCCCGGGTGCTGCACAAGGCGGGGCTGCTGACCGAGGAGGAGCTGGGCGGGATGCTGGCCGGCCTCGACCAGCTGCTCGCCGACGTCCAGGCCGGCACCTTCACCGGGACCGTCGCCGACGAGGACGTGCACACCGCGCTGGAGCGGGGCCTGCTGGAGCGCCTCGGCCCGGACCTCGGCGGCAAGCTGCGGGCCGGCCGGTCGCGGAACGACCAGATCGCCACCCTGTTCCGGATGTACCTGCGGGACCACGCGAAGATCATCGGCGGTCTGCTGCTGGACCTGCAGCACGCCCTGGTCGGCCTGGCCGAGGCGCACCCCGCCACCGCGATGCCCGGCCGCACCCACCTGCAGCACGCGCAGCCGGTGCTCTTCGCCCACCACGTCCTCGCGCACGTGCAGGCCCTCGGCCGGGACGCCGAGCGGCTGCGCCAGTGGGACGCCCGCACCGCCGTCTCGCCGTACGGCTCCGGTGCCCTGGCCGGGTCCTCGCTCGGGCTGGACCCGGAGCAGGTCGCGGCCGAGCTCGGCTTCGAGGGCGGTTCGGTGGGCAACTCGATCGACGGGACCGCCTCGCGGGACTTCGTCGCGGAGTTCGCCTTCGTGACCGCGATGATCGGGATCAACCTCTCCCGGATCGCCGAGGAGGTGATCATCTGGAACACCAAGGAGTTCGGCTTCATCACGCTGCACGACGCCTTCTCCACGGGCTCCTCGATCATGCCGCAGAAGAAGAACCCGGACATCGCCGAGCTGGCCCGGGGCAAGTCCGGCCGCCTGATCGGCAACCTGACCGGCCTGCTGGCCACCCTCAAGGCGCTGCCGCTGGCCTACAACCGGGACCTCCAGGAGGACAAGGAGCCGGTCTTCGACTCCTGCGACACCCTCGAGGTCCTGCTCCCGGCGTTCACCGGCATGATGGCGACCCTGACGGTGCACCGGGAGCGGCTGGAGGAGCTGGCCCCGGCCGGCTTCTCGCTCGCCACCGACATCGCCGAGTGGCTGGTGAAGCAGGGCGTGCCGTTCCGGGTGGCGCACGAGGTCGCGGGTGCCTGCGTCAAGGTCTGCGAGGGCCAGGGGATCGAGCTCTCGGACCTGACGGACCAGCAGTTCGCGGAGATCAGCGGGCACCTGACGCCGGAGGTCCGCTCGGTGCTCAGCGTGCACGGCGCGATCGCCTCCCGCAGCGGGCGGGGCGGCACCGCCCCGTCGGCGGTGGCGGTCCAGCTGGCCGAGCTCAAGGCCGACCTGGCCGCCCAGCAGGAGTGGGTCCAGGGCTGACGTTCACTCGCGGAGGGGCACCCCCAGGGGTGCCCCTCCGTCGTTTCCCGGGTGTGATCCGCTACGCCGAACTCCACCCGGAGAACCCCGCCGTCACCCGGACGGAGTGGACCGTGCCCTCCGCCGAGGACCAGGCGCTCGCCGCCGCCAGGGCGCGCGCGGTGCGCCGCGCGCTGGCCGTCCTGCCCGGGCGCTGCCCCGAACTGATGACCGCGCTGGCCGAGTCGCCCGAACTGACGTACCGCCAACTCGCCGCGCGGCTGGGCCTCCCGCGCGGCAGTATCGGACCGACCCGCTCGCGCTGTCTGGCCTGCCTGCGCGCCCTCCTGCACAACGAGCGGCCGGAGTGACCCTCGCCACGTCCAGGCCACGGGAGGGTTGCCGCCGGCGGGCCGGTGGGTAGAGCGGTGGCGAACGCGTCCTTGACGCCTCCTCACCCGGCCCGATACTGGGCGTGCGCGCAGAGCCGGTTCCGGAGGACAGCCGGGACGCGTCTGCGCGACCCCCGGTCAGGGCGGATCCCCGGCCGGGCAATCCTTCGGCAGGGCGACCGGTGCGGAACCCTCACCGCGCGCACCGGAACCAACGATGGGGAGGCCCCCGCACATGGGCATGAGCGTGAACATCTCGGTGGCGAGCGTGGAGGACGCGGAGGCGATCCTCAAGCTCCAGTACCTCGGCTACCAGTCCGAGGCCGAACTGTACGGAGACTGGGCGATCGAACCGCTGACCCAGACCCTGGAGAGTCTGCGCGCGGAGCTGACGGAGCGCCACGTCCTGGTGGCCCGCCTCGGCGACGAGATCGTCGGCACCGTCCGCGGCTCGGTGGACGAGGACGGCACGGCGCACATCGGCCGTCTGGTGGTGCACCCCCGGATGCAGCGGCACGGCCTCGGCGGCCGGCTCCTGGAGGCGGTGGAGCGCCGTCTGCACGAGCAGCACACCGTCGGCTCGTACCAGCTCTTCACCGGCCACCGCAGCCTGGGCAACCTCCGCCTCTACGCCCGCCACGGCTACCGGCAGACCACCGTCCGCGAGGTCTCCGGCCGGCTGAGCGTGGTCACCCTGGAGAAGCACCCGCCGGTCGCCGCCGCTGCCTGAACCACCCCTCACGACACCCACGGCGCCCTGACCGAACCCTCGGTCGGGGCGCCGTCACCCTTGAGGTGACAGTGTCGTGTCCGAAGTGCGGACATCGGCTCCTGATAATTGGGACCGTGTCCATATGTCTGATTTACTTTCACCCATGACCACGACGACGACGCGCACCGCCATCGGCACCATGCCGACGGGTGAGAGCTGCATGTGTCGCTGTCGAATGTGTCGCTTCTGAGGGCTGCTCAACTCCCTCTTCCCCCCGCGCCGCGAGCCCTGACACGTAAGGGCCACGCCCACGCGCGCCCCGGCCGCCCAGCGGCCACGATCGAAGCATGGCCGGACCTGACCCACCCTCAGAGGTGTGCCCCCGCACGCCCTCGTCCGCCCCCGAACAACGGAAGCAGCCGTGATCACCACCAAGGACCTGACCAAGGTCTACCGAAGCCGAGGCCGCGAGACCACCGCGCTCGCCGGAGTCGACCTGCACGTCCGCGAGGGCGAGGTGTACGGGGTCGTCGGCACCAGCGGTGCCGGGAAGTCGACCCTGATCCGCTGCGTCAACATGCTGGAGCGCCCCAGCTCGGGGACGGTCACCGTGGACGGCGTGGAGCTGACCGCGCTGCCCGGCACCGAGCACCGGGCCGGCAAGGAGCTGCGGGCCGCCCGGCAGAAGATCGGCATGGTCTTCCAGCACTTCAACCTGCTCTCCTCGCGCACCGTGCAGGAGAACGTCGAACTCCCGCTGGAGATCATCGGCCTGGACCGCGCCCAGCGCCGCCGCAAGGCGGCCGAGCTGCTGGAGCTGGTCGGCCTCGCCGACAAGGCCCGCAACTACCCGGGCCAGCTCTCCGGCGGCCAGAAGCAGCGGGTGGGCATCGCCCGCGCGCTGGCCGGCGACCCCAAGGTGCTGCTCTCCGACGAGGCCACCTCGGCCCTCGATCCGGAGACCACCCGCTCGATCCTGGCGCTGCTGCGCGACCTCAACCAACAGCTTGGCCTCACCGTGCTGCTGATCACCCATGAGATGGACGTCATCAAGTCCGTCTGCGACTCCGCCGCCCTGATGCGCGACGGCCGGGTGGTGGAGTCCGGCAAGCTCACCGACCTGCTCGCGACCGAGGGGTCGGAGGTGGCCCGGGAGCTGTTCCCGCTCGGCGAGTTCGGCCAGGGGCACCCCGGCAACACCGTGCTGGAGATCACCTTCCAGGGCGACAGCTCGGCCCGGCCGTTCGTTTCCCAGCTGGCCCGGACCTACCAGATCGACATCAACATCCTGGGCGCCGCGGTCGAGACCGTCTCCGGCCGGATGGTCGGCCGGATGCGGGTCGAACTGCCCGGCGGCCACCAGGACAACGTGGTGCCGATCGGCTTCCTGCGCGAGCAGGGCCTGCAGGTGGACGTGCTGGACCAGAAGGACGGAGCGGCGGCATGACCTGGGACCAGATGCAGGAGCTCATGTGGCCCGCCACCTGGGAGACCTTCCAGATGGTCGGCGTCTCCACCGTCGTCACCGTGCTGCTCGGGCTCCCGCTCGGCCTGCTGCTGGTGCTCACCGACAAGGGCGGCGCACTGCAGAACGCCCCGGTGAACCGGGTCATCGGAGCCGTCGTCAACCTCGGCCGCTCGATGCCGTTCATCATCATCATGGTCGCGCTGCAGACCTTCACCCGGGCGATCGCCGGCACCACCATCGGCTGGGAGGCGGCCACCGTGCCGCTGACGGTCGGCGCCATCCCGTTCTTCGCCCGGCTGGTGGAGACCTCCGTCCGCGAGGTCGACGGCGGGCTGCTGGAGGCCGTCCACGCGATGGGCGGCGGCACCTGGACCTCGGTCCGCAAGGTGCTGCTCCCCGAGTCGCTGCCCTCGCTGGTCTCCTCCGTGGTGACCACGATCATCGCGCTGATCGGCTTCTCCGCGATGGCCGGCACCGTCGGCGGCGGCGGCCTCGGCTTCCTCGCCGTCAACTACGGCTACCTGCGCTTCGAGACCGGCTTCATGTGGGTCATCGTCGCCGAGCTGGCCGTCATCGTGACCGTCATCCAGCTGATCGGCGATCTGATCGTCCGTCGGCTGACCGACCGCGGCTCCTCCGGTGGCACCACCCGCCTGCTGCGCTCCCGCACCACCACCTCGGAGAAGGACGAAGAGCTCGTCCTCCCGCACTGACCACACCCCGTCCCACCCGCATCACCCATGGAGAAAGGCACTTTTCGTGCGTAACGTCCTGAAGTCCGTCAGCATCCTCGCCACCGCCGGGCTCGCCCTGTCCCTGACCGCCTGCGGCAGCGACTCCTCGTCCTCGGGCTCCAGCCCCGACGCACCGCTGAAGGTCGTCGCCAGCCCCACCCCGCACGCCCAGATCCTGGAGTACGTCCAGAAGAACCTGGCCGACGCGGCCGGGCTCAAGCTCGACGTCAAGGTGGTCACCGACTACGTGACCCCCAACACCTCGGTCCAGGACGGCTCGGCCGACGCCAACTACTTCCAGCACGTGCCGTACCTGAAGGACTTCAACCAGAAGAAGGGCACCGACATCGTCTCGGTCGAGACGGTGCACCTGGAGCCCCTCGGCCTGTACTCCAAGAAGGTGAAGTCGGCCGCCGAGCTGCCCGACGGCGCCACCGTCGGCCTGCCCAACGACACCACCAACGAGGGCCGGGCGCTCAAGCTGCTCGCCGACAACAACGTCATCACCCTCAAGGAGGGCGTGGGCACCGCCGCCACCCCGGCCGACGTGACGGGCAACCCGAAGCACCTGAAGTGGAAGGAGCTGGAGGCCGCCCAGCTGCCCCGCTCGCTGCCCGACCTGGACGCCGCGGTGATCAACGGCAACTACGCGATCGAGGCCAACCTCAAGCCCGCCACCGACGCGATCCTGCTGGAGAAGGCCGAGGGCAACCCGTACGCCAACATCCTGGCCGTCAAGAAGGGCAAGGAGAACGACCCGCGGGTGAAGAAGCTCGCCGAGCTGCTGCACTCCGACAAGGTCAAGCAGTACATCGACGACACCTTCAAGGGCTCGGTCATCCCGGCGTTCTGAACCGCCGGCAGCGGCTCCTGACGGCCGCTCAGAACGGCACCCCCATCCGTGTGGTGGGGGTGCCGTCGGCGTTCCACCCGGTACCGTGTCACGGCCCGGGCAGGGCGGGGCGTACCGTGTGTCCACGACCCGGCGAGGAGAGAGACGGCATGCCTGCGAGCTTCCCCGAGACCGCGATCAGCACCGAGCGGCTGCTGCTGCGACCCCTCGCGGGCGGGGACGTCCCCGGCCTGGTGGCGATGATGGACGACGAGCTGGTGCACGCCTGGACCGACGTCGTGCAGCCCTTCACCGAGGAGCACGCGCGGGAGTGGACCAGGATGCTGGCGCCCGCCCGCCGCATCGAGGGGCGCGGAATCGTTTTCGCCGTCACCGAGCACCTCACCCAGCGGATGGTGGGCGTGGTCGAACTGCGCTCCACCGACTGGCGGCTGCTCTCCACCGAGGTCGTCTTCGTCACCGCCTCCTGGGCCCGCGGCGAGGGCTACGCGCCCGAGGCCGTCAACGGGGTGGCCCAGTGGCTCTTCGAGGACCGCGGCTTCCTCCGCCTGGAGCTGCGCACCGCCGCCGGGAACACGGCCGCCCAGCAGGTGGCCCAGAAGCTCGGCTGCATCAGCGAGGGCGTGCTGCGCAGCGCCTGGATAGTCCGCGGTGGTGAGGGGGACGGCACCGCGGAGGAGAGCCGCAGCGACCTGATCCTGTGGAGCCTGCTGCCGGAGGACATGGAGCCATTGGCGCCGCGCGAGGCCGACCACGCGGGGCAGCGCTGACCGCCGGCGACGGGCCGCGCTGACGTGTCGTCGGGAGTTCACGCACTGCTGTGCGAGTTTCCCGCCGCGCTTTCCCGTCCCGGGCCGGTCCCACCGGGTAGCCTCGGACCGGGCGGGCGGACGGACCGTCACGGGGCCTAAGGGGAGCAGCGGTAGATGGCGGACCGGATCACGGTCATCGGGTGGGACGGTACTCCGCTGACCGAGGCGGCCGCCTCGGCACTCGCGGGCGCGACCCTGGTGGCGGGCGCCCCGTACCAGCTGTCCGCGCTGCCGGTGCCGGCCGGCGCGGAGCGGCTCACCCTGGGCAGCGTCCAGCAGGCGGCCCGCCGGATCGCCGCCCACCGGGGTGCCGCCGTGGTGGTCGCCGAGGGCGACCCCGGCTTCTTCGGGGTGGTGCGCGAACTCCGCCGCCCCGAGTACGGACTCGAACTCGAGGTGCTGCCCGCCGTATCCTCGGTGGCCGCCGCCTTCGCCCGGGCCGGGATGCCCTGGGAGGACGCCCAGGTGGTCAGCGCCCACGGCGGTCGGCTGCGCCGGGCGGCCAACGTCTGCCGCGCCCACCCGAAGGTCGCGGTGCTCACCACCCCCGGCGCCGGGCCCAGCGAGCTCGCCCTGATGCTCCGCGGGGTGCACCGCACCTTCGTGGTCTGCGAGGCGCTCGGCACCCCGGAGGAGGACGTCACCGTCCTCACCTCCGAGCGGGTGCCCGACCACGACTGGCGCGATCCGGCCGTGGTCCTGGTGATCGGCGGCGCCGGGCCCAACCACGCTCCCGGCGAGCCCTCCGGCTGGCTGGCCGGACGCCCCCTCGGCTTCCCCGGCCCGGACCGGGGCTGGGCCCTCGACGGCCGGGCGTACGCGGGGGCGGAGCAGCTCGCCGGGACGGCGGGCGGCGCCGGGGCCGCGCTGCCGCCGCACGTCCGCGCGCTGGCACTCGCCCGGCTCGGCCCGGTGCCTGGCGAGCTGGTCTGGGCGGTCGGCGCGGGCAGCGGGGCGCTGGCGGTGGAGATCGGACGCTTCGGCGCGGCAGTGGTCGCGGTGGAGGCCTCCCGGTCGGCCTGCGCCCAGATCACCGTGAACGCCCGCCGCTACGGCGTGGAGGTCGAGGTGGTGCACGGGGTGGGCCCCGAGGTGCTCGGCGGCCTGCCCGAGCCGGACGCGGTGATGGTCGAGGCGGGCGGCGCCGAGGTGGTCGGTGCGGTGCTCGCGCGGCGACCGGAGCGGCTGGTCGCCATCGCCCGCACGCTGGCCGAGGCGGAGGCGGTCCGGACCGCGATCACCGCCGCCGGCTACCGCGCGGACGGCGCGCTGCTGCAGTCCGCGCCACTGGCCCCGGCCCCGGGCGGCGTGCCCGGGCTGGCCCTCGGCGCGGGGCAGCAGAGTCTGGTGCTCTGGGGAGAGCTGGCCTTCTGACGGGCCGTCGGACCGTCCGTCGGTCCGCCCCTCGCTCGGCGCCGGCCGGGGCTGTCGGGGCTCCGTCAACGGCCCCCGGCCAAACTGCCGCAGTGTGATCAGGATTCGGACAGGGATTCGGTATCCGTTCGGGGCGGGCCGGTAGGGTGAAGCCTCCCGCCTGCGCGGCGGTCGTCGGTTCGTGTCCAGTTCGGCCTGTTTGCCACCTTTCTGACGTGGCGGAACTTACAGCCCGGAGGGGCCGTGGACATTCGACGCGGCGCGGGTCGGGCCGGAAGAATGCCGTTGGGTCCGGCGCGGTCGTGCCGGTTGTCCCCAGCTGTCGTTGTTTCTGATGGTGCGCCACCCCTCCCACGGGAGGCGCCCGGTCCGGAAGCGCGGCACGGCGGACGCCGGGCAGCTGGACGGACGGATGGACGGGCGGGAGCACGGCCCGCCCCGAGCGGAGTTGGGCGCGGCGGTCGGCGACCGTCGCGCCAAGGGTGCGGCAGCGCCCGGAAGGAGCTTTGACATGACCGATGGCGGCCACGTTCCCAGCGAGGGCCTGCCCGAGCACCTGCTCGGCGGCGCCGACCCGCTCGGCCGCCCGGAGGGCGTCCCGCTGCCCGGCCAGGCCCCGGCCCGGCACGCCGCGTACACCTTCCTCGACGACGAGGAGGAGGACCTGCTGCTGATGCCCGGCCCGCAGGCCTCCTGGGGCGACGTCCCGGTGCACGGCGCGGTGGAGACCGTGATGGTCGGCGAGACCGCGATCCCGGCGGCCGCCCCCGCGGCGCCCTCGGCACCCGGCCTCGGGTCGCCCCTGGTCGACACGGTGACGCTCCGTCCGGTCGACGAGCTCGGCGGCACCCCCGCGCACGGCGTGCCGCTGCACGGGACCCCGGCGCACGGCACTCCGCTCCAGGACCCCCTGCTGCACGGCACCCCGGCGCACGGCACCCCGGTCCAGGACGCCGTGGCCCAGGACGGCGTGGCCCAGGGCACGCCCGCCCACGGCACCCCGGTCGAGCCGTCCTGGCCGCCGCTGGCCCCGCCGGTGCCGGGCGTCGACCCCGCCGTCGCGCCCCTCGCCGACCCGCTCACCGATCCGCTCGCCGTCGCGCCGTTCCCGGGCGCCCCGGCGGCCGGGAACGGCGCGGGCCAGTTCACCCCGCCCGGCGTGGTGCCGGACGCGCTGGCGAACACCGTCCAGGCGACCGCGCCGGTGGCGGCCGCAGAACCGGTTGTGCAGACGGTCCCGGTGACGCCCCCTCAGCCGCAGCGCCGCCCGCTGCACGCCGGGCCGCCCATCCCGGACCCGTCCCTGATGACCGGTCACGTCCCGGTCCGCTCGCTGGCCGACCGCGGCCCGTCCGGGGGCACCCCCGCGTACGGCGTGCCGATCGTCCCCGCTCCTCCGCTGGCCGCGCCCGTGCCGACCGCCGCGGTGCCGGTGCAGGCCGTTCCGGTGCCCGCACAGCTCCAGCCGGAGGCCGGCGCGCCGGTCCAGCCGGAGGACGTGCAGGCCGTCGGAGCCCCGATCGCCGTCGAGCCCGTCGTGGTGGCCGAGGCCGCCCCGGCGGAGGTCGTGGCGGTGGCCGTCGAGCAGGTCGCGGTGGAGGCGGTCGAGACCGCCGTCGAGTCCGTGGCCGTCGAGTCCGTGGCCGTGGAGTCGGTTGCGGTCGAGTCCGTCGCGGTGGAGCCCGTCGCGGTGGTCGAGGCCGGGCCGGCCGCCGCTGAGGCCCCGGTCGTGGAGACCGTGGTCAACGAGGCCCCGGTCACCGTCCCCGCCGAGGCCGTCCAGACCGCCGGGACCGCCGTCGAGGAGCAGCAGCCGCCGCAGGCCCCGGCCGAGGCGCTCGCGGAGGTTCCGGTCGAGCCGGCCCAGCCGGTCGCGGTCGAGCAGCCGGTCGAGCACCCGTCCGCCGAGCCGGTCGCGGAGGCCGCTGCGGCGCAGGCCGGGCCGATCTCGCTGGAACCCGTCTTCGTGGAGCCGGTTGCCGTCCCGCAGCCGGAGGCCGTCCCGGCCGCCCAGCCCGAGGCGGCCCCGGAGGCCGAGGCGCTCGCCGCCACCGCCGAGCAGACCGAGCAGACCGAACGGACCGTCAGCGAGTCGACCGCGCCCGAGCTGCCGCTCGCCGAGGCCGTGCTCGCCGAGCCCGGGGCCGCCCCGGCCGTCGAGGACCTGGCGGTCGCGGCCGCCGTGGCCGTCGCGGTGGAGCCCACCGCCGAGCAGCCGGAGACCGTCGCCATTCCGGCGCAGGCCGCCGCGCCCGCCCGTCAGCCCGGCCGGATCTCCGCCTTCCTGGCCGCCCCGGCCCCGGACGGTCTGCCGGCCGTCGAGGCCGAGCCGCAGCCGGGCCGGGCCACCGTCCCGGGGGACGCCGCCGCTGAGGTGCCCGCCGCCGAGCAGCCCGCCGAGACCGGGCCGGCCGCCGTCGCCGCCCCTGCCGAGGAGTCGGCCCCCGAGGCCGAGCCGTCCGCGGAGGCCGTGGCGACCGAGCCCGTGGCGACCGAGGCCGCGGAGGTCCCCACCGACGCCGCCGTCGCCGAGGCCGAGGAGCAGGCCGGGACCGGTGCCGTCGCCGAGGAGGAGCGCCCGCCCGCGGCCGCCGGCTTCGACGAGGCCGCCCGCGAGGCCGTCCACCAGGTGATCCGGGAGCGCCGCGACATCCGTAACGGCTTCCGCCCGGACCCGATCCCGCACGAGGTGCTGATCCGGGTCCTGGAGGCCGCCCACACCGCGCCCAGCGTCGGCTACTCGCAGCCCTGGGACTTCGTGGTGATCCGCTCCGCCAAGACCCGCCGCAAGATGCACGAGCTGGCGGAGCGTCAGCGCGAGGCGTACGCCGACTCGCTGCCCAAGGCCCGGGCGAAGCAGTTCAAGGAAATCAAGATCGAGGCCATCCTCGAGACCCCGGTCAACATCGTGGTCACCGCCGACCGCACCCGCGGCGGCCGCCACACCCTGGGCCGCCACACCCAGCCGCAGATGGCCCCGTACTCGGCCGCCCTGGCGGTCGAGAACCTCTGGCTGGCCGCCCGCGCCGAGGGCCTGGGCGTCGGCTGGGTGAGCTTCTTCGACGAGGAGGAGATGGTCCGCGAGCTCGGCCTGCCGGACCACCTCGACGTGGTCGCGTACCTCTGCGTCGGCTACGTGGACTCCTTCCCGGACGAGCCCGAGCTCCAGCAGCAGGGCTGGGCCAAGAAGCGCCCGCTCTCCTGGGTGGTGCACGAGGAGCAGTACGGCAACCGCGCCCTGCCGGGCGAGGAGCCGTCGGACCTCCTCGCCGAGACCCTGCGCGGCATCCGCCCGCTGGACGCCAAGGCGCTCGGCGACGCCTGGGACCGGCAGAAGCGGATGACCAAGCCGGCCGGTTCGCTGGGCGTGTTGGAGATCATCGGTGCCCAGCTCAGCGGCCTGTCCCGCAAGTGCCCGCCGCCGATCCCGGAGCCCGGCTGCGTCGCGGTGTTCGCCGGTGACCACGGCGTGCACGCCCAGGGCGTCACCCCCTGGCCGCAGGAGGTCACCGCCCAGATGGTGGCCAACTTCCTGGCCGGGGGAGCGGTGGTCAACGCCTTCGCCGCCCAGGTCGGCGCCGAGGTCTGCGTGGTCGACGTCGGCGTGGCCTCCGAGCTGCCCGGCCCGGTCCAGAACGGCCGCACCACCGGCCTGCTCCCGCGCAAGGTCAAGCCCGGCACGGACGACATGACCCAGGGCCCGGCGATGAGCCGGGAGGAGGCGCTCAAGGCGATCGAGGTCGGCATCGAGACCGCCCGTGACCTGGTCTCGGCGGGCAACAAGGTGCTGGTCACCGGCGACATGGGCATCGCCAACACCACCGCCTCCGCCGCCCTGATCTCGGTCTTCGCCGGTCTCGACCCGGCCGAGGTGACCGGGCGCGGCACCGGCATCGACGACGAGACGCACGCCCGCAAGATCGAGGTCATCCGGACCGCGCTGGCCCTCCACCAGCCCGACCCGGCCGACCCGATCGGCGTACTGGCCGCCGTCGGCGGTCTGGAGCACGCGGCCATCGCCGGCTTCCTGCTCGGCGCCGCCTCGCTGCGCACCCCGGTGATCCTGGACGGCGTCATCGCCGGTTCGGCCGCACTGGTCGCCAAGGCCATCGCCCCCGAGGTGCTGGCCGCCTGCATCGCCGGCCACCGCTCCGCCGAGCCCGGCCACAAGGCCGCGCTGGAGAAGCTCGGACTGCGCCCGCTGATCGAGCTCGACCTGCGCCTCGGCGAGGGGACCGGCGCCCTGCTGGCCCTCCCGCTGGTGCAGAGTGCGGCCCGCGCGATGCACGATGTAGCCACCTTCGACTCCGCCGGCGTCACCGAGAAGAACTAGTTCCACCTCAGCACTCCTCCCCACCGGCCCGAGGGCGCGCCGGTGCGGGGGAGTGCTGTCGTCCCACGCAAAACCCTCTCCCCAGCCAGCCCCAGGAGCACCGCCGATGACCACCCCCGCGCCCAACCCCCACCCCAGCACCGAGGGCCGCACCCCCTACCCCGTCGGACTGCTGCTCACCGGCCGCCGCGTCGTCGTGATCGGCGGCGGCCAGGTCGCCCAGCGCCGGCTCCCGGCACTGCTCGCCGCCGGGGCGGACGTGCACCTGATATCGCCCTGCACCACCCCCGCCGTCCAGGCGATGGCCGACGCCGGCGAGCTCACCTGGCACCGGCGCGGGTACGCCGACGGCGACCTCGCCGACTCCTGGTACGCCCTGGTCGCCACCGACGACCCGGCCGTCAACACCGCCGTCTCCGCCGAGGCCGAGCGCCTGCGGGTGTTCTGCGCCCGCAGCGACGACGCCGCCGCGGCCACCGCCTGGACCGCCGCCACCGGCCGCGACTCCGGCACCACCGTCTCCGTCCTGACCGGCGACCCGCGGCACTCCGCCGCCCTGCGCGACACCATCGTGGACGCCCTGCGGGACGGCTCCCTGGCGGCCCGTCAGTTCCGCACCCGCGAGCCAGGCGTGGCCCTGGTCGGCGGCGGCCCCGGCGACCCCGACCTGATCACCGTGCGCGGCCGCCGCCTGCTGGCCGACGCCGACGTGGTGGTCGCCGACCGGCTCGCCCCGCGCGAGCTGCTGGACGAGCTGCCGCCGCACGTCGAGGTGATCGACGCCTCCAAGATCCCCTACGGCCGCTACATGGCCCAGGAGGCGATCAACCAGACCCTGATCGACCACGCCAAGGACGGCAAGTTCGTGGTCCGCCTCAAGGGCGGCGACCCGTACGTCTTCGGGCGCGGCGGCGAGGAGCTGCTGGCCTGCCTGGAGGCCGGCGTCCCGGTCACGGTGGTCCCCGGCATCTCCAGCTCCATCTCCGTCCCGGCGGCGGTCGGCATCCCGGTCACCCACCGCGGCATGACCCACGAGTTCACCGTCATCTCCGGCCACGTCGGCCCCGACGAGCGCTCCCTCACCAACTGGGACGCCGCCGCCCGGATGACCGGCACCCTGGTCCTCCTGATGGCCGTCGACAAGATCGGCGCGATCGCCGCCAAGCTGATCGAGCACGGCCGCCCCGCCACCACCCCCGTCGCCGTCGTCCAGGAGGGCACCACCGCCGCCCAGCGCCGCGTCGACGCCACCCTCGCCACCGTCGCCGAGGTCGTCACGGCGGAGGGCATCAAGCCCCCGGCCGTCATCGTCATCGGCGACGTGGTCAACGTCCTCGGCCAGCACTGACCCCTCGTCAGGCCCCGCCCCTCCCGGGCGGGGCCTCCCCGGCGGTACCGTTCCCGTGCCGTTCCGTCATGACCGCCCGAGGGAGGGTCGCCACGGTGTCCGACACCGCGCACCCGCCGTAGGTACCTCCGGAGATCCCGGAGGGCCCTACGGAGGTCCTCGATGTCCCGCACGGTCCGCACCACCCCGTACCGGCTCCGCAGCACCGGGCCCGGACCGGTCTCCCTCGCCCGCCTCGACCTCCGCTACCCGCACGCCGAACTGGCCCGCGCCGCAAGCGAAGGCCGCCGCCCCGTCCCGGCCCCGACCCTGCGCCGGCTCCGCAGCTGGCATCCGTACCGCCTCGACGGCAGGACGGACAGCTGCACCACCATGATCGCCACGTCCAACGCCCGTGCCCGGCTCCGGGCCCGCCTCGCCGCCGACCGCATCCGCGGCCTCCACCGAGCCGGCCACTCCGTCGACGGCGCGGACGTCCCCCCGGCCCGCCACCGCCGCGACGCCCTCTGGCACGCCTGACCGGTGCCGCCCCGTCAGCTCGGGTAGCGGATCAGCTCCGCGGTGCCCAACTCGAACCCGAACGGCTCCGGGACGGGCACCGCGTCGCCGAACTTCCCGGTCCACCTGCGGTGGTACACCCCGCCGCCGGGCTCGGAGTACAGCGCCACCGTCCCCTCCCGGGGGTCGATCAGCAGGTAGACCCGGATGCCCATCAACGGGTAGTCGCGGACCTTGCCCACCAGGTCGTTCTCGGGGTTGGACGGCGAGACGATCTCCACCGCGATCGCGGCCAGCTCCGCCGGGACGTCGTTGCCACCCAGCTCGACGACGGAGACCGGGATGTAGGTCAGGTCCGGATTGCGGAGCTTGCCGACGTTCGGCGAGGCCAGGTCGGTGTTCTCACTGGGCATCAGATCGGCGGGCCGGTGCGCGTCGAACTGCTCCCGCACCAGCAGCAGGTTGCGTTGGTGGATCACCGACGGGCCGGCTGCGATGATGATCGCGTCCCCCGACACCTCCGTCTTCCAACCCGCTGGTGGTGCCAGGCTCCGTGCGTACTTCAGCAGTTGGGCGTGACGCTCGGGGATCCGGTGCTCGGCCATGCCGCCATCCTTCCGCTCCCGTCCGGAGGGCTACCGGACCGGGCCGCGTTCGTCGACGGACACGGTCGGCTCGGTCAGGAACGTCCCGAGGGCCACCGGGCCGTAGGCGATGTTGAAGGTGTCGAGCCAGTACGACCAGTCACGGACCCCCGCCGCGCTGCTGAAGCGGTAGTTGAGCTGCCACCGCACCCACTGGCCCGGCCGCAGCCGTACGGCCGGTGGCCGGCGGTGCCGGGGCGGCAGCCCGAACAGCGGGTCCACCCGGGGCAGCACCCGCAGCGTGCCGTCCGTCTCCCGCAGGCTGACCGCGACCTCGCGCCGCTCCACCCGGGACTCCCGGGGCTCGAAGCCGTGGCGCTCGTCCATCCTGACGTGGTGCGCGAGCGGGCCGAGGCCGGTCGGCAGGACGAAGCCCGTCGCGGCGGCGTTCCGCCGGGCGGCGGCCTCACCGCCCCGCGACTCCTTCGTCCAGAACGTCCTGACCCACTGCACCGTGATCTCCACCGCACCCGCCTCTCTCGGCACAGCACACGCAGACCGGCCGCCGGCCGCGTGGACGACATCCTCCTCGCCGACGCGCACGCAGAAGCCACCGCTCCCCGAGCGGCGGCACCAGAAACCCTTCGTGCGCGCGGCGTAGCGTTGCGAGGCCGCTCGGCGCCGGGCTCATCGGTGCTTATGATCATCCGCATGGCGACACGACTCGTGCAGATCAACATGAAGGCCCGGGACGACGCCGCGCTCGGCCGGTTCTGGGCGGCGGCACTCGGCTGGGGCATCGACAGCGAGGCGCCCGGCGTGACCAACCTCGAGCCGGTCGGCTTCGCCTACCCCGACCCCTCGGCGGTCTGCATCGACATCATCGCCCGTCCGGAGCCCAAGACGGGGAAGAACCGGGTGCACCTCGACCTGGCCACCACCTCGACGGCCCATCAGGCGGAGCTGGTCGCGCGTCTGATCGAGCTCGGCGCCACGCTCGCCGACGTCGGACAGGGCGAGGTCCCCTGGACGGTCATGGCCGACCCCGAGGGCAACGAGTTCTGCGTCCTGGAGCCCCGGGAGGTCTACGGGGACACCGGGCCGGTCGCCGCGGTGGTGGTCGACTGCGCCGACCCGCGGGAGATGGCGCGCTTCTGGGGCGAGGCGATGGACTGGACGGTGCACGAGGTCGCCGACGGGCACGCGAGCATGCGCTCGGCCCAGGGCGTCGGCCCCTACCTGGAGTTCATCCGCACCCCCGACCCCAAGCTCGGCTGGAACCGCGTCCACCTGGACGTCAGCCCGTACCGCGGTGGGGACCCGGAGGCGGAGGAGGCCCGTCTGCGCGCCCTGGGCGCCTCCGACCCGGGCATCGACCAGTCCTCCATCCACTGGCGAATCCTGACCGACCCGGAGGGCAACGAGTTCTGCCTCCTCAGCCCTCGCTGAGGCCCGGTACCGGCGCTCGGGCCGCCCGCCTGATCCGCCGTCAGCGAAGCTTCTGGCGGGTCTCGGTGGGGAGTGCTTGGGTGGGTGGCATGGATCTCCTCGTACTCGGCGGCACCGCCTGGCTCGGCCGGGAAGTCTCCCGGCAGGCACTCGCACTCGGCCACCGCGTCACCTGCCTCGCCCGGGGCGAGAGCGGCGGGGTGGCGGAGGGCGCCACCCTCGTCGCGGCGGACCGTTCGCAGCCCGGTGCGTACCGGGAACTGACGGGGCGTGACTGGGACGCGGTGGTGGAGGTGAGCTGGCAGCCCGGCTACGTCCGGGACGCGCTGGACGCCCTCGCGCCCCGCGCCCGGCACTGGAGCTACGTCTCCTCGGTGAGCGCCTACGCCGAACACCCCGTCGGCGCCGACGAGTCGGCCGCACTGCTGCCCGCGCTCGAAGGCCGCGAGGCGGCCCGGGAGACGTACGGCGAAGCCAAGGTCGCTTGCGAGCAGGCCTCGGCCGCCGCCCTCGGCGACCGTCTGCTGATCGCCCGCGCCGGGCTGATCGGCGGCCCCGGCGACCGCACCGGCCGCACCGCCTACTGGGTGGCCCGCGCCGCCCGCGACCCCGAGGCGCCGCTACTGGTCCCCGATGCCCCGGACCTGCCCACCCAGGCCATCGACGTCCGCGACCTCGCCGCCTGGCTGCTGCACTCCGCCGAGCGGGGCACGTCCGGCACCTTCGACGCGGTCGGCCCCGTCCTCTCCTTCGGCGAGTGGGTGGAGCTCTCCCGCACCGTCGGCGGCCACACCGGCCCGGTGGTCCCGGCCCCGTCCGACTGGCTGCTGGAGCAGGGCGTCCAGCAGTGGATGGGCCCGGACTCCCTCCCGATGTGGCTGGCCGACCCCGACCTGCAGAGCCACTCCACCCGCCCGGGCGCCGCGGCCCTCGCCGCCGGCCTGACCCACCGCCCCCGCACCGAGGTCCTCGCCGACCTGCTCCACTGGGTCCGCACCGACTCCCCGTCCCTGGCCGCCGGTCTGACGCCGGAGCGGGAGCGCGAGCTGCTCGCCCTGCTCGACGTCGCCTGACGGGCCGTCACCGCCGCGGGCGGCGGGCACCGGCCAGCAGCAACCCGCCGAGGGCGGACAGCCCGCCCGCCACGGTGAGCAGCACCGGGGCCTCCCCGGTCCCGGTCTCCGGCAGGCTGCCCTCGATGACGCGCAGCTCGGGTGTGGGCGTCCAGGCCTCGGCGGGCGGCAGCGGCGCCGGCGGGTGGGCCGGCCGGGCGGGCGCGGATGGTGGGGCGGCCAAGGTCTCCGGTGCCGCCGGGGTCTGCGGGCCGCCCGGCGAGGCCTGGACCTCGGGTGTCCTCGGCGGCGCCGGGGCCGCCGCGCCGGGTGATACGGGCGCCATCGACGGCAGAGGGGCCTGGACCACCGGGGGCGTCGTCGCCGGGCGCCAGTTCGCCGTGCCGGAGGCGGTCAGCGTCCGCCGCGAGCCCACCGTGTCCACGTACCCCTGACAGCGTTCCGGGGTCTCGGTGGGGATCAGGAACTGAGGGTCCGTCACCGTCTCCGCCCCTTCCACCCGCACCGCACCGCTGCCGCCGTCCGCGCGCCGGGCGCAGAGCCTGGTCGCGGTCGTCCCGGCCGGCAGCTCCAGCAGCCCGTCCGTCAGGGTTCCCGGCGCGCCTTGGCAGAGCGTCAGCCCGTCCGTCCCGGTGGCCGTCACCCGCACCCGGCCGGCCGTGCTGGTCAGCTCGAACGGGATCTCCGCACCGGCCTCGGCGTCCGGCCCGGCGGTCAGGGTGAGGGCGGGCTCGGCGGGCAGCGTCGGGTCGATCGTGCCCCAGTCCGGGCAGGTGACGCCGGGGTAGCGGTCCGGGTCGGGCAGTGGCGCTCCGGCGGGCAGGTTCTCGGTCACGCACCAGATCCGCTGGGCCATCAGGCCCCGGGTGGAGGAGGTCGAGTAGTCGGCCACCCCGGGGGAGAGCAGGTGGGCCACCCGGGCCCGTTGCAGCGCGGTCAGCGGCTCCTTCGCACCTTCGGTGCCGCCCCGGACGAACGGCGCCTCGCCGCAGGCGGCCAGCGGGTGGTTCAGACAGAACACCCAACGTGCCGCCTGCGGCACGCCGTTCACCAGGGGCCCGACCACGCAGAGCGGAGTGCCGTAGAAGATCCCGGGGGTGGGCGGCGGCGCACCCAGCCCCGGATTGACCGTGCCCGGGTTGTTCATCACCGCCACCATCCGGCCGCCCTCCAACCAGGCCGGGTCCACCTGCACCTGCTGCGGGCTGCCGGGCCGGGTGGTGTTCGGATCGCACGCGGTCACGGTGTACGAGGTCCCGGCCCGGGGGAGCACGGCCCCGACGGGCGGAGCGGCACCGAGGACGAGCAACACGGCCGCGACGGCCACCCCGGACGATCGGCGCACGGGCGGACTCCACTCTTCCGGGAACATCGGTCCGGCCAGTCTCGGCTCGGCGATCACACCCACGGCGCCGCCGGGCTGACGCACCGTCCGCCACCACCCGATGGGCCGAGCCCCGCCCGACCGTCGCCGCGCTACGGGCGGGTGGGGCAGGGTGGTGCGATGGACTCAGGAGGGCCTCGGCCCGGCCTCCTGAGACGCTCGGGCCCGGCCGACCCGCCGTCAGACCCCCACGCGGAGCCGCTCCACGGCCGGCAGTACGGTCGGCATCTCGTCCGTCACCCAGGCGTACTCCAGCGCGGACAGGTACTCGCCGCCCTCGGCCCAAACCAGCAGCTCGCCGACGTACCCGCCGTCCTCGTCGTACACCTCGGCGCCGACCGGCAGCAGCACGGACCTCCGGCCGGACTCCGCCACCCCGCGCACCCGCAGGTCGACACTGACCGA
This sequence comes from Kitasatospora sp. NPDC001664, assembly GCF_053596675.1. NCBI lineage: Bacteria > Bacillati > Actinomycetota > Actinomycetes > Kitasatosporales > Streptomycetaceae > Kitasatospora > Kitasatospora sp. NPDC001664. Next base: position 91,299 of record NZ_JBSFGS010000002.1, read on the forward strand.
CCCCTCGAACCAGGCGGCCACCACCTCGACCCGGTCGAGCTGCGCGCGCAGCTCCGGGGCGCCGGGGAAGTCGGCGGCGAGCAGGTGCTCCAGGACGGCGCGCTCGGCGGCGTTCAGCGGACGGGGTGCGATCGGGACGACGGCCATGTGCCCATCATCGTCTCCGCGCCCGGTCGCTTCCTCGCCGAACGCCACCCCTCCCCACCTGTGCCAAGATCGACGGGTGGCAGAACCGAGCACCATCACCGACCCGACCGACCCCCGCCTGGCCGACTACACCGGCCTGACCGACGTGGAGCTGCGCCGCCGGCGCGAGCCCGAGGAGGGCCTCTTCATCGCCGAGGGCGAGAAGGTGATCCGCCGGGCGGTGGCGGCGGGGTTCCGGATGCGGTCGATGCTGCTCACCCCGAAGTGGCTGGACGTGATGGCCGACGTGATCGCCGAGACCCCGGCGCCGGTCCACGTGGTGGAGCCCGGGCTGGCCGAGGAGGTCACCGGCTACCACGTGCACCGCGGCGCGCTCGCCTCGATGGAGCGCAAGCCGCTCCCGGAGGCCGCCGAACTTCTCACCGGCGCCCGCCGGGTGGCCGTCCTGGAGGGCCTGGTCGACCACACCAACATCGGCGCCATCTTCCGCAGCGCCGCCGCCCTCGGGATGGACGCCGTGCTGCTCTCCCCGGACTGCGCCGACCCGCTCTACCGACGGGCCGTCAAGGTCTCGATGGGCGCGGTCTTCTCCGTCCCGTACGCCCGCCTCGACCCCTGGCCGTCCGCCCTGGCCACCGTCCGCGAGGCCGGCTTCGAACTCCTCGCCCTGACGCCCTCGGGCGCGGACGACCTCAACGCCACCGCCCCGCACACCCTCCCCAAGGCCGCCGTCATGCTCGGCGCCGAGGGCGACGGCCTCACCCCGAAGGCCCTGGCCGCCGCCACCCGCCGGGTCCGCATCCCGATGTCCCACGGCGTCGACTCCCTCAACGTGGGAGCCGCCGCCGCGGTCACCTTCTACGCCGTCAACACCGGGATCTGACGGCGGTCCTGCTCACTGCACGGGCGGAGGGACTCGAACCCCCAGCCTGCCGCTTTGGAGGCGGCTGCTCTGGCCAATTGAGCTACACCCGCTCAGCCCGGCTGGAGTTGAACCAGCGACCCCCGCCTTATCAGGGCGGTGCTCTGACCGACTGAGCTACGGGCTGTCGGCCTCGCGGCCGGTGCCCTGATTCTGCTGCCCCGCCCGCCCCGAGGTCACCTGGTTTTCCAGCAACCAGGACCGGAGCGCCGCGAAGTCACCCTCCGTCAGACCACGGCGGGGGTCGACGCGGTGGAGCAGCGCGGGGCCCGGGTGGCGGGCGGCGACCCACCTCCGGTCGGCGTCGGTGAGCTCGTCGTCCACCCAGGCGAACGGGCGCCCGGCGGCGAGCGAGACGAGGGTCCGGGTCTTCCAGTGCAGCCCGTGCCGCTCGTCGTTCTCCTCGTCCGCTCGGGTCGGCTCCGGCCAGACCACCACCGGGAGTCGCGGCAGGTGCAGGCGCGGGGCGACGTACTCGTTCGCCTCCTCCTCCCAGGTCGTCGCCCAGACGAGTTCGCACGGGAGCGCCGCCAGCCGTGGCCCGTGCGCGGGGTCGATCCGGCGCAGGAGGGGGTTCGCGTCGTCGGCCCCGTGGGCGGGGTACTCCTCGGGTGCTCCGCCGAACGGGATGAGCGGGCCGTCGACATCGAGGAAGAGCAGTGGAGGCATGGCGGCACCTTACGTGTGGCGGAGGTCTCAGTCGGGCCGCCGTCGAACCGTTGTGTAGGTATTTGCCCGTTTTCCTGTGTCGGCAACATTGCAGTGGAATGAAGCCGTCGTCCTGTGCGAAACAGTGTGCAATCAGCGCCGGAGAATGATTTGCGAAAGGCGCATCGCATCCGATCTGATGGCATTCGACGGGCCGCCGGGAAACCCCTGGAAGGCCGTCCCTTCATGCACATCAGCGCACCCTCACCCACGGGGCGGCGGAGAATTTCGGGGAGTACGCCTCTCATGCCCGCAGTACGCAACACGCCGCTCTCCCGGCTGCTCCGCGACCGCACCGGCGCCACCGCCCTCGCGGTGGTGACGCTCTTCCTCCTCCTCGCCCTCGCCGCCCCGCTGATCGCCGCCGCCTACGGCAAGAACCCCACCGAGCACTACGGCCAGAACACGCCTGGCCTGCTCAGCGACTCGGGCCTGCCGATGCTCCCCAACGGCGGGATCTCGGCCGACTTCTGGTTCGGCCTGGAGCCGGGCCTCGGGCGGGACGTGTTCACCCAGCTGCTCTTCGGCATCCGCACCTCCCTCCTGATCGCCTTCGCGGCAGCCGCCGTCACCACCCTGCTCGGCGTCCTGGCCGGCGTCGCGGTCGGCTACCTGGGCGGTCTGACGGACCGGATCTTCGGCTTCCTCTCGAACGTCCTGCTCGCCTTCCCGACCCTGCTCCTGCTCCTCGCGCTCAGCCCCGTGGTGCAGTCCCGGCTGGTCGATCCGAGCGAGGCAGAGCCGGAGTGGATGCAATTCCTGGTGCTGATCCTGGTGTTCTCCGCATTCGGCTGGATTCCGCTCGCGCTCTCCCTCCGCTCGTCGGTGCGTTCCCTCCGGGAAAGGGATTTCGTGCAGTCGGCGAAGGCCCAGGGGGCCGGCGGATTCCACATCGTCCTCCGGGAACTGCTGCCGAACGTCCGGGCCCAGCTGCTGGTGCACGCGACGATGGCGGTGCCGGGCTTCGTGGCCTCCGAGGCGGTGCTCTCCTTCCTCGGGGTCGGCATCACCGAGCCCGTCCCGGACTGGGGCCGGATGATCTCGCGCGGTTCCGAGGTCTTCCAGGCCGATCCGACCTACATGGTCTTCCCCGGCGTGGCGCTGCTGGTCTTCGTGCTCGCCTTCAACCTGCTCGGCGACGCGGTCCGCGACGCGCTGGATCCCCGCTCCGCCCGCTGAGCCACCGTCAGAACGACAACCACCCCTACCGCCCCGCACGTCGGGGCAAGGAGTCACTCCGCCATGCGCCTGACCAAAGCGACCCTCGCCGTCCTCGCCACCGCGCTGCTCGCCACCGCCTGCTCGGCGGGAGCCGGTGCGGGCGGCGGTGGCGCGGCCCCGGGAGCGAAGGACACCTCCCCGCTCACCGCCGCCCTCGGCACCGAGCAGGAGAGCGCCGGCCCGGCGCCCGCCGTCCCCGGTGCGAAGCCCGGCGGCACGGTGAACGTCTACAACACCACCGACTTCCGCCACCTCGACCCGCAGAAGGTCTACGCGGGCGCCGCCTACAACACCTCGCTGCTGTGGGGCCGTCAGCTGACCCAGTACCAGGTGGTGGACGGCAAGGCGAAGCTGGTCGGCGACCTCGCCACCGACACCGGCACCGCCACCGACGGCGGCCGCACCTGGACGTACCGGCTGAAGGCGGGCGTGGCCTGGGAGGACGGGCAGCCGATCACCTCCCACCAGGTGAAGTACGGCATCGAGCGCTCCTTCGGGAAGGGTTTCGAGGTCGGCCCGCCGTACTGGGCGCAGTGGCTGACCGGCGAGGCCAGTTACGAGGACGCCCGGAAGAAGTACGCCGGCCCGCAGGACGGAGACCTGGCCGCGATCGAGACCCCGGACGAGCGCACCCTGGTCCTCCGCTTCCCGCAGCCGCAGGCCGACGTGCCGTACATGGCGGCGCAGTCCTCGTCCTCCCCCGTCCGCAAGGACAAGGACACCGGCACCGACTACGACCGCCTGCCCTTCGCCAGCGGCCCGTACCGGATCGCCGAGCACGTCCAGAACACCCGCCTGGTGCTGGAGCGCAACCCGCACTGGAAGCCGGAGACCGACCCGATCCGCAGCCAGTACCCGGAGAAGTTCGTCTTCAGCTTCGGCAAGGAGGCGCTCAACATCAACCAGGAGATCCTCTCCGGCCGGGACGGCGGCGCCAACGCCACCACCGTGGCGACCCAGCTCTCGCCCGAGCTGTACCAGACCACCGACACCGACCCGAAGGCCAAGGAGCTGGTGGTGACCGGCCGTCAGGGCGCCTTCGTCACCCAGCTGGTGGTGAACAACGAGCGGGTCGCCGACCCCGAGGTCCGCAAGGCCCTGCACCTGGCCTACCCGCGCCAGCAGGCCCGCCAGGTGCTCGGCGGCTCCCGGGTCGGCGAGCTGGCCACCACGCTCAGCTCCCCGGCGCTGCTCGACTGGCAGAAGTACGACCTCTACCCGGCCAAGCCCGAGGGCGACCCGGAGGCCGCCAAGCAGGCCCTGGCCAAGGCCAAGCAGGCGCCCACCAGCCTCACCTACGCGTACGCCAACACCCCGAACGGGCAGCGGGTCGCCCAGGTGCTGGTGGACGGCTTCGCCAAGGCGGGGATCACCATCGTGCCCAAGCCGGTGGACGCCAAGGCGCTGCTGGACGAGGCGCACCGGGCCGACTCCCCGTACGACCTGTTCGAGGAGACCAGCTCGGTGGACTGGCCGACGCCGTCCACGCTGGTCCCGTTCTCCTTCGACGGCCGGGCGAACAGCGACCTCAACTCGGCCCGCTACCGCAACCCGGCGGTGGACAAGGAGATCGACCGGATCAACCAGATCGGCGAGCCCCGGCAGAAGGCCAAGGAGCTGTACGCGCTGGAGCAGACCGTGATGAAGGACGTCCCGGTGCTGCCCTTCGCCTACCCCAACGCCACCCAGCTGCGCGGCGCCAACGTCGGCGGCGCCTTCATCCACCCGATCTACGGGTCCGTCAGCCTCGCGTGGGTCTTCCTCAAGGCCTGACGCCTCCGCACGGCCCCGCCTCCGCCGGGGCGGGGCCGTACCCCCACCCGCACCCGCCGGGGCGGTACCCCAGCCGCATCCGCCGGGCCGGGGCCGCACCCGCCTCGTACCACCCGCATCCACGAAACCGGACCGGCCATGCTCTCCTTCGCCCTGCGGCGGGCCCTCCAGGCCCTCGCCGTGCTGGCCGCGGTCTCCGCCGCCGCCTTCGTGCTCTTCCACGCCGCCCCCGCCGACCCGGCCCGGGCCGCCTGCGGCCCGCGCTGCGACTCCGGGCAGGTGGCGGCGGTCCGTCAGAGCATGGGCCTGGACCAGCCGTTGCTCACCCAGTACACCGACTACCTCGCCGGGGTCGTCGCCGGACGCGGGATCAGCGACGTGGACGGCTCGGTCATCGACTGCGCCGCCCCCTGCCTGGGCTACTCCTACCGGCTCCACCAGCCCGTCACCCAGGCCCTGACCGAGCACCTGCCGGTCACCTTCTCGCTCACCGCCGGGGCCCTGGCCGTGCTGCTGGTCCTCGGCCTGGGCACCGGCTTCGTCTCCGCGCTGCGCCACGGCACCCGCACCGACCGGCTGCTCTCCGGCTTCACCCTGCTCGGCGCCAGCGTGCAGATCTACTTCCTCGGCTACCTCGCCCAGTGGGCCCTGGTCCACTCGACCGGCCTGCTGCCGCTGCCCGCCTACACCCCGCCCGCCACCGACCCCGCCGCCTGGGCGGGCGGGATGCTGCTGCCCTGGCTGGTGCTCGGCTTCGTCAACTCCGCCGTCTTCGCCCGGCTCTCCCGCGCCCAGCTGCTGGAGACCATGGACGAGGAGTACGTCCGGACCGCGCGCGGCAAGGGCCTGAGCCGGCTGCGGGCCCACCTGAAGTACACGGCGCGCGGCGCGGCCGGGCCGCTGGTCCAGCTGCTCGGATTGGAGGCGGGCGCCCTGCTCGGCGGGGCCGTGATCACCGAGACCGTCTTCGGCCTGAACGGCGTCGGCACCTTCGCCGCCGAGGCGGTGGCGGGCCAGGACCTGCCCGCCGTGGTCGGCACCGTGCTGCTCGCCGCCTGCTTCGTGGTCCTCTTCGTGGCCCTGGCCGACCTGGTGGTGGCCTGGCTCGACCCGCGCATCCGCCTCAGCTGACCCCGCCTCAGGAGCTTTCCCGATGACCACGAACACCTCGACCGCGCCGGTGCTCAGCGTCCGCGACCTCTCCGTCGGCTTCGCCGCCCGCGACGGGGCCGAACCCGTACGGGCCGTGCGCGGCCTCTCCTTCGACCTCGCCCCGGGCGAAGTCCTGGGCCTGGTCGGTGAGTCCGGCTCCGGCAAGTCCGCCACCGGGCTGGCCCTGCTCGGCCTGCACGACCCCCGCACCACCACCGTCACCGGCTCCGCCCGGCTCGGCGGACAGGAGCTGGTCGGCGCGGGGGAGCAGGAGCTGCGCCGGGTGCGCGGGGGCAGGATCGCCCTGGTCTTCCAGGACGCGCTGACCTCGCTCAGCCCGTTCCACACCGTCGGCGCCCAGCTCTCCGAGATGTACCGGCTGCACCACCCCGGCGCGGGACGGGCGGAGGCCCGCCGCCGGGCGGCCGAGATGCTCGACCGGGTCGGCATCCCGGCGGCCCGGACCGGCGACCATCCGCACCGGTTCTCCGGCGGGATGCGCCAGCGGGTGATGATCGCGATGGCCCTGATGAACGGGCCCGACGTCCTGGTCGCCGACGAACCCACCACCGCCCTGGACGCCCGGGTGCAGAGCCAAGTGCTGGATCTGCTGGGCGAGTTGCGGCGCGAGCACGGCACCGCCGTCCTGCTGATCAGTCACGACCTCGGGGTGGTGGCCCGGCACACCGACCGCACTCTGGTGCTCCGCCACGGCGAGACGGTGGAGACCGCCCCGACCGCCGAGCTGCTGGCCGCCCCGCAGCAGCCGTACACCCGCGCCCTGGTCGGGGCCGCGCTCACCCTGGACACCGTCCCGGGCTCGGTGCTGCCCACGGTCGACGACCCGTCACCCGCCCCGGCCCGTACGGCACCCAGGGCGGCCCACCGTCCCGACACCTCCTGGCTGGTCGAGGTCGAGGACCTGTCCGTGCACTTCCCGGGCCGCCGCCGTCACCCCTTCCGCACGGCCGAGCCCTTCCGCGCCGTCGAGGGGTTGAGCCTGCGGATCGCCCCGGGCGAGAGCCTCGGCCTGGTCGGCGAGTCCGGCTCGGGCAAGTCCACCACCTCCCGGGTGCTGGCCGGCCTCCAACGCCCCACCGGCGGCACGATCCGCTACGACGGACAGGACGCCACCCGCCCCGACCGCGCCCTGCGCCGCCGCCTGGCCCGCGAGGTCCAGCTGGTCTTCCAGGACCCGTACGCCTCCCTCAACCCCCGCCGCACGGTCGCCCAGACCCTGGACACCCCGCTGCGCCTGCACACCACCCTCACCGCCCCCGAACGCCGCGAGCGCGCCGCCGAACTCCTCGAACACGTCGGCCTCTCCGCCGCCCATCTGGACCGCCACCCGCACGAGTTCTCCGGCGGCCAGCGCCAACGCATCGGCATCGCCCGGGCCCTGGCCCCCGGCCCGCGCCTGATCATCGCCGACGAACCGGTCTCCGCCCTCGACGTCTCCGTCCAGGCCCAGGTCCTCAACCTGCTCGCCGAACTGCGCGAGCGCCTCGGCGTCGCCTTCCTCTTCGTCTCCCACGACCTCGCCGTGGTCCGCCACTTCTGCGACCGCATCGCCGTCATGCACCACGGCCGCCTGGTCGAACAGTCTCCGCGCGACGAGCTCTTCGCCGCCCCGCACACCGACTACACCCGCTCCCTCCTGGCGGCCGCCCACTGACAGTGGACGGACCGTCCCGGACCCTGCCCCGTGCCGGACGAAGGACCGGGCCCGAGGCCGGCGCGCGTCAGCTGCCGCTGGGCGTCGCGGTGGGGGAGATCGCCGACGGCGGGGCGCCGGCCGCGGCCGGGGCGGGGCCGGCGGGGGTGCCGGTGACGCCGGAGCCGGGCCAGGACTCCTCCAACTGCCCGTCGCCGCGCACCGTGTAACGGGTCGTCGACCCGGCCCCCGTCGCGGAGACCCGCTCCTCCCGGATCAGGGCGCCCGGCTCGACCCGCCAGGTGGCGGCGGCCTGCGGGTCGGCCACCGAGGTGCGGGCGGCGAGCAGGACGGGGGTGTCCGCGCTGAAGCCGTAGAGCTGGACCAGGTCGGCCGGGGCCGAGCCCTCCGCCCGGCGCAGCACCACCAGGGCCGCCGGGGCTCCGTGGTAGCGGGCCGGGACGACGGCGCTCAGCGAGACCTGCGGGCCGCCCTCGGTGGCCGAACGGCCGTCCCGCAGGCGGATGGCGGCCCCGCCGGAGGGGTCGGCGTAGCTGCGGTTGGCCCAGTCCACGGCGGGCAGGGCTCCGCCCGCGGGCGCCAGCCCGGCGTCGCCGGAGGGGCCCTTGGCCACCGCCGCGAACGGCGCGGAGGGCTGCACCCCGTCGATGGAGACGGAGACCGGCGTGCCGGAGGCCCCGGAGGCGGGAGCGGAGGCGGCCGGCGAGTGCGGGGAGCGCAGGCCCTGGTCGGAACGGTTCTCGCAGCCCTGGGCGGCGGCGATGGCCAGCGCCACCCCCACGGTGACGGTCACGAAGACCACCAGCCGCTGCCGCATCAGCCGCCGCCGCGCCTCCCCGGGGCCGCCGGGACGGCCGGGCACGGGGGTGTGCTGCCGGTCGCGCCGGGGCTGGCCGGAGCGCGGGCCGGGCGGGACCGGACGGCCGCCGGGCGGCGTGGTCCGCTCCCGGGCCGCTGCGGGCCTGGCACCGGCGGGCCGCGAGCCCGGCTGCTCGCCGTGCCGCACGGTGGTCCGGTCGGCGGCGTGCACCGACCCCGACGGGTGGACGCCCGCCCGCTCGCCCTGACGCTCCCTCAGCGCCTCGGCCGTCATGCCGGGCGGCATCGGCAGGGTGGCGGGCTGGTGCGTCCCGGGCTGGTACGCGGCGGGCCGTGCCGGGGCCGCAGGCCGCTGCTGGACGGGGGCCCGCCCGGGCGGCGGCGGGGGAGCGACGGCCCGGCGGCCGGCCGCGGCGCCCCGGGCGGCCAGCTCGGTGAGCCGCTCGTGCAGCGCGGCCGCGCCGGGCCGCTCGGCCGGCTCCTTGGCCAGGCAGGCCCGCACCAGCGGCGCCAACTGCGGCGGCACGGCGGACAGGTCGGGCTCCTCGTGCACCACCCGGTAGAGCATCACCTCGGAGGAGGCGCCGGAGCCGAACGGCGAGTCCCCGGTGAGCGCGTAGGCCAGCGTGGCCCCGAAGGCGAACACGTCGGTGGCCGGCGTCACCGCGGCGCCGCGGACCTGCTCGGGTGCCAGGAAGCCGGGGGAGCCGACGGCGGTGCCGACGTGGGTGAGCGTGGAGGCGCCGCGCGACCAGGCGATGCCGAAGTCGATGATCCTCGGACCCTTGGGCGAGAGCAGGATGTTGGAGGGCTTGAGGTCGCGGTGCACCACCCCGGCCTCGTGCACCTTCACCAGCCCGTCGGCCAGCGCGGCCCCGATCCGGGCCACCTCCGGCCAGGGCAGCGGTCCCTCCTCGCCGACCCGCTTGTACAGCGAGGGCCCCGGCACGTACGCGGTCGCCAGCCAGGGCCGGTCGGCCTCGATGTCGGAGCCGACCACCCGGGCCGTGCAGGTGCCGCGGATCTTCGAGGCGGCCGCGATCTCCCGGGCGAAGCGGGTGCGGAACTCGGAGTCCTCGGCCAGCTCGGCCCGGATCAGCTTGAGCGCGACCCGCTGCCCCTTGCGGTCCGAACCGAGGTAGACCACGCCCATCCCGCCGGCCCCGAGCCGACGGTGCAGGCGGTACGGGCCGACGATGCGGGGGTCCTCACGCCTCAGCCGCATCATCGCCATCGTCAGTTCTTCCCGTCAGTCCGGTGGTTGAGACCCCGTCGGGTGGGGCACCGTCAGAATCCTGCTCCGGCACAGCTTACGGACTCCGCGCTGCGGTGTGCTGATACGCAACACCAGCCGGCCGGTCGGATTGTCCGATCTCCCCCGGACGCCCCTCTCGGGGGTGCCCCTCAGGGTTCCCCCGGGGTTCGGCCGGGCCCCTTCTCCGCCTCCAGTAGTACCTGAGGGGGAGGGGCGTCATCCTCCGGGAGGCCCACCGAACGGTACGCGGGCATGACGTCCGCGTCGGTGCCGCGCCATACCTTTGAGTCAGCGGTGGGCGGCCCGGCTCGTCCCCCGAGGTGAACCGCCCACCGCGACCGACTTTCCAGCAGACCAGCGACTTCACGAAGAAGGCAGGAGCACCCACCATGGCCGTCCAGCTCAACGAGGCGGGCCGTCGTCGCCTCGGGCTCCGCCCGGCTTCCGCCCGCTCCTCCGAGCAGGCCACCCGGCACCCGCTGGTGGCCGTGGCGATGGTGCTCCCCGTCGCGGTCGCCCTGCTGGTGCTCTTCGGCGGCTGGGACCAACTGGCGACCCAGACCAGGGCCGTCGCCGAACTGATCGGGCGCTGACCTTCTGGGGAGAGGGCAGGCGCCACAGCCGGAGCCGGCACCGCCGGGCGCACGCGGACGGGCGGGCGGGCGGTGCGGGCAGCAACTCCGGCGCACGGAGCAGGGGCCGGGTACGAGTCGTCGGTGAGGGCGGCACGTACCCGGCCCCTGCCGCATCCGTGCCGCCGCCCGCGCGCATCCGTGCCGGCGCCCACGCCCTGACGGTCCGTCAACCCCCGGCAACGCCAAGGGCCGTGATCCTGTCCGGATCACGGCCCTTGGCTGTGTGGTGCGCGATACTGGGATTGAACCAGTGACCCCTACCGTGTCAAGGTAGTGCTCTCCCGCTGAGCTAATCGCGCCTGATGGGGCGGTACTGCAAGTGCGCGATACTGGGATTGAACCAGTGACCCCTACCGTGTCAAGGTAGTGCTCTCCCGCTGAGCTAATCGCGCCTGGTGAGGCGGTACTGCAAGTGCGCGATACTGGGATTGAACCAGTGACCCCTACCGTGTCAAGGTAGTGCTCTCCCGCTGAGCTAATCGCGCCTGATGGGGCGTCCTACGGGCAGGTCCCGAGGGGACCGACGTGCGCGATACTGGGATTGAACCAGTGACCCCTACCGTGTCAAGGTAGTGCTCTCCCGCTGAGCTAATCGCGCGGGGAGGGCCCCCGGCGAACCAGGGGCACCTCATGGAGGTGGAGACGGGATTTGAACCCGTGTACACGGCTTTGCAGGCCGTTGCCTCGCCTCTCGGCCACTCCACCAGGCAACAACAGGGAACGATCTTACACCGTTCTCCGTCGAGCGGACGACGAGATTCGAACTCGCGACCCTCACCTTGGCAAGGTGATGCTCTACCAACTGAGCCACGTCCGCCTGTCTTCGAGGCCCTTCACCGCTTTCCTGCGGCTCCGTTTCCCGGCGACGTGTTGAACTTTAGCGGATTCCTGGGCCAGCTCAAATTCCGTTCCCGCAGCGTGCCGACGGGGTGCCCTCCGCGACCCCCGCGAGCTGGCACCTCGTCAGGTCACCGGGCCCGCCTGCGGGCCCTCGCGACCCGACGCCGGGCACCCCCTCCGACCTACACTTCGAAGCACCCCCGCACCACCCTCACCGCGCAGGAGCACCGTGTCCGGCCGCACCACCCCCCGCATCAGCCCGACCCCCATGGCGAGGTTCGCCGGCCGGCTGGCGACCGGCCTGCGCGACGTCACCTCCGACCCGGCCGCCCTCGAGAGCGAGGGGTACTGGGCGGTGGCGTACGACTTCGAGGGGCGCCTCACCTGCGCGCGCTTCGACTCCGTCCGTCCCGACCCGGCCCCGCCGCGCACCGACGGCTGGCTCGGGCCCGACCCCGGCAGCTGGCACAGCTCGCTCGACCGGGACGCCTACACCGCGGGCGTGCGCCGGATCCGCGAGCACATCGCGGCCGGCGAGGTCTACCAGGCCAACCTCTGCCGGGTGATGACCGCGCCGCTGCCCGACCCGGAGCGCAGCGACATCGACGCGCTCACCGGACTGCTCGCGCACGGCAACCCCGCGCCCCATGCCGGAACGATCCGCCTGCCCGGCCACGGGGTCGAGATCGCCACCGCCTCGCCCGAGCTCTACCTGCGCCGCCGGGGCCGCACCGTCTCCTCCGGCCCGATCAAGGGCACCGGCCGCACCGAGCACGACCTGCTGGAGAAGGACCACGCCGAGAACGTGATGATCGTGGACCTGGTCCGCAACGACCTCGGCCGGGTCTGCGCCACCGGCAGCGTCACCGTGCCCGACCTCTGCGTGGTGGAGAAGCACCCCGGCCTGGTGCACCTGGTCTCCACCGTGGAGGGCGAGCTGCGCGAAGGGGCCGGCTGGGCCGAGCTGTTCGGGGCCACCTTCCCGCCCGGCTCCGTCACCGGGGCTCCCAAGAGCAGTGCGCTGCGGATCATCGAGGCCCTGGAGACCGCCCCGCGCGGCCCCTACTGCGGCGCCGTCGGCTGGGTGGACGCCGACCGGGGCGAGGCCGAACTCGCCGTCGGCATCCGGACGTTCTGGATCGACCGGAGCGAGGCGGACCGCCCGGTGCTGCACTTCGGCACCGGCGCCGGCATCACCTGGGGCTCCGACCCGGAGCGGGAGTGGGACGAGACCGAGCTCAAGGCGGCCCGCCTGGTCGCGATAGCCTCGGGCACCGAGTAGCAGTGCGGGCCCCTAGGAGCGACACCTGATGATCTGGGTCAACGACCGCCTGGTCGACGAGAGCAGCGCCACCGTCTCCGTGCTCGACCACGGGCTGACCGTGGGCGACGGCGTCTTCGAGACGGCCAAGGCGGTGGACGGCGCGGCCTTCGCGCTCACTCGCCACCTCGACCGGCTCAGCCGCTCCGCCGAGGGCCTCGGCCTGCCCGCCCCGGACCACGCGGTGGTCCGCGAGGGCGTGCGCCAGGTGCTGGCCGCCAACCCGATGGAGCTCGGCCGGCTGCGGATCACCTACACCGGCGGCACGGCTCCGCTCGGCTCCGAGCGCGGCGATGCCCCGCCCACCCTGGTGATCGCGGTCGGCACCGCCAAGCCCCGCCCGGACACCACCGCGGTGAAGACCGTCCCGTGGCGGCGCAACGAGCACGGCGCGCTCACCGGTCTCAAGACCACCTCCTACGGCGAGAACGTGGTCGCCCTGGCCGCCGCCCACCGGGCCGGCGCCTCCGAGGCGATCTTCGCCAACACCGCCGGCCGGCTCTGCGAGGGCACCGGCTCCAACATCTTCGTGGTGCTCGGCGGCCGACTGCTCACCCCGCCGCTCGCCTCCGGCTGCCTGGCCGGCATCACCCGGCAGCTGGTCGTCGACTGGGCCGGCGCCGAGGAGGCCGACCTCCCGTTCGAGGTGCTGGCTGAGGCCGAGGAGGTCTTCCTCACCTCCACCCTGCGCGACGTGCAGGCCGTCACCCGGATCGACGACCGCGAGCTGGCCGGGCCCGGACCGGTCACCCTCAAGGCCATGCGCCAGTTCACCGAGCGCGCCGCGGACGACCTCGACCCGTGATTCCCCGGCGCGGATCAGCCGGGGCGGGACGGGGAATGCACACCCCATGACCACCACCCTGCGCCCCGAGCACCCCGAGGAAATCCGTCCCGACGGCGGCCGCACCCGGCGCTGGCTGATCTGCGTCAACGGTCGCCCGGTCGGTTCGCTGCGCACCACGGCCACCCCGTACGGCGAGCAACGCTGGGGCACCGTCTCGGAGTTGGAGGTCACCGAGGGTCTGCGGCGGGGCCGGGCCACGGTGGGTTCGCTGGCCGCCGAGGAGGTGCTGCGCGGCTGGGGCTGCAGCCGGGTGGATGTCACCGTCCCGGCCGGCAACGAGGCCGCCCTCGGGCTGGCCCGGCTGCTCGGGTACACCGAGCGGATGCGGAACATGGCCAAGCACCTCGGCCGCGCCCCGGAGCTCCCGGCGGGCCTGACGGTCCGTCCGATCGGCCCGGACCGCTTCGAGGCCTGGCTCACCCAGGCCAAGGAGGGCTACGTCAGCCACCTCACCGGCTCCGGCCTGGCCGAGCCGCAGGCCCGGGAGAAGGCCGACACCGACCACCGGCGACTGCTCCTCCAGGGCCACGCCACCCCCGGCACGGCCCTGCGCGAACTGCTGGACGCGCAGGGCACCGTGCTGGGCTCGCTCTGGGTGACGCTGCGCCAGAGCACCCTGCCGGACGGTTCGCCGCTGGCCTGGGTGATGACGGTGGAGGTGGACGAGGGGCGCCGCGGCGAGGGCCATGGCCGCACCCTGATGCGGCTCGCCGAGCGGGAGTGCCTGGCGGCCGGAGTGGCCGACCTCGGGCTCAACGTGTTCAGCTCCAACGCGGTGGCCATCCGGCTCTACGAGTCGCTGGGCTACCGGCTCACCCGCCGGGTGTTCGGCAAGCCGCTGCTCTGAGGGAGGGTCAGCCCTTCGCCGCCGCGTCCAGGATCTCGACGATCCGCTCGCGCAGCCCCTCCTGGCTCTTGCCGCCGTCCAGGCGCTGACCGGCGATCAGGTACGTCGGGGTACCGGTCACGCCGATCGCCTTGCCCTCGGCCTGGTCGGCGTCCACCACCAGGGTGTGCCGCCCGTCGATCAGCGCCACGTCCATCTCCTCGGCGTCCAGCCCGAGTTCACCGGCCAGTGCGACCAGGAACGCCTCGCCGTTCTTGGCCTTGGCCAGCTCCTCGCAGCGCTCCAGCAGCGCCTCGGTGAACTCCCGGCCCCGGCCCTGGGCGAGCGCCTCCTCGGCGGCCTGGGCGGCGGCGTAGGCGTGCTTGTTCTTCTCCAGCGGGAAGTGCCGGAGCTCGACGGTGAGGGCCTCGCCGTACTGCTCGCGCAGGGCGTCGAGGTCGGTCAGGGCGGTGCGGCAGTCGGGGCACTGGAGGTCGGCCCAGAACTCGAGCCGCGGGAGGGGAGCATCGGTCATGGGGCCAAGTCTTCCACCCTTCGCCCGCCGACCCCCTCACCGCCCGCCTGACCGTGGCTCGCGGAGCGGGTCGGAGCAGGAGGACCGGGAGGGCGGGGCCGTCAGCCGGCGGGGACCGCCTCGGCGGAGCGCTGGCGGGCGCGGTAGGCGGCGACGTGCAGGCGGTTGCCGCAGGTGCGGCTGTCACAGTAGCGGCGGGAGCGGTTGCGGGAGAGGTCGACGAAGACCCGGGCGCAGTCCGGCGCCTCGCAGCGGCGCAGCCGCTCGCGCTCGCCGGCCATCACGATGAAGGCGAGCGCCATCCCGAGCTCGGCCGCCAGGTGGTCGCCGATCGCGGCGTGCGGGGCGAAGTAGTGGATGTGCCAGCCGTGGTGGTCGTGGTTGACCAGCCGGGGGGTGGTGCCGGCGGCCGCGACCACCGCGTTGACCAGCTCGGCGGCCTCGTCGGTGGAGCCGGCCGAGAAGACCTCGCGCAGCCGGCCGCGGAGCGAGCGCACCGCGGTGAGGTCGTCCGGGGTGAGCGAGTCGACCTCGCTGATCTCCCGGCGGGCCACGAACGAGTGCAGCGCCGCCAGGTCGGGGAGCTGTTCGCTGCCGCAGGCGTCGGGGGAGGTGTTGAGCAGCTCGACCAGAATGCCCAGCGCGCATTCGGTGTCATGGGTGATCAGCACGTGAGGCTCCTCGCGCGGCGGGGGCTTCGTGGGCCCCGCGTCGGTCGTTCCCGCGACTCTACCGGCACGGGCCGTCACCACGGGCCTCGCCGGCCGGTCCCGCCCGGTCCCGCCGGGAAAGGGCGAGGGCCCCGGCGCGCTCCGGTGGGAGCGTGCCGGGGCCCGGCCCTGACGGACCGCCCGTGGGCGGTTGAGCGTGCGACCGTGCCCCCGAGTAGGACGGACGCGGTGGCGGGAGCGGACCTGCCGGTGCGGCGGTCAGCTCTCGGCGAGGATGTGGGACAGCTCCCGGTCGAGGTCGAAGTGACGGTGTTCGGTGCCGGGTGGCACGGCGGCGTCGGTGCGCTTGAGGAAGGACTCGAGCGCTCGAGCCGGGGCTTCCAGCAGGGCTTCTCCTTCCGGAGAACTCAGGGCGATGCAGACCACCCCCTGACCGTGGCTCCGCGAGGGCCACACCCGGACGTCGCCGGTGCCCGTGGGTCGGTGCAGCCCCTCCGCGAGGAGGTCGCGGGCGAACACCCACTCCACGGTCTCGTCGGCACCCGTGTGGAAGGTCGCGTGCACGGCATAGGGGTCGGCAGTGTCGTAGCGCAGGCCCGCGGGGACGGGCAGTGACGACTCGCTGGACACGATGAGGCGCAGGTGCAGCTCGCAGCTGACCGTGGTGTTCATAAGCGCCAGGGCCTTTCGCTCAGTGTGCGCTCGGGGAATCGCACGTCGGCGAACGGACCATCCCACCTGAAAGCCCGGTGTAAACCCGTCTGTCCCGATTCCGGTCCGAGTCGTACCCCTTCCGGCGCATTGCGGAATCGCTACGGAGCCTCCGGGGCCCGGGAACCGGGCGGGCGCTCCGGTAGTTTTCGCGGCATGGCTGTACGAAACGACAATCCCGAGCCCGAGGGCTCGAAGGCCGGCCCGGCGGCCGACGAGGGCCTCGGGTCCAAGGCGCCGCACTTCATCCGGCGCTCCAGACCGCTCCACCTCAGCTGGCAGGTGGCGGTCTTCCTGGTCGGCCTCGCGGTGGTCGCGCTCGGTGTGGTGATGCTGCCGCTGCCCGGGCCGGGCTGGGTGGTCATCTTCCTGGGCATGGGCATCTGGGCGACCGAGTTCGTCTGGGCGCAGCTGGTGCTGCGCTGGACCAAGCGCAAGGTCACCGAGGCGGCGCAGAAGGCACTGGACCCGAAGGTCCGGCGCCGCAACATCATCCTGACGAGCATCGGCCTGGTGATCATCGCCGGGCTGGGCGGCTGGTACCTGTGGCGGTACGGGCTGGTCATGCCGTGGAAGATCAACGACTGACCGGAGCGCCGGCCGCGGGGGAGCGGGGGTCGCGGGGGGAGCGCGGAGGGGTGTTCGGAGCACCCCTCCGGATGCGGTAATGTTTTCCCTGCACCCGGGCGATTAGCTCAGCGGGAGAGCACTTCGTTCACACCGAAGGGGTCACTGGTTCGATCCCAGTATCGCCCACCGGAATGCGGGAAGACCCCGGCCAATTAATTGGCCGGGGTCTTCCGTCGTTTCCGGGGAGTTCCACCGCGCGGTCTGATTCCGCGTCAGTCTCCGTGCCGGGGACGGGAACTGGGGGACCGTCCGCTCGGGCCCCGCGGAAGGGAATTGGCCAGTCGGGCCCGAGGGGTGCTACTGTTCATCTCGTTGCCCGGGCGATTAGCTCAGCGGGAGAGCACTTCGTTCACACCGAAGGGGTCACTGGTTCGATCCCAGTATCGCCCACCGAGTAACACAGAGGCCCTGACCGGCAGTTCGCCGGTCAGGGCCTCTGCCGTTGCCGTCGTTGCGGGGGCCGGCTCAGGCCGCGACGCCGCAGTCGTGCTCGGGGTAGGGCCGGCCGCCGCAGGCGCAGCGGGCCGGGCGGAGCGGCCAGGAGAAGTCGACCTGCTCCGCGGCACCGGAGCGGTCGAACCAGTTCTGCAGGCCCCGGGCCTGGGCCGCGTGCCAGACCGCCTGGCGCAGGTGCAGCTCGGCCGGGGTGAGCGAACCCAGCGGCACCCGGAAGCGCAGGCCCAGGGCGCGGGTCAGGTCCATCGCGGCGGTGGCGTCGGCCGCCGCGTCGTGGGCGCCGGTGAGGCTGACCCCGTAGTGCGCGCACAGGTCGGTGAGGGTGCGGCGGCCCTTGCGGTAGCGGTCGGCGTACTTGTCCATCACCCGCGGGTCCAGCACCAGCAGTTCGTTCCCGCCCAGGCTGTCGGCGAGCGTGCTGGCCCGGTGCCGGCGCAGCTCGCGGTCGAGCAGGGTGAGGTCGTAGGGCGCGTTCATCACCACCAAGGGCACGTGGCGGTGGGCCTGTTCGGCCAGCGCGCGGGCGATCTCGGCGACCACCACCCGGGGCGGGCGGCCGAAGTCGCGGGCCCGCTGGTCGGTGATGCCGTGCACGGCCTGCGCGCCCTCGGGGATGGGCACCCCCGGGTCGGCCAGCCAGGAGAGCGTCCGGACGGGAGCGCCGGGCGCGGTCTGGAGCACCAGCGCCGCCGAGACGATGCGGTCGGTCTCGACGTCCACGCCGGTGGTCTCGGTGTCGAAAGAGGCGAGCGGGCCCTGGTACCAGGGCTGGGTGTGCGGCATGACGAGCCCCCGATCCCCACCGGGCGGCGCCCGGCGCGCCACCGAGGACCAGTGGCGCGCCGGGCACGGCCGCGTTCTGCCCAGGTGATACCGCAGTTGACGCCCCCTCAATCCAGCGAGGGGCGCACACCTGTCCGGAGAGGGGGCAGCGGTGCGCGGCGCGGCTCGTGATCTCGGTACCATCGGACTCGCGCAGCACGGTGCTGCGGTACACAGAGGTCAGGAGAGACCGGTGACCGACGTCCGGATCATCATCAACCGCGAACCCGATCGGGAAGAGCGCGTGGTGACCACGGGCACCACGGCCGCCGAGCTCTTCGCCGACGACCGCGCCGTGATCGCCGCCCGGGTGGCCGGTGCGCTCAAGGACCTGGCCTACCAGGTCCAGGAGGGCGACGAGGTCGAGCCCGTCGTCATCTCCAGCAAGGACGGCCTGGACATCCTGCGGCACTCCACCGCGCACGTGATGGCGCAGGCCGTGCAGCAGCTCTTCCCGGAGGCCAAGCTCGGGATCGGCCCGCCGGTCAAGGACGGCTTCTACTACGACTTCGACGTCGAGAAGCCGTTCACCCCCGACGACCTGAAGGCCGTCGAGAAGAAGATGCAGGAGATCATCAAGCGCGGGCAGAAGTTCTCCCGCCGGGTGGTCACCGACGAGGCCGCCACCGAGGAGCTGGCCAAGGAGCCCTACAAGCTGGAGCTGATCGGGCTCAAGGGCTCGGCCGCGACGGCCGGCGAGGGCGCCGACGTCGAGGTGGGCGGCGCCGAGCTGACCATCTACGACAACGTGGACGCCAAGACCGGCGACCTCTGCTGGGGCGACCTCTGCCGCGGCCCGCACCTGCCGAGCACCCGTCACATCCCGGCCTTCAAGCTGATGCGCAACGCGGCCGCCTACTGGCGCGGCAGCGAGAAGAACCCGATGCTGCAGCGCATCTACGGCACCGCCTGGCCGACCAAGGACGAGCTCAAGGCGCACCTCGACTTCCTCGAGGAGGCCGCCAAGCGCGACCACCGCAAGCTCGGCGCCGAGCTGGACCTCTTCTCCATCCCGGAGGAGATCGGCTCCGGCCTGGCCGTCTTCCACCCCAAGGGCGGCATCATGCGCCGGGTCATGGAGGACTACTCGCGCAAGCGCCACGAGGAGGCGGACTACGAGTTCGTCTACTCCCCGCACGCCACCAAGGGCACGCTCTTCGAGCTCTCCGGTCACCTCGACTGGTACGCGGACGGGATGTACCCGCCCATGAAGCTCGACGGCGACATCGACTACTACCTGAAGCCGATGAACTGCCCGATGCACAACCTGATCTACCGCTCGCGCGGCCGCTCCTACCGCGAACTGCCGCTGCGGCTCTTCGAGTTCGGCACCGTCTACCGCTACGAGAAGTCCGGCGTGGTGCACGGCCTGACCCGGGCCCGCGGCTTCACCCAGGACGACGCGCACATCTACTGCACCCGCGAGCAGATGGCGGACGAGCTCGACTCGCTGCTGACCTTCGTGCTCGACCTGCTGCGCGACTACGGCCTGAACGACTTCTACCTGGAGCTCTCCACCAAGGACCCGGAGAAGTTCATCGGCTCGGACGAGGACTGGGAGGAGGCCACCGAGACCCTGCGGGCCGCCGCCGAGAAGCAGGGCCTGGAGCTCGTCCTCGACCCGGCCGGCGCCGCGTTCTACGGCCCGAAGATCTCGGTGCAGGCCCGGGACGCGATCGGTCGCACCTGGCAGATGTCCACCATCCAGGTCGACTTCCAGCTGCCGCAGCGCTTCGAGCTGGAGTTCCAGGGCTCGGACGGCAACCGCCAGCGCCCGGTCATGATCCACCGTGCGCTGTTCGGCTCGATCGAGCGCTTCTTCGCGGTGCTGCTGGAGCACTACGCCGGCGCCATGCCGCCGTGGCTGGCCCCGGTCACCGTGGTCGGCATCCCGATCACCGACGAGCACATCCCGTACCTGCGCGAGGTGGCCGCCGAGCTGAAGAAGCAGGGCATCCGGGTCGAGGTCGACGCCTCGGACGACCGGATGCAGAAGAAGATCCGCACCGCCCAGAAGTCGAAGGTCCCGTTCATGCTGATCGCGGGCAACGACGACGTCGAGGCCGGCGCGGTCTCCTTCCGCTACCGCAACGGCGAGCAGAAGAACGGCGTCCCGGTCGCCGAGGCGGTGGCCGAGATCGTCGAGGCGGTCCGCAGCCGGGTCCAGGTCTGACGGTTCGTACGCTCCGGGGCGGGCCCTCTTCGAGAGAGTCCGCCCCGGACTGCTTTCCCCGGGCGTCCTGGCGAATATGCTGATCAGCATGACGAGTGAGCCGGAACTGCAGCGGGGTGTGGGCGAACCGGATGGATTCCGGCGCCTGTGGACGCCTCATCGGATGGCGTACATCCAGGGAGAGAACAAGCCGACCGGGCCCGCACCGGACGACGGTTGCCCGTTCTGCTCGATCCCCTCGCTCAGCGACGAGGACGGGCTGGTGATCGCCCGGGGGAGCGCGGTCTTCGCGGTGCTCAACCTGTACCCGTACAACGGCGGGCACCTGATGGTGGTGCCGTACCGGCACGTGGCCGACTACACCGACCTGGACGCGGAGGAGACGGCCGAGCTGGCCGACTACACCAAGCGCGCCATGACGGCCCTGCGCACCGCCTCCGGCGCGCACGGCTTCAACATCGGGATGAACCAGGGCGCCGCGGCCGGTGCCGGCATCGCCGCCCACCTGCACCAGCACGTGGTGCCGCGCTGGGGCGGGGACACCAACTTCATGCCGGTGGTGGGGCACACCAAGGTGCTGCCCCAACTGCTCGCCGACACCCGGAAGATGCTCGCCGAGGTGTGGCCGCAGGACTGAGCGCACGTCGGAGGGGCGGTACCCGGAACCACCGGGTACCGCCCCTCCGACGTGCGGTGGATCAGCCCGCGTCGTAGCGGTCGGCCTTGAACGGGCGGCTGCCCTGCATCTCGGACTTGAGGATCCCGCCGCGGTTGGCGAGGCGGCTGGAGTCCACGTCGTGCTCGTCCAGGAACTCGACGGTGGCGGCCAGCACCGCGTTGACCACCGGGGCGATGCTGAAGATGACGTCGTCCGCCTTGTAGCGGCTGGTCCAGGTCTGGTCGGCCCAGGCCCCGCGGAGCGAGAAGGGCTCGGGCAGGCCGATCCCGCCGCCCAGCCAGGCCAGCAGCGAGGGGATCTTCACGAAGGGGGCGCGGACCGCCTGGCGGACCACCTCGTCGTTGTCGACCAGCGGGAGGACGACGGTGCGCTCCTCCCAGAACTTGCCGGTCTTCGGGACCTTGATCTCCTTGGGCTTCGGCTTGGCGCCGAACAGCCCGTTCAGCGGCCCGAGCGCGTGGCCGGAGACGGAGACCCGCAGGGTGTTGCTCATCACCGTCACGCCGATCACCACGGTGGTGACCAACTGACCCTTGTGGAGCACCAGTTGGACGGTGGTGCGGTGTCGGCTGTCGGTGCCGAGGCTCTGCCGGTTGGCGATCGTCTGGAGCGCGAAGTCGCGCATCCGGTACCCGTCCATGTCCGGACCGGACGGGCGGCCGATCTCGTCGGCGCCCTCGGGCACGTCCACCACCAGCCACTGCTGGACGGCCATGTGCGGCATCGCCCCGCCGCCGACCTCGCTCTGGGTCAGGGTGCTCATCCGGGCCGTGATCTTCCGGCTGAGGTCCCACGGGTGGAAGGCCCGGAAGTCCGGCCGGCCCTCCAGCGGGCGCAGCTCCTCGACCACCTGCCAGTCGCCCCACCGCATCCCGGCGCCCAGGATGCCCTTGCCACCGGCGTAGTGGTGGACGTTGGTCTCCTGCTCCACCGTCAGGCGCTCCAGCGAGGCGCGCAGGTCGGTGGCCTTCTTGTCCAGGTCGTCCCGGGGCACCGCCTTGGGCACCGTCGCGGCCAGCGCACTGCCCTCGACCAGGCCGCCCCAGCGGTTGCGCAGCTCGATGGTCGAGCGCAGCACCAGGCGCTTGGCCAGGAACCAGCCCAGCACCGGGGCCAGCATCATCACCCGGAAGTACAGCGCGAACGGACCGCCGACCGGCGGGCGCAGCGCGAGCAGCACGGCGAGGCCGACGGCTGCCGTCACCAGCAGGGCGTTGTAGGCGCCGTGGCGGTTCGCCGGGCTCTTGCGCTTGAGCCAGATCCGGCCGTAGAAGACCGCGAGCCAGATCAGCGTGCCGGGCAGGAAGAGCACGCCGGTGAGCAGCGTGATCACCTGGAGCTGCCGGTCGCGCGCGTTGCGCAGCTCCTCGGCGGCCAGGCAGTGCTCGACCACCATCCGGGTGTCGGTCCCGAAGGAGGGCACCAGCGGGTTCCGCCCGGCGCCGAGCGTGCGGGCGATGATCGCCTTGGCGTAGGCCTCGCCGACGCTGGGCCGGAACAGGAGGTTCTTGCCCCCGTTGACGGTGACTCCGGGCAGCTTCTCCAGGTCCTTGACGTCACCGTCGCGGTAGGCCACCGACGAGAGCAGCTGGGTGACCGCAGTCTGTGGTCCGACGTCCGTACGGGGTATCTGCGCGCCCGGGGTCATGTCCAGCTTCGTCACGGCGGCCTCCCCTCCTCCCCTTGTCAGCGGCAGGTTACCGTGCGACCGGCACCCCGCGTGCTTGATCGTCTGAACCGCCGTCACTTCCCGTCGTGCGGACGGGGCGTGGAGTGATCGTGCCCACTTTCGAGCGGCGCCGATCCTCCGCCGGGCGGATGGTGCAGGATCGGGGGCATGAGCGAGACGCGGGTGGTCGATCCGGTGCTGGTCTACGACGGCGACTGCGGGTTCTGCACCAGCAGTGAGCAGTTCGCCGAGCGCTACCTGAGGGCGAGCCTCTCCTCGGCGAACTGGGAGGGGGTGCCGTTCCAGTTCGCGGACCTGGAGGCGCTGGACGCCCGTGCGGGCGGGCGCGGGCTGGTCAGCCGGGAGCGGGCCGAGCGGGAGATCCTCTGGGTGACGCCGGCCGGGGACGTGTACGGCGGGGCACAGGCCGCGGCGCGGCTGCTGATGCGGTCCGGCGGCGCCTGGGCCTACCTCGGCGCGGCGTTGACGCTCGCCCCGGTACGGCCACTCGCCGCCGCGCTCTACCGCTGGGTGGCGGACCACCGCCACAGCCTCCCCGGCGGGACGCCCGCCTGCGCCCTGCCGCGGCGTTCCGGCTGACGTACGTGGTCATGCCTTCGGGGGCGCGGGGAACTGCGCGAGTTCGGAAGGCGGACCAGTGTGAGATCGGGGCATGCGGGCCAGTTGCAGCATGTGCCGTTCCCCTGCGCGCAGTTCCCCGCGCCCCCAGAGGCGTAGCCACTTCCGTCAGGGGCTGGCCTTCCGCCCTCGCGCCCGCGCGGCGGAGCCGCAGGTCAGCAGAGTCCCGCGCCCCCGGCATCACCGAGTTCCTCAGGCGTACTGGGAAGCCAGGGCGGGCGGCATGGGGGCGTGGCGGAGGTAGGTGCGGGAGAAGGTGCCGGTGCCGTGGGAGAGGGAGCGGAGGTCGATGGGGTAGCGGCTGAGCTCCAGTTCGGGGACTTCGGCGCGGACCAGGCTGAGGCCGGGGCCGCCGGGCTCGGTGCCGAGGACGTGGCCGCGGCGGGCGGAGAGGTCGCCGAGGACCGCGCCCTGGTACTCGTCGGGGAGCAGGACCCGGACTTCGTCCACCGGTTCGAGCAGCTGCACGGTGCCGTGCTCCGCGGCCTCCTTGAGGGCGAGGGCGGCGGCGGTCTGGAAGGCGGCGTCCGAGGAGTCGACGGAGTGCGCCTTGCCGTCGGTGAGGGTGACCCGGACGCCGACCACCGGGTGGTCGCCGCGCAGGCCATGGGCCAGCTGCGCCCGGACGCCCTTCTCCACCGAGGGGATGAAGTTGCGCGGTACGGCCCCGCCGACCACGTGGTCGACGAACTCGACCTCCTCGCCGGGCAGCGGATCCACCGTCAGGTCGCAGACCGCGAACTGCCCGTGGCCGCCCGACTGCTTGACGTGCCGGCCGTGCCCGCTGCTGCTGCCCGCGAAGGTCTCGCGCAGGGCCACCTCGTACGGGACGGAGTCCACGTGCACGCCGAAGCGGCCGCGTAGCCGGTCGAGGACCACGGCCTGGTGGGCCTCGCCGGTGCACCAGAGGACCAGTTGGTGGGTGTCGGGGTTCTGTTCCACGCGCAGGGCCGGGTCCTGGGCGGTGAGTTTGGCGAGGCTCTGGGAGAGCCGGTCCTCGTCGGCCTTGCTGTGGGCCCGGACGGCCACCGGCAGCAGGGCCTCGGGGCGGGGCCAGCCGGGGAGCGGGGGGCCGCCGAGGGTGTCGCCGGTGCGGGCCCGGGCCAGCTTGGCCAGGCAGACCAGGTCGCCGGGCAGGGCCTGCGGGACGGGCCGCTGGCGGGCGCCGAAGGGGCTGGTGAGGGCGGTGACGCGCTCCTCGGGGCCGCCGTCCAGGTGGAGGGAGGTGTCGGGGCGCAGGGTGCCGGACCAGATCCGGGCCAGGCTGAGCCGGCCGACGTACTGGTCCTCGCCGGTCTGGATGACCTGGGCGGTGACGGGGGCGTCCGGGTCGCAGGGCGGGCGGTCGTCGGTGCGTTCGGTGGGGGCGGGGAGCACGGTGACGATCAGGTCGAGCAGTTCGGCGGCGCCGAGCGGGGCGGCGGTGCAGAGCAGCGGGTGGACGGCGTCGGCCCGGACCTCGCGGCGCAGGGCCTCGGTGAGCGAGGCCGGGTCCAGCTCCTCGCCGGCGGCCCAGCGCTCCAGCAGGGCGTCGTCCTCACCGGCGATGGCCTCCACCAGGGCGCCGCGGGCGGTCTGGTCGACGGCGGGGGCCTCGCCGTAGGTCCTCCCGGTGAGCAGGTCGACGGAGCCGGTGAGGCGGCCGCCGTCGAAGCGGGGCTGGAAGAGCGGCAGCACGGTCTCCGGGTGGCCGTCGCCGAAGGCCTCCTGACAGGCCGTCACGGCCTCGGGGCCGTGCACGTGGGTGAGGGCGACGGCGGTGGGCAGGCCGGCGGCGCGGCACTCGCGCCAGAGGGCGAGCACGGCGGGGCCGACCTGGTCGGTGGCGGAGACCACCAGGACGGCGGCCTCGGCGGCGTGCATCCCGGCCTGCCGCTGGCCGGCGAAGTCGGCGTACCCGGGGGTGTCCAGCAGGTTCACCTTGTGGCCCTGCCAGGCCAGGGGGAGCAGCGAGAGCTGGACGGAGCGCTGCTGGTGGTGCTCGATCTCCTCGTGGTCCGAGGCGGTGGTGCCCTCGGTCACGGAGCCGGCCCGGGTGAGGGCGCCGGCGGTGAGGGCGAGGGCCTCGGCGAGGGTGGTCTTCCCGGCCCCTGCGGCGCCGACGAGCACGACGTTGCGCAGCCGGGCCGGATCTTCGACCGGTACGGGGGGCGGGGTGGTCCGGTCGGTCATGGCGCACCTGCGATCACGGTCGGTGTGCCGTCAACTGCCCTGGGTGGCCGCCGGTTGGGCCGGATGGCGCTCGCGGGCGTGGGGCGGCGAGGGGTGCGAGCGGCGTGGATACCATTGTCCGGCCGGGCGGGCCGATCCGCTCGGCCGCCCGCCGCCCTGAGGGCGGGGGTGGGTTTCGGAAGATCGGGGCGGTCCGGAAGGCCATGCTCAACAAGTACGCACGTGCCTTCTTCACACGTGTCCTGACGCCGTTCGCCGCGATGCTGCTCCGCTGGGGCGTCAGCCCGGACGCCGTGACGCTGATCGGGACGGCCGGTTCGGTCGCCGGTGCGCTGGTGTTCTTCCCGCGCGGGGAGTTCTTCTGGGGCACCATCACCATCACCCTCTTCATCTTCTCCGACCTGGTGGACGGGAACATGGCCCGCCAGGCCAACACCTCCAGCCGCTGGGGCGCCTTCCTGGACTCCACGCTGGACCGGGTCGCCGACGCGGCGATCTTCGGCGGGCTGGCGCTCTGGTACTCCGGGCACGGGAACAGCAACGTGCTGTGCGCCGTCGCGGTGTTCTGCCTGGCGAGCGGTCAGGTGGTCTCGTACACCAAGGCCCGGGGCGAGAGCCTGGGCTTCCCGGTGAACGTCAACGGGCTGGTGGAGCGCGCGGAGCGGCTGGTGATCACGCTGGTCGCGGCCGGGGTGACGGGGCTGGGCACCTTCGGGGTGCCGTACCTGGAGTGGCTGCTGCCGACGGCGCTCTGGGTGGTGGCCGTGGGGAGCCTGGTGACGGTGTTCCAGCGGATGCTGACGGTGCGTCGGGAGTCGCGGGAGGCCGACGCGGCGGCGGAGGCGACGGCGTGAAGATGACCAAGGAGGGCCTGGTCGACGGGGCGTACGCGCTGGGCTGGGCGGCGCTCAAGCACCTGCCCGAGCCGCTGGCGCGCGGACTGTTCGACCAGCTGGCCGACTTCACCTGGCGGCGCCGGGGCAAGGGCGTGCTGCGGCTGGAGGCCAATCTGCGCCGGGTCCGGCCCGAGCTGGACGAGGCCGGGATCCGGGCGCTGTCCCGGGCCGGGATGCGCTCCTACCTGCGGTACTGGAAGGAGTCCTTCCGGCTGCCGGTGTACTCCACCGCGCGCCTCGCCGAGGACTGCCGGGTCAAGGGCCTGGAACGGCTGGACGAGGCGCTCGCCGCCGGGCGCGGCGCCGTGGTGGCCCTGCCGCACATGGGCAACTGGGACCTGGCCGGGGCCTGGGTGGCCGCGGTCGGCGGGCACCCGTTCACCACCGTGGCCGAGCGGCTCAAGCCGGAGTCGCTGTTCGACCGCTTCGTGGCCTACCGCGAGGGGCTCGGCATGGAGGTGCTGCCGCTGACGGGTGGTCAGGTCTCGGTGATCGGGACGCTGGCCCGGCGGCTGCGCTCCGGCAAGCTGGTCTGCCTGGTCGGCGACCGCGACCTCTCGGAGGCGGGCCTGCCGGTGGACTTCTTCGGCGAGACCACCAGGATGCCGGCCGGCCCGGCCGCCCTGGCGCTGCGCACCGGGGCCGCGCTCTTCCCGGTGACGCTCTGGTACGACGGCGCGGTGATGCGCGGCGAGATCCACCCCGAGGTGCTGCCCCCCGAGGAGGGGGACCAGAAGGAGCGGACCTCGGCGATGACCCAGGCGATGGCGGACATCTGGGCCGAGGGCATCCGGGAGCACCCGGAGGACTGGCACATGCTGCAGCGCTTCTGGCTGGCCGACCTGGAGGTCAAGCGGTGAGGATCGGGATCGTCTGCCCGTACGACTGGGACGTGCCGGGCGGGGTGCAGTTCCACATCCGCGACCTGGCCGAGCACCTGATCGCGCTCGGCCACCAGGTCTCGGTGCTGGCCCCGGCCGAGGACGAGTCGGCGCTGCCGCCGTACGTGGTCTCGGCCGGGCGGGCCGTCGCGGTGCCGTACAACGGCTCGGTGGCGCGCCTGAGCTTCGGCATCCTCTCCGCCGCCCGGGTGCGGCGGTGGCTGAACGACGGCCACTTCGACATCCTGCACGTGCACGAGCCGGCCTCGCCGAGCCTGTCGATGCTGGCCGCCTGGTCCGCCTCCGGGCCGATGGTCGGCACCTTCCACACCTCCAACCCGCGCTCGCGGGCGATGATCGCGGCCTCGCCGATCCTCCAGCCCGGGCTGGAGAAGATGAGCGCCCGGATCGCGGTCAGCGAGTACGCCCGCCGGACCCTGGTCGAGCACCTGGGCGGCGACGCGGTGGTGATCCCCAACGGGGTGGACGTCGGCTTCTTCGCCGGTGCCGAGCCGGACCCGCGCTGGACCGGCACGGTGGCCGCGCCCACCATCGGCTTCATCGGCCGGATCAACGAGCCGCGCAAGGGCCTGCCCACCCTGCTGGCCGCGCTGCCGAAGATCCTGGCCGAGCGCCCGGGCGTGCGGCTGCTGGTGGCCGGCAAGGGCGACGAGGAGGAGGCCGCCGAGGGGCTGACCCCCGAGGTGCGCCGGCACGTGGAGTTCCTCGGCATGGTCAGCGACGAGGAGAAGGCCCGGCTGCTGCGCAGCGTGGACCTGTACGTGGCGCCCAACACCGGCGGCGAGAGCTTCGGCATCATCCTGGTCGAGGCGATGTCGGCGGCCGCGCCGGTGCTCGCCTCCGACCTGGACGCCTTCAAGCAGGTGCTGGACGGCGGCGGTGCCGGGGAGCTCTTCCCGGTCGAGGACGCCGGCGCGCTGGCCGACGCCGCGGTGCGGCTGCTGGCCGACCCGGAGCGGCTGGCCGAGCTGCGCGAGGCGGCCTCCCGGCACGTGCGCCGCTTCGACTGGTCGACCGTGGGGGCGGACATCCTCGCGGTGTACGAGACGGTCACCGACGGCATGCCGGAGGTGGCCGAGGACACCCGCGGCGGCTGGCGCGAGCGCCTCGGCCTGGCCCGGGACTGACGGAACGACAGATGGGGGAGTGACGATGCCGCAGGTGCTGATCGACCACTCGGCGGGGCTGGACGTGGACTGGGCGGGGCTCGCGGGCGAGCTGCACCGGGTGATCCCGGAGGTGATCGACACCGACACCGCCGCCTGCAAGACGGTGGTCCGCGAGGCCGGGCGGGTGCTGGTCGGTGACGGTGCGTCGGACGAGGCGCTGGTGCTGGTCGAGGTGAAGGTGCTGGCCGGGCGCTCCACCGAGCTGCGGGCCGAGCTGAGCCGCCGGGTGCTGGAGCTGCTGCGGGCGCACGTCACGGTGCCGGCCGCGCTCGGCGTGCAGATCACCGAGCTGGACCGGGAGACCTACCGGTTCGAGCACCACCCGGCGCGGTAGCGTACCTGCCCGTGAGCAACTGGATCTGGGCCGCGGTGGCGGTCGTGCTGTTCGGCGTGTACCTGAGTTGGACGGCGGGGCGGCTGGACCGGCTGCACGCCCGGATCGACGCGGCGCGCGCCTCGCTGGACGCGCAGCTGCTGCGCCGGGCCTCGGTGGCGATGGAGCTGGCCACCTCCTCGCTGCTCGACCCGGCCGCCTCGATCCTGCTGCTGGAGGCCGCGCACGCCGCGCGCCAGGCCGAGGACGACCACCGCGAGGTGGCCGAGAGCGAGCTCAGCCTGGCGCTGCGGGCGGTCTTCGCCGAGCCCGAGCAGCTGGCCGCGCTGGCCGGGGCGCCCGGCGGGGCGGAGGCGCTGAAGGACCTGACGGCCGCGGTGCGCCGGGTGCCGATGGCCCGGCGCTTCCACAACGACGCGGTGCGGGCGGCCCGGGCGGTGCGCGAGCACCGGCTGGTCCGGTACTTCCGGCTGGCGGGGCGGGCGCCCTTCCCGCTGGCCTTCGAGATGGACGACGAACCGCCGCTCGCGCTCACCCCGCAGGGCGCCCCGGCCTGAGAGCCTTGGGCACCTGAGGGTCGTTCAGACTTCTGTCGTAAGCCGCTTTGTCGTAAGCCCGAGGACCTTCTGGCCTTGGTGGTGCATGGTCCCCACCTGCTTCGGGCCTACGATAGGGCGATAGCACTGGTACATCTTCGAGTGAGGTCACACGTGTCCACCACCCCCATCACCGCTGACCAGCCGCAGATCGGCACCGCCCGCGTGAAGCGCGGCATGGCCGAGCAGCTCAAGGGCGGTGTGATCATGGACGTGGTCAACGCCGAGCAGGCCAAGATCGCCGAGGACGCCGGTGCGGTGGCCGTCATGGCCCTCGAGCGCGTCCCCGCCGACATCCGCAAGGACGGCGGCGTGGCCCGGATGTCCGACCCGAACATGATCGAGGAGATCATCGCCGCGGTCTCCATCCCGGTCATGGCCAAGTCCCGGATCGGCCACTTCGTCGAGGCCCAGGTCCTGCAGTCGCTCGGTGTCGACTACATCGACGAGTCCGAGGTGCTGACCCCGGCCGACGAGGTCAACCACTCCGACAAGTTCGCCTTCACCACCCCCTTCGTCTGCGGCGCCACCAACCTGGGCGAGGCGCTGCGCCGCATCGCCGAGGGCGCGGCCATGATCCGCTCCAAGGGCGAGGCCGGCACCGGCAACGTGGTCGAGGCCGTCCGCCACCTGCGCCAGATCAAGAACGAGATCGCCAAGCTGCGCGGCTTCGACAACAACGAGCTGTACGCCGCCGCCAAGGAGCTGCGCGCTCCGTACGAGCTGGTCAAGGAGGTCGCCGAGCTCGGCAAGCTGCCGGTCGTGCTGTTCTCCGCCGGTGGCGTGGCCACCCCGGCCGACGCCGCGCTGATGCGTCAGCTCGGTGCCGAGGGCGTCTTCGTCGGCTCGGGCATCTTCAAGTCCGGCGACCCGGCCAAGCGCGCCGCCGCCATCGTGAAGGCGACCACCTTCTTCGACGACCCGAAGGTCATCGCGGACGCCTCCCGCAACCTGGGCGAGGCCATGGTCGGCATCAACTGCGACACCCTGCCCGAGGCCGAGCGGTACGCCAACCGCGGCTGGTAATCACGTCCGGTCGGCCCGCCGCGCAGCCTTGATCGCGCGGCGGGCCGCCGCACGTCCAACGATCTTCCCGAATGAGGTAACACCGTGAGCACCCCCGTCATCGGCGTCCTGGCACTCCAGGGCGACGTCCGCGAGCACCTGATCGCGCTGGCCTCGGCCGACGCCGTCGCCCGCGAGGTCCGCCGGCCGGAGGAGCTGGCCGAGGTGGACGCGCTGGTGATCCCCGGCGGGGAGTCCACCACGATGTCCAAGCTGGCCCTGCTGTTCGGGCTGATGGACCCGCTGCGCGAGCGCGTCCGGGCCGGCATGCCGGTCTACGGCACCTGCGCAGGCATGATCATGCTGGCCGACAAGATCCTGGACGGCCGGGACGACCAGGAGACCGTCGGCGGGATCGACATGACGGTCCGCCGCAACGCCTTCGGCCGGCAGAACGAGTCCTTCGAGTCCGGCATCGCCTTCGAGGGCATGGAGCAGCCGGTGCACGGCGTCTTCATCCGTGCCCCCTGGGTCGAGGAGGTCGGCGCCGGGGTCCGGGTGCTGGCCGAGCTGCCGGCGGCCGACGGCCCGGACAGCCGGATCGTGGCGGTCCGTCAGGGGAACCTGCTGGCCACCTCGTTCCACCCCGAGCTCACCGGCGACCACCGGGTGCACGAGTACTTCGTGCGCATGGTGGAGGACGCTGCGCACTGACCGGAGCGCGGCACCGGTAAGATCCCTTCTGTTCATTTCCCTTTGGCGACGTAAAGGAGCTGGCGATGTCCGGCCACTCTAAGTGGGCTACCACCAAGCACAAGAAGGCGGTCATCGACGCCAAGCGCGGGAAGCTCTTCGCCAAGATGATCAAGAACATCGAGGTGGCGGCCCGCACCGGTGGCGGCGACCCGGCGGGCAACCCGACGCTCTACGACGCCATCCAGAAGGCGAAGAAGAGCTCCGTCCCGATCGACAACATCAACCGCGCCGTCAAGCGCGGCTCGGGCGCCGAGGCCGGCGGGGCCGACTACTCGACCATCATGTACGAGGGCTACGGCCCGAACGGCGTGGCGGTCCTGATCGAGTGCCTCACCGACAACCGCAACCGCGCGGCCTCCGACGTGCGCGTCGCGATGACCCGCAACGGCGGCAACATGGCCGACCCGGGTTCGGTCTCCTACCTCTTCAACCGCAAGGGCGTCGTGATCGTCCCCAAGGCGGACGGGGTCGACGAGGACCGGGTCATGGAGATC
This sequence comes from Kitasatospora sp. NPDC001664, assembly GCF_053596675.1. Lineage (NCBI taxonomy): Bacteria > Bacillati > Actinomycetota > Actinomycetes > Kitasatosporales > Streptomycetaceae > Kitasatospora > Kitasatospora sp. NPDC001664. Next base: position 122,749 of record NZ_JBSFGS010000002.1, read on the forward strand.
GTCCTGGAGGTCGGCGCCGAGGAGGTCACCGACCTCGGTGACACCTTCGAGGTGCTCAGCGCGGCCACCGACATGGTCGCCGTCCGCACCGCGCTGGTGGACGCCGGGATCGACTACGACTCGGCCGACGCCAACTTCGTCGCGGACCTCCAGGTCCCGCTGGACGTGGACGGCGCCCGCAAGATCTTCAAGCTGATCGACGCCCTCGAGGACAGCGACGACGTGCAGAACGTCTTCGCCAACTTCGAGATCAGCGACGAGGTCGGCGCGCAGCTCGACGCCGAGTGAGCTGACGGTGCGTGACACCGGCCCGGCGGTCCTCCAGGACCGCCGGGCCGGTGTCGTTGGTCCGGCTGTCGGACCAGGGCGGTAGCCTTCGCAGGTCGGAGCGTACGGAGGCGGGGCAGAGTGCGGGTGCTGGGTGTGGACCCTGGGCTGACCAGGTGCGGGGTCGGGGTGGTCGACGGCACGCCCGGGCGGCCGCTCACCATGGTCGGGGTCGGGGTGATCCGCACCCCCGCCGAGGAGGAGATCGGGCCCAGGCTGCTCCGGGTCGAGCAGGGCATCGAGGCCTGGCTCGACGAGCACCGGCCCGAACTCGTCGCCGTGGAGCGGGTGTTCGCCCAGCACAACGTGCGCACCGTGATGGGCACCGCGCAGGCCAGTGCGGTCGCGATGCTCTGCGCCACCCGGCGCGGCATCCCCGTCACCCTGCACACCCCGAGCGAGGTCAAGGCCGCCGTCACCGGCTCCGGCCGGGCCGACAAGGCCCAGGTCACCGCCATGGTGACCAGGCTGCTGCGGCTCGCCGAGCCGCCCAAGCCCGCCGACGCCGCCGACGCGCTGGCGCTGGCGATCTGTCACATCTGGCGCGGCGCCACCACCAACCGCCTCGCCGCCGCGGTCGCCACCGCCAAGCAGACCGCCCCCCGTCCGCGCACCACCAGGGAGTACCGCCGATGATCGCCTTCGTCCAGGGCCCGGTCGCCGCCGTCACCGCCGGCAGCGCGGTCGTCGAGGTCGGCGGGGTCGGCATGCTGGTGAAGTGCACGCCCCGCACCCTCGGCACGCTGCGGATCGGCGAGCCCGCCCGGCTCACCACCGCACTGATCGTCAAGGAGGACTCGCTCACCCTCTACGGCTTCGCCGACGAGGACGAGCGCGCCACCTTCGAGGTGCTGCTCACCGCCAGCGGGGTCGCCGCCACCATGGCGCTCGGCATGCTGGCCGTCTTCACCCCCGACGAGCTGCGCCGGATCGTCGCCCAGGGGGACGCCAAGTCCCTCACCGCCGTCCCCCGGATCGGGCCCAAGCTGGCCCAGAAGCTGCTGCTGGAGTACAAGGACAAGCTCGGCGCGCCGAGCGGGGCCGTCCCCGCGCAGAAGCCGCTGGCCGCCGGGCCCGCCCCGTGGAGCGAGCAGCTGCACGCCGCGCTGGTCGGCCTGGGCTACGCGGCCCGGGAGGCCGACGAGGCGGTCACCGCCGTCACCCCGGAGGCCGAGGAGCAGACCACCACCGACGTCGGTGCCCTGCTGAAGGCCGCCCTGCGCACCCTCAACCGCACCCGCTGAGACCGCACCGCCGAGACCGAATCCGCTGATGGACCGTCAGGAGCCCGCCCCGATGAGCCCGTACGACTCCGACCCCGCCGACCGCGTGGTGGCCGCCGCCGCCGACGGTGAGGACCAGGCGGTGGAGGCGGCGCTGCGGCCCAAGCTCCTGGACGAGTTCATCGGCCAGGAGCGGGTCCGCGAGCAGCTCTCACTGGTGCTCCAGGCGGCCCGTCAGCGCGGTACCGCCCCGGACCACGTGCTGCTCAGCGGCCCGCCCGGGCTGGGCAAGACCACCCTGTCGATGATCATCGCGGCCGAGCTGGGCGCGCCGATCCGGATCACCTCGGGCCCCGCCATCCAGCACGCGGGCGACCTCGCGGCGATCCTCTCCTCGCTCACCGAGGGCGAGGTGCTGTTCCTGGACGAGATCCACCGGATGTCCCGCCCGGCCGAGGAGATGCTCTACCTGGCGATGGAGGACTTCCGGGTCGACGTGATCGTCGGCAAGGGCCCGGGCGCCACCGCGATCCCGCTGGAGCTGCCGCCCTTCACCCTGGTCGGCGCCACCACCCGGGCCGGCCTGCTGCCCCCGCCGCTGCGGGACCGCTTCGGCTTCACCGGGCACATGGAGTTCTACGCCCCGAGCGAGCTGGAGCGGGTGGTGCGGCGCTCGGCCGCACTGCTGGACGTGGAGATCGACGGGGCGGCCGCGGCCGAGATCGCCGGGCGCTCGCGCGGCACGCCCCGGATCGCGAACCGCCTGCTGCGCCGGGTGCGGGACTTCGCCCAGGTGCGGCACGACGGGCTGGTCAGCCAGGAGATCGCGGCCAAGGCGCTGGACGTCTACGAGGTCGACGCACGTGGTCTGGACCGCTTGGACCGGGCGGTGCTGGACGCGCTGCTGCGGCTCTTCGGCGGCGGCCCGGTGGGCCTGTCCACGCTGGCCGTCGCGGTGGGGGAGGAGGCCGAGACGGTGGAGGAGGTGGCCGAGCCCTTCCTGGTGCGGGAGGGCCTGTTGGCCCGCACCCCGCGCGGCCGGATCGCCACCGCCGCGGCCTGGCACCACCTGGGGATGACGCCGCCGCAGCAGGGGGCCCGCGGGCCGGTGCCCGGGCAGGGCGACCTGTTCGGTGCGGCGGAGCGCTGAGGGGCGGTCGGCTCGTGGGGATCCGACAAAGATCGTGAGCAAACCGTTCCTGGTGGAGGTCGCCACCAACGGCGGCAGGATGACATGCTTGGCGTTGTCCGATCAGCGGAGGTCGCTTAGACTCCGCCGGACCGCCCCTCTCACCCGACGGGCCGACCCAATGCCGATGGCCGTCGCACCGTAGGCGGCCTGGACAAGGACACAGGCTGTGGAAACGCTCATCCTCCCTCTGATCATGATCGCCGTTCTGTTCATGATGTTCCGGTCGAACAAGAAGCGGCAGGAGCAGGCGCAGCAGATGCGTTCCGGCCTCGAGCCGGGCGCCGGCGTCCGCACCATCGGGGGGATGTACGCCCTGGTCAAGTCGGTCAACGAGGAGACCGTCGAGCTGGAGCTCGCCCCCGGCGTGGTCGCCCACTTCACCAAGGGCGCGATCGCCGCGGTGCTGGAGCCGCAGGAGTACGACGCGATCATCAACGGCCGCCCGGCCGACGAGGAGCCGCAGGACGAGGCGGCCGAGGCCGACGAGAAGCCGGTCAGCTTCGACAAGTCGGACGACTCGGACAACGGAGGTGCCGACGACGAGGCCCCGAAGAGCAAGTAGTACGGTCGGGCTTCCCCGATCGAGCGGCAACTCGCCGCGCGCACACAGGACCTCACGGGCCGTCAGGCCACCCTCCCCCTATCCGCCACCTACCGGACAGGGTCCGGTGGGCGGCGGCATGGACAGGGAGAAACGAGCAAGGTGGCAACACCCAAGTCGCGCCCGCGCGACGGTTACCCGGGACGGGCACTGGCCTTCATCCTGGTCGTCACCGTCGGACTGGTCGCCCTCATGTTCGGGACGGGCCACACCACGCCGCGTCTCGGGATCGACCTCGCCGGTGGTACCAGCATCACGCTGACCGCCAAGTCGGATGACCCCGCCGCGATCAACAAGTCCAACATGGACACCGCGGTCAACATCATCCAGAAGCGCGTGAACGCCTTCGGTGTCTCCGAGGCCGAGGTCCAGACCCAGGGCTCGGACACCATCATCGTCAACATCCCGAACAAGGATGGTGGCAACGAGAAGGCGATCAAGGACGTCGGTCAGACCGCCAAGCTCTACTTCCGCCCGGTGCTGGCGCTCGCGCCCACCGGCTCCCTTCCGCAGCCCTCGGCCACCCCGAGCGCCTCGGGCAGCCCGTCGGCCTCCGCCTCCCCGAACGCCGGCGCCTCCGCCGGCGCGCCCTCGGCCACGCCGAGCCCGTCCGGGAGCAAGGCCGGCCGCGCCGTCACCGACGCGCTGAAGGCCGACCCGACCGCCTCCGCCTCGGCCACGCCGAACGCGTCCGGCACCCCGAGCGCCGCGCCGAGCGCCCCGAGCGCCGCCGACCTCTCGGCCGCCCTCACCCAGGGCACCGTCCCGGCCGAGCTGCAGCAGCAGTTCGCCGCGCTGGACTGCTCGGACCCGTCCAAGCGCCTGGACTACCAGAGCGAGCCGACCAAGAACGCGGTCGCCTGCTCCTACGACGCCGAGCAGGGCATCTGGTACAAGTTCGCGCTCGGCCCGGTGGCCGTGAACGGTGACAGCATCTCCAAGGCCACCGCCGTGTACGACACCCAGCAGGGTGCCGGCTGGCAGGTCCAGCTCCAGTTCAACAGCGCCGGCTCGGACGCCTTCGCCGCGATCACCGGTCAGCTGGCCACCCAGGCCCCGCCGGCCAACCAGTTCGCCGTGGTCCTCGACGGCAAGGTGGTCTCCCACCCGTACGTCCAGCAGGCCATCCCCGGCGGCTCGGCCGTGATCTCCGGCAGCTTCACCCAGCAGGAGGCCAAGGCCCTGGCCGACGTGCTCTCCTTCGGCGCGCTGCCGCTGACCTTCCAGATGAGCGACGTCACCACGGTCTCCCCGCAGCTCGGCGGCGACCAGCTGACGGCCGGTCTGATCGCCGGCGCCATCGGTATGGTCCTCGTGGTGCTCTACTCGCTGGTCTACTACCGCGGCCTCGGCCTGGTCTCGATCGCCGGTCTGCTGGTCTCGGCCGCGCTGACCTACGCGATCATGTCGCTGCTCGGCGCGGGCATCGGCTTCGCGCTCAACCTGCCGGCCGTCTGCGGCGCCATCGTCGCGATCGGCATCACTGCGGACTCCTTCATCGTGTACTTCGAGCGCATCCGCGACGAGGTCCGCGAGGGCGCCCCGCTGCGCCCGGCCGTCCAGCGCGCCTGGCCGCGGGCCCGGCGCACCATCCTGGTCTCGGACTTCGTCTCCTTCCTCTGTGCCGCGGTGCTCTACTTCGTCTCGGTCGGCAAGGTGCAGGGCTTCGCCTTCACCCTCGGTCTGACCACCGCCCTGGACGTCGTGGTGATCTTCTTCTTCACCAAGCCGCTGATCACCCTGCTCGCCCGCACCAAGTTCTTCGCCGAGGGTCACCCCTGGTCCGGCCTGGACCCGAAGCGCCTGGGCGCCCGTCCTCCGGTGCGCGGTCGTCGCCGCACCTCCGCCACTGCCGCCAAGGAGGTCTGACGCGATGTCACGCTTCAGCAACCTCGGTCACCGTCTCTACCAGGGCGAGGTCAGCTTCGACTTCGTCGGCCGGCGCAAGCTCTGGTACAGCATCTCCGCCGTCATCGTCCTGGTGGCCGGCATCGGCCTGGCCATGGGCCTCAAGCTCGGCATCGAGTTCGAGGGCGGCTCGGTCTACACGGTCACCAAGCCGGGTCTGACGGTCTCCCAGGCCCAGTCCGCGGCCGACTCGATCCTGCACGACACCAAGGCCCTGGTGCAGTCCACCGACAAGGGCGCGGTCAAGATCCAGATCTCGGCCGAGGAGCAGATCCCGGCGGAGACCTTCATCGCCGAGCTCTCCAAGGACCTGGCCGTCCCGGCCAACGAGATCAACGCCCAGGTGATCGGCCCCAGCTGGGGCGAGGAGATCTCCAAGAAGGCGCTGCTCGGCCTGGTCATCTTCATGGTGCTGGTCACCGTGTACCTGGCCATCGCCTTCGAGTGGCGGATGGCCATCGCCGCCCTGGTCGCCCTGATCCACGACCTCCTGATCACCATCGGCGTCTACGCCCTGGTCGGCTTCGAGGTCACCCCGGGCACCGTGATCGGCTTCCTCACCATCCTCGGCTACTCGCTCTACGACACGGTCGTCGTCTTCGACACCGTGAAGGAGAACGCCAAGGGCATCACCCGGCAGAACAAGGTCACCTTCAGCGAGGCGGCCAACGCCGGTCTGAACCAGACCCTGGTCCGCTCGATCAACACCACCGTGGTGGCGCTCCTCCCGGTCGCCGCGCTGCTCTTCATCGGCGGCGGCATCCTGGGCGCCGGCACCCTGAACGACATCTCGCTGGCCCTGTTCATCGGCCTCGCGGCCGGTGCCTACTCCTCGATCTGCGTCGCGACCCCGCTCTACGCGCAGCTCAAGGAGGCCACCCCCGAGATGCGCGCGCTGGCCAAGAAGGTCGCCGCCCGCCGGGCGGCCGACGCCAAGGCCACCGCGGAGAACCCCACCGTCGAGGAGGCCGGCGAGGAGCTGTCGGCCAACGAGGGTGACGACGACTCAGCGGGTATGGTCGGACAGCGCAACCAGCCGGTCAGCAAGTCCCGCACCCGGGGACGTCCGTCCGGCAAGCACTGACGACAAGGACCCCCGTGACCTCTCCCGACCCCGCCCTGGCCGAGCTGCTCAACAGCCGGATCAAGGACGTCCCCGACTACCCCAAGCCGGGCGTGCTGTTCAAGGACATCGCGCCGCTGCTGGCCGACGCCGAGGCGTTCGGCGCCCTCACCCGGGCGCTGGCTGCCCGGGCGGCGGAGCTCGGGGCGACGAAGGTGGTCGGTCTGGAGGCACGGGGGTTCGTGCTCGCCGCCCCGGCGGCGTACGCGGCCGGGCTCGGCTTCGTGCCGATCCGCAAGAAGGGCAAGCTGCCCGGCGAGGTGTTCGCCAAGTCGTACGACCTGGAGTACGGGTCGGCCACCCTCGAGGTGCAGTGCGACGCCTTCGCGCCGGGCGAGAAGGTGCTGGTCGTCGACGACGTGCTGGCCACCGGCGGGACCATCGCGGCCTCGCTCGACCTGGTCCAGCAGGCCGGGGCCGAGCTGGCCGGCGTGGTGGTCCTGATGGAGCTGAGCTTCCTGCCGGGCCGCGAGCGGCTGACGCCGCACCTGAACGGGGCTCCGCTCGAGACGCTCGTCACGGTCTGAGAACTGGTCATACCGGGGGCGCGGGGAACTGACATCTGCGGCTCCGCCGCGGGGCGCGACCAGCCCTCTACGGAGGTGCATGGTTGGCAGCGCAGTTCCCCGCGCCCCCAAAGGTTTAACCACTCGGTACCATGAAACCCCAACCGCACCACGAGGAGTCGTCCTTGCCCGACGAGGTTGTGCCCCCGGCGCCCGCCACGCCCAAGCCCTCGGCCACCGGCGGCATGCGGGCCCGCCTCGCCCGCCTCGGCGGTCAGCGCTCCACCGTGCTCAACCCGGTGCTGGAGCCGCTGTTCCGGACCATCCGGGCCCAGGACCCGAAGGCCGACCCGGCCCTGTTGCGCGACATCGAGCGCGCCTACGCGGTGGCGGAGAAGTGGCACCGCGGTCAGAAGCGCAAGAGCGGCGACCCGTACATCACCCACCCGCTGGCCGTGGCCACCATCCTGGCCGAACTCGGGATGGACGCGCCCACCCTGATGGCGGGTCTGCTGCACGACACCGTCGAGGACACCGACTACGGCCTGGAGACCCTGCGCCGGGACTTCGGCGACTCGGTGGCCCTGCTGGTGGACGGCGTCACCAAGCTGGACCGCGTGAAGTTCGGCGAGGCCGCGCAGGCCGAGACCGTCCGCAAGATGGTGGTCGCGATGGCCAAGGACCCCCGGGTCCTGGTGATCAAGCTGGCCGACCGGCTGCACAACATGCGGACCATGCGGTACCTCAAGCGGGAGAAGCAGGAGAAGAAGGCCCGCGAGACGCTGGAGATCTACGCCCCGCTGGCGCACCGGCTGGGCATGAACACCATCAAGTGGGAGCTGGAGGACCTCGCCTTCGCGATCCTCTACCCCAAGATGTACGACGAGATCGTGCGTCTGGTGGCCGAGCGCGCCCCCAAGCGGGACGAGTACCTGGCCACCGTGATCGACCAGGTCCAGGGCGACCTGCGGAGCGCCCGGATCACCGCGCAGGTGACGGGCCGTCCGAAGCACTACTACTCGGTCTACCAGAAGATGATCGTGCGCGGCCGCGACTTCGCCGAGATCTACGACCTGGTCGGCATCCGGGTCCTGGTGGACACCGTCCGCGACTGCTACGCGGCGCTCGGCACCATCCACGCGCGGTGGAACCCGGTCCCCGGCCGGTTCAAGGACTACATCGCGATGCCGAAGTTCAACATGTACCAGTCGCTGCACACCACGGTGATCGGTCCGGGCGGCAAGCCGGTCGAGCTGCAGATCCGCACCTTCGACATGCACCGCCGCGCGGAGTACGGCATCGCCGCGCACTGGAAGTACAAGCAGCGCGCGGTGGCCGGCGCCTCCAAGGTGCGCACCGACACGCCGACCCAGGTCCGCAAGGACGACAAGGCCGGGGCCGTCAACGAGATGGCCTGGCTGCGGCAGCTGCTGGACTGGCAGAAGGAGACCGAGGACCCGAGCGAGTTCCTGGAGTCGCTGCGCTTCGACCTCTCCAACAACGAGACCTTCGTCTTCACCCCCAAGGGTGACGTGATAGCGCTGCCCGCCGGGGCCACCCCGGTGGACTTCGCCTTCGCGGTGCACACCGAGGTCGGCTACCGCTGCATAGGAGCACGGGTCAACGGCCGGCTGGTGCCGCTGGAGTCGACGCTGGAGAACGGCGACACCGTGGAGGTCTTCACCTCCAAGGCGGAGAACGCGGGCCCGTCCCGGGACTGGCTGGGCTTCGTCAAGTCGCCGCGCGCCCGGAACAAGATCAAGGCCTGGTTCTCCAAGGAACGCCGTGAGGAGGCGATCGAGCAGGGCAAGGAGGCGATCGTCCGGGCGATGCGCAAGCAGGGCCTGCCGATCCAGCGGATCCTGACCGGCGACTCGCTGGTCACCCTGGCGCACGAGATGCGCTACCCGGACATCTCCTCGTTCTACGCGGCGATCGGCGAGGGCCACGTCGCGGCGCAGAACATCGTCCAGAAGCTGGTTCAGGCGCTCGGCGGCGAGGAGGGCGCGACCGACGACCTGGCCGAGACCGCCACCCCGACGGCCCATCAGAACCGGGCCACCCGGCGCCGGGCCAAGGGTGACCCCGGGGTCATCGTCAAGGGCGTGGACGACGTCTGGGTCAAGCTGTCCCGCTGCTGCACGCCGGTGCCGGGCGACCCGATCGTCGGCTTCGTCACCCGGGGCAACGGCGTCTCGGTGCACCGGGCGGACTGCGTCAACGTCGAGGCGCTCTCCCAGCAGCCGGAGCGGATGATCGAGGTCGAGTGGGCCGCGACCCAGTCCTCGGTCTTCCTGGTGGCCATCCAGGTGGAGGCGCTGGACCGCTCCCGCCTGCTCTCGGACGTCACCCGGGTGCTCTCCGACCAGCACGTCAACATCCTGTCGGCGGCGGTGCAGACCTCCCGGGACCGGGTGGCGATGAGCCGCTTCACCTTCGAGATGGGCGACCCGAAGCACCTCGGGCACGTGCTCAAGGCGGTCCGCGGGGTCGAGGGCGTGTACGACGTCTACCGGGTCACCTCGGCCCGCCGGTAGGCACCGGAACGACGGAAGGGCCCCACCGCCGAGGCGGTGGGGCCCTTCTGACGTGCGGTCGGCGGAGGATCAGCCGCTGAACTCCTCCAGGCTCTTCTGGGCCTGGTCGAGCAGGGCCTGACGGCCCGCCAGCTCGTTCTCCAGCTTGGCGACCTTGGACGCGTTCCCGGCGGCGCGGGCCTTGTCCAGGTCGGCCTGCAGCTTGTCCACGGCGGCCTGGAGCAGGGCGGTCATGCCGGTGGCACGGGCCTTGGCCTCCGGGTTGGAGCGCTGCCACTCGGCGTCCTCGGCCTCGCGGACCGCCCGCTCGACCGTGTTCAGCCGGGCGTCCAGGCGGGGCTTGGCGTCGCGCGGGACGTGGCCGATGGCCTCCCAGCGCTCGGAGACCTCGCGCAGCGCGGCCTTGGCGGCCTTGAGGTCGGTGACCGGCAGGATCGCCTCGGCCTCGACCAGCAGGGCCTCCTTGAGCTTCTGGTTCTCGCCCTGCTCGGCGTCACGCTCGCTGAAGACCGAGGAGCGCGCCTGGAAGAACACGTCCTGGGCGCCCCGGAAGCGTGCCCACAGCTCCTCCTCCGCGTCCCGCTGGGCGCGGCCGGCGGCCTTCCAACGGGCCATCAGGTCCCGGTAGGCGGCGGCGGTGTCGCCCCACTCGGTCGAGCTGGAGAGCGCCTCGGCCTCGGCCACCAGGCGCTCCTTGACCGCCTTGGCCTGGTCGCGCTCGGCGTCCAGGGTGGCGAAGTGCGCCTTGCGGTGCTTGGAGAAGACCGAGCGGGCGTGCGAGAAGCGGTGCCACAGCTCGTCGTCGCTCTTGCGGTCCAGCCGGGGCAGCGCCTTCCAGTTGTCCACCAGCGCGCGCAGCCGGTCCCCGGCCTCGCGCCACTGGGTGGACTCGGCCAGCTGCTCGGCCTCGGCGACCAGCTTCTCCTTGGCCGCGCGGGTCTCCTCCTGGGCCTTGGCCCGGGCCGCCTTGCGCTCGGTCTGGCGGGTCTCGACCTCACCGGCCAGGGTCTCCAGGCGCTGGGCGAGCGCGGCCAGGTCGCCGACCGCGTGCGCCTCGGTGACCTGCTCGCGCAGGTGGTCGAGGGCGGTCTGGGCGTCCTTGGCGGCCAGGTCGGTCTTGCGGACCCGGTGCTCCAGCAGCCCGATCTCGGCCGACAGGCCCTGGTACTTGCGCTCGAAGTAGGCGAGGGCCTCCTCGGGGGAGCCCGCCTGCCAGGAGCCGACGACGCGCTCGCCATCGGCGGTCCTGACGTAGACGGTCCCCTGCTCGTCGACACGGCCCCACGGGTCGCTGCTCACAGCGCGCCTCCTCCACATGACGCCGCACCCCTTCCGGGGGCGGTACGTCGTCCACAGTTGATGTGCGGCGGACCGATGGAGTCCGCCGTCCGGGCCGTCGGGGTTCGGTGCCGAGGGTGACGGCCGACGGTCAGGGCACCCTATACAAGAAGCAAGATAGGCGACCAGCACCGGCGTTGTCCGTAATCCGGGCCGGGCGGATCGTCACGGCGCCGCGCCCGGTGGCCGGGCGCGGCGCCGTCGGGGCTCAGGACTTGGTGGTGGTCACCGCGTTGAGCACCACGTTGGCATTGGGGGCGCCGTCGCCCCCACCGCCCTTCACACCGCCGGCGGCGATGTTGGTGAGCACGTCCAGACCGCCGGTGATCTTGCCGAACGGCGTGTAGTTCGGGGGCAGTTGGGTGTCCTTGTAGACCAGGAAGAACTGGCTGCCGTTGGTGCCCGGGCCCGCGTTGGCCATCGCCAGGGTGCCGGCCGGGTAGGTGGCGCCGGTGAGGTTCTCGTCCGGGAACTGGTAGCCCGGGCCGCCGGAGCCGGTGCCGGTCGGGTCACCGCACTGGAGCACGTAGATGCCCTCGGTGGTGAGGCGGTGGCACTTCACGTGGTCGAAGTACTGCTCGCCCGCCAGGAAGGCGAAGGAGTTGACCGTCTTGGGGGCCTTGGCGGCGTCCAGGGAGACCGTCACGTCGCCGCAGCTGGTCTTCAGCACGGCGGTGTAGGCGGCCTTGGCGTCCAGCGACATGGCCGGCTCGGTCTTCCACTGCTTGCCGTTGGGCTTGCCCTCGGCCGGGGCGGTGCAGCCCTTGACGTCCACCGGGGTGGGCGCGGGAGCGGTCGGCGCGGCCTGCGCCGAGGGCTCCTTCTTCGGGTCCGAGTCGAAGAGGCCGCCGGCCCAGGCGCCGCCGGCGGCGATCAGCACGACGGCCAGCGAGCCGCCGACGATCGCGTTGCGCTGACGGGCCTTCTTCTGGGCCTCGGCCCGGCGCTCCGCCTGGCGCTCGTACTTCTCGCGGGCGAGCTGCCGCCGCCGCTGTTCGCTGGTGACCACCGGGCGTGTCTCCTGAGGAATGGACGTCTTGGTCGGTATCTAGGGACGGATCATCGCACCCGTCGGCGGCCAAGTGTAGGGACCTCGTGTGTAAGTACGAGATCAGCCGTGCGGGCCGACAGGTCACGATTGCGTCGACAACCGGTTAGGAACCCGTGCGGTGGCGCCGGTAGGCTGCGGGATGACTCGTAATGGTCCGTTACCCGATGGAGAGGAAACACGTTGTTCGTCGCCGGATTTCCCGCCGGAGCCTGGGGCACCAATTGCTACCTGGTCGCACCGGCAGCCGGTGAGGAGTGCGTGATCGTCGACCCCGGGCACGAGGCCGCCCAGGGCGTCGAGGACCTGATCCGGGAGCACCGGCTGAAGCCCGTCGCCGTGCTGCTCACCCACGGACACATCGACCACATCGCCTCGGTGGTGCCGGTCTGCGGCGCGCGGAACGTGCCCGCCTGGATCCACCCCGAGGACCGCTACATGATGACCGACCCGGCACGCGGCCTCGGCCGTGCGCTCGGGCAGCAGATCATGGGCTCGATCACGGTCGGCGAGCCGGACGACGTGCGGGAGTTGACCGACGGCGCGGTCCTGGACCTGGCCGGCCTCCAGCTGACGGTGGATCACGCCCCCGGCCATACCAAGGGGTCGGTGACCTTCCGGACGCCCTCGAGCGAAGACATCCCACCGGTGCTCTTCTCGGGTGACCTGCTGTTCGCCGGCTCGGTAGGGCGTACCGACCTCCCGGGGGGAGACGGCGAGGCGATCCTGCGCTCGCTGGCCCGGGTGTGCCTGCCCCTCGACGACTCCACCGTGGTCCTCTCCGGCCACGGCGGCCAGACCACCATCGGCCGCGAGCGCGCGACCAACCCCTACCTCAGGCAGGCGGCGGGAGCGCACGGCGCTCCGGCCTTCCCGCGACGAGGAATGTGACGGAAGAGAAGTTGAGCACCTTCACCGCCCCCAAGGGCACCTACGACCTGCTGCCGGGCACCAACTCCGCCGAGTTCCTGGCCGTCCGCGACCAGCTGAGCGCCCCGCTGCGCCGGGCCGGGTACGGCTACATCGAGACCCCGGTCTTCGAGGACATCAAGCTCTTCTCCCGCGGCGTCGGCGAGTCCACCGACATCGTCACCAAGGAGATGTACACCCTCACCACCAAGGGCGGCGACGAGCTCGGTCTGCGCCCCGAGGGCACCGCCTCCGTGGTCCGCGCGGCCCTCCAGGCCAACCTGCACAAGCAGGGCAACCTGCCGGTGAAGCTCTGGTACTCGGGCAACTTCTACCGCTACGAGCGGGCCCAGAAGGGCCGCTACCGCCAGTTCTCGCAGATCGGCGCCGAGGCGATCGGGGCCGAGGACCCGGCGCTGGACGCCGAGTTGATGATCCTGGCGGACGACGCCTTCAAGGCGCTCGGCCTGCGGAACTACAAGCTGCTGGTCAACTCGCTGGGCGACAGGCAGTGCCGCCCGGTCTACCGCGCCGCGCTGGTCGACTTCCTCTCCGGGCTCGACCTGGACGAGGAGACCCGCCGCCGCGCCGAGATCAACCCGCTCCGGGTGCTCGACGACAAGCGCGAGTCGGTGCAGGCCCAGCTCACCGACGCGCCGATGCTCCGCGACTACCTCTGCGAGGACTGCACGTCCTACGACGAGCAGGTCCGCGCGCTGCTGACCGCCGCCGGGGTGGCGTACGAGCAGGACCCCAAGCTGGTCCGCGGCCTGGACTACTACACCCGCACCACCTTCGAGTTCGTGCACTTCGGCCTCGGGGCGCAGTCCGCGATCGGCGGCGGCGGGCGTTATGACGGCCTGTCGGAGATGCTCGGCGGTCCGGCCCTGCCCTCGGTCGGCTGGGGCCTGGGCGTGGACCGCACCTACCTGGCGCTGGAGGCGGAGGGCGTGACCCTCGACCTGCCGGTCACCACCGAGGTGTACGCCGTGGCGCTCGGCGAGGAGGCCAAGGCCGTGCTGTTCGGCAAGGTCACCGAGCTGCGCCGGGCCGGCATCGCCACCGACCTCGCCTTCGGCGTCAAGAGCATCAAGAACGCCATGAAGTCCGCCGACCGTAGCGGCGCCCGCTTCGCCCTGGTCGCCGGGGACCGCGATCTCGCCGAGGGCGTCGTCCAGTTGAAGGACATGACCTCCGGCGAGCAGAGCCCCGTCGCCCTCGAAGCACTCGTCACCACCCTGAAGGAGAAGCAGCTGTGATCCGCACGCACGACGCGGGCACGCTCCGCGCGGAGCACGCCGGCACCACCGTCACCCTGGCCGGCTGGGTCGCCCGCCGCCGCGACCACGGCGGCGTCGCCTTCATCGACCTCCGGGACGCCTCCGGCACCGTGCAGATCGTCGCCCGTGACCTGGAGGCCATCGGCGACCTGCGCTCCGAGTACTGCGTCAAGGTCGTCGGCGAGGTCCGGGTCCGCCCCGAGGGCAACGAGAACCCGGAGATCCCGACCGGCAAGATCGAGGTCGTGGTGGGCGCGCTGGAGGTCCTCTCCGAGGCCGCCGCGCTGCCCTTCCAGGTCGCCGAGTACGAGCCGGGCACGGTCAACGAGGAGGTCCGCCTCCGGTACCGCTACCTGGACCTGCGCCGCGAGGGCCCGGCCCGCGCGCTGCGGCTGCGCTCGAAGGTCAACCACATCATCCGCACGGTGATGGAGGAGAACGACTTCCTCGACATCGAGACCCCGTACCTCACCCGCTCCACCCCCGAGGGCGCCCGCGACTTCCTGGTGCCCGTCCGCCTGCAGCCGGGCCACTGGTACGCCCTGCCGCAGTCGCCGCAGCTGTTCAAGCAGCTGCTGATGGTGGCCGGCATGGAGCGGTACTACCAGATCGCCCGCTGCTTCCGCGACGAGGACTTCCGCGCCGACCGGCAGCCGGAGTTCACCCAGCTGGACATCGAGGCCTCGTTCGTCGACCAGGAGGACATCCTGGCCCTCGGCGAGAAGGTCGTCTCCCGGATCTGGTCCGAGGTCCACGGCTACGAGCTGCCCAGCCCGCTGCCCCGGATGACCTACGCCGACGCGATGAACCGCTACGGCTCGGACAAGCCGGACGTGCGCTTCGGCCAGGAGCTCACCGACCTCACCGAGTACTTCGCGGGCACCGAGTTCCGGGTCTTCCAGGCCCCGTACGTCGGCGCCGTGGTGATGCCCGGTGGCGCCTCACAGCCGCGCAAGCAGCTGGACGCCTGGCAGGACTGGGCCAAGGCGCGCGGCGCCCGCGGCCTGGCCTACGTGCTGGTGGACGCCGAGACCGGCGAGCTGCGCGGCCCGGTGGCCAAGAACCTCTCCGAGGAGCACCTGGCCGGCCTGGCCGCCGCGGCCGGCGCCAAGCCGGGCGACGCGGTGTTCTTCGCGGCCGGCAAGAAGACCGCCTCGCAGGAGCTGCTCGGCGCCGCCCGTCTGGAGATCGGCCGCCGCTGCGAGCTCATCGACGAGTCGCAGTGGGCCTTCCTCTGGGTGGTCGACTTCCCGATGTTCGAGCCGATCGAGGACGACAAGGGCGAGTTCCAGGGCTGGCACGCGGTGCACCACCCCTTCACCGCCCCGACCGCCGAGTCGCTGGCCACCTTCGACACCGACCCGGGCTCGGCGCTCTCCAACGCCTACGACCTGGTGCTCAACGGCTCGGAGCTGGGCGGCGGTTCGATCCGTATCCACCAGCGGGACGTGCAGAAGCGGGCGTTCGACGCGATCGGCCTCAGCGAGGAGGAGGCCCAGTCGCAGTTCGGCTTCCTGCTGGACGCCTTCAACTACGGCCCGCCGCCGCACGGTGGCGTCGCCTTCGGCCTGGACCGCATCGTCACCCTCCTCGGCGGGTACGACACCATCCGTGACGTCATCGCGTTCCCGAAGACCTCGACCGGCGGCGACCCGCTGACCGGCGCCCCGACCCCGATCACCCCGGCCCAGCGCCGGGAGGCCGGTGTCGACGCCAAGCCGAAGTCGGAGACGGCCGCGGCCGCCAAGTCGGAGGCCCCGAAGGAGTCCTGACGAGGCTTCAGTAACATCGTGGCCCCGGTGGATGCGACTCGTCGCAACTGCCGGGGCCGCTCCGTCGTCCACAATGGCGTGGAAGGAACACCGATGACCGTCAGCACCAGAGTCGAGCTCCCCGAGGACGCGCCCGCGACCAGACGGGTGCACATGGCCGCGTTCCCCGGCCCGGACGAGGCCGACCTGGTCGACGCGCTGCGCCGCGACCACGCCTGGCTGCCGGAGCTCTCGGTGGTCGCGGTGGACGAGCGGGACCTGGTGGTCGGCCACGCCCTGCTGACCCGGCTGGAGGTCGGCGGCGGTGAGGCACTGGCGCTCGCCCCGGTGGCGGTCGCGCCCGAGTGGCAGCGGCAGGGGGTCGGGCAGCTGCTGGTGCGGGCCGTGCTGGAGGCCGCGGCGGCGGCGGGCGAGCAGCTGGTCGTGGTGCTCGGGGATCCGTCCTACTACGGGCAGTTCGGCTTCACGCCGGCCGCCGAGCACGCGGTGACCGGGCCCTTCGAGGTGCCCGCCGAGTACTTCCAGGCGCTCCGCCTGCCGGGGGCCAACGGCTCCACGCCGAGCGGGCACTGCCGCTACCCGGAGCCGTTCGGCTCGTTCTGAGCGTGAGTAGGCCTCGACGGGAGGCGGCCAGACCGAGGGCCGCTTCCGGCAGGACGAGCGCCAGCAGCAGGAGCAGCGGTGCCGTCCAGCCGCCGGTGACGGTGTGCAGCAGACCCACCGTCAGCGGGCCGAGGGCGGCCAGCCCGTAGCCCGCCGTCTGGGCCAGCCCGGAGAGCCGGGTGGCGGTGGCCGGGTCCGGGGTGCGCAGGCCCAGCAGGGTGACGGCGAGCGGGAACCCGATGCCGTTGGCCACCCCGAGCAGCACCACCCAGAGCCAGGCCGCCCGCGGTGCCAGCAGCAGCCCGGCCAGTCCGAGGGCGGTGGCGGCGGAGACGGCGGCGGCCAGCGGGCGCTGGTCCGGCAGCCGGGCGGCGAGCACCGGAGCGGCGAACCCCAGCGGGATGCCGACCAGCAGGAAGACCGAGAGCATCGCCCCGGCCTCGGCGGCGCCGTGCCCCTGATCCCGCATCAGGGTGGGGAGCCAGGCGGTCAGGACGTAGAACATCAGCGAGACCAGCCCGAGGAAGCCGGCGACGGACAGGGCCAGGGCAGCGCCCCGGGGGCGCGGGGAACGGCGCGCTGCGGAAGAACACGACCCGCGTGCCGGGTACGGAGATTCACGTGCAGGTGAGCGCCCGTACCCGGCAGACAGGTCCGAACCTTCCGCAGCGCGCAGTTCCCCGCGCCCCCGAGGCGGCCCGTCTGCCTCGTGCCCCCGCCTCCAGAGCAGGGCGGCCGCGAGGGACGGCACGGCCCAGAGGGCGAGGGCCGCGTGCGGGCCGGTGGCGCGGGCCAGGGGGACGGCCAGCGCGGCGGCGAGGGCGGCGGTGCCGGACATCGCGGCCATGGCCAGGCCGGTGGCGGGGCCGGTCCGGCCGGGGAACCGCTGCTTGACCACGGCGGGGAGCAGGACGTTGCCGACCGCGATGCCCGCGCCCGCCAGGGCGGTACCGGCGAACAGGGCGGCGGTGGCGGGGAGGCCCCGGAGGAGTTGACCCGCCGTCAGCAGCGCCAGGGCGGCGGCCACCGTCGCGGAGCTGCCGAAGCGGCGGGCGAGCGGCGCGGCGAACGGGGCGACCAGGGCCAGGCAGAGCACGGGCAGGGTGGTGAGGGCGCTCGCGGCGGCCCCGCCGAGGCCGAGGGCCGGCAGCAGCGGGGGGAGTGCGGTGAAGGCGGCCCGCAGGTCGGCGGCCAGCAGGACCAGCCCGACGGCCGCCCGCCGACTCACGCGGCCCGGCCCCGGTAGGGGCAGGAGAGCTGCTCCAGGATGGTCTCCGAGAGCAGGTCCTCCTGGCCCTTGAGGGCGTCGGCCACCTCCTGGTCGACCGGGAAGACCAGTTCGGCGGCGACGTTGTCCTGGACGATCCGGGCCAGGTTGTCCAGCGCGGTGGCCACCGGGTCGGCCGGGAGCTGGGCGGTGGTGATGTCGAGCAGGTGGTCGTCGGCCCGGGCCGGGTCGAGGAAGCGCCGGATGACGATGCTGTTCTGGTTGAGCACGGCGGTGGTCCAGATCGAGAGCACCACCACGTAGAGGTCCGGCCACTCCCGCTCGCCGACCCGCTGCCGCCAGCGCCGCATCAGGCGGCCGACCCCGGCGATCTGGGCCCGGGCGGCGTGCGCCATGTTGGTGCGGATGTCGGCGTAGACGGAGCCGGTGAACTCGGTGAAGGACTCGACGGTGAAGCCGTCCCGGGCCGTGGAGGTCTCCGCGAACTCCACCGCCGCGTCCAGGATCCGCCGCGAGGAGGCCTCCAACTCCTGCGGCAGCCGCGCCGCTTCGAGGAGGCGGCGGGCCGTGCCGAGCGTCCCGGCGAACTCCCGCAGCGGCCCGGCCCAGCCGGCCGCCCCGGTCGGTCCGCTCAGGTACGGGGCGAGGATCGAGAAGACGCCGAGCGGGACGTGGGCGATGGACTTGGCGAGTTCGAACTCCTCGGCCACCGGGTGCAGACTCTCCCGCTCGCCCCGGTGGATCAGGGTGTAGCGGCCGCCCCGGGAGTCGTTCTCCACCACGATCACCGGGCCGAGGTGCGGGGTGAGGTCGGCCTTCAGGGTCGCGTAGGCGCTGCGCATCCCGGCGTTGACGGCCAACAGCGAGTCGCGGGCCCGCCGGGTGGGGTCGGAGCGGAAGGCGACCAGGTCCAGGTCGTGCGGGTCCACGTCCTGGCCGTGGTCGTTCCGGGTGGGCGGGGCGGTGGCCATGGTGATCCTCCGTCAGGGTCGGATGCACCCACCCTGGCCGTCCCGCCGTCCCGGCCGTGAGGGTTCAGCGTCCCGCCCCGGTCCCGGCCGGCTCCAGCGCGGGGTAGTCGGTGTAGCCCGTCGCCCCGCCGACGTACATCAGGTGGGCGTCCCGGATCGGGTTCAGCGGTGCGCCGGTGCGCAGCCGGGCGACCAGGTCGGGGTTGGCCAGGAAGGCGCGGCCGAGCGCGATCAGGTCGGCGCCCGCGGCGAGCAGCCGCTCGCCGGCGGCGCGGCCGCCGTCCACCGGGAGCGGGCCGGGCCAGGGGAGCACCGGGTTGGCGATCAGGGTGCCCGGCCAGGCGCGGCGCAGGGCGTGGAAGAGCGGCTGCTCCGGATCGGCGAAGACCACGTGCAGGTAGGAGAGGCCGCCGAGCCCGGCCAGCGCCTCGACCAGGGCCGGGTAGACCTCCTCGACGTCGTCCTCCGCCATGCCGTTGGCGGTCACGCCGGGGGCGATCCGGACGCCGACCCGCTCCGGGCCGATGGCCTCGGCGACCGCGCGCACCACCTCGACGGTGAAGCGGATCCGGTTCGCGACGGAGCCGCCGTAGCCGTCGGTGCGGCGGTTGGTGTGCGAGGAGAGGAACTGGTGCAGCAGGTAGCCGTTGGCGGAGTGCACCTCGACCCCGGCGAAGCCCGCCTCCACGGCGCGGCGCGCGGCTGCGGCGAAGTCGGCGACGGTGTCGCGGACGTCCTGCTCCGTCATCTCCCGCGGCACCACGGTCTCCTGGTGTCCGGACGGGGTGAAGATCGTGCCGGGCAGCGGGACGGGGGAGGGCGCGAGCGGGTGCAGCCCGGTGGTCTCCGGGTGGCCGACCCGGCCGCCGTGCTGGAGCTGCAGGTACATCTGCCCGCCCTCGGCCCGGACGGCCTCGGTGACGCGCCGCCAGCCGGCGACGTGGGTCTCGTCGTGGATGGCCGGGATGTCGGGGTAGGTGGCGCCGACCGGGTTGGGGGTGGCGGCCTCGGCGATGATCAGGCCGGCGGTGGCGCGCTGGGCGTAGTAGGTGGCCATCAGCTCGGTCGGGACGCCCTGCGAGTCGGCCCGGTTGCGGGTCATCGGGGCCATCACCAGGCGGTTGGCGAGGCGGAGCGCGCCGAGACGGGCGGGCTGGAAGAGGTCGGTGCTGGTCATGGCTGGCTCCTCGGGAGGTCTCTCGTTCCGTTGGCCTGACGATCGCTCAACTCGCTTCGGGAGCACTGACGGTCCGCTGACGGCGGGCTGATGATCTTGGCTGTGTAGGGTGGGCCGCATGAGGTACGGGGTGCTCGGTCCGCTGGCGGTGTGGGACGCGGACGGTGCGGTGGTGCCGGTCCCCGAGGCCAAGGTGCGGACGCTGCTGGCGGTGCTGCTGGTCCACGGGGGACGGGCCGTGCCGACCGACCGGCTGGTGGACGCCCTCTGGGGCGACGCCCTGCCGGGCAACCCCGCCAACGCCCTCCAGGCCAAGGTCTCCCAGCTGCGCCGGGCGATCGGGCGTGATCGGGTCACCCACCAACCGGCCGGGTACCGGCTGGAGTTGGCGGAGGGCGAGCTCGATGCGGGCGCCTTCCGCACCCGGACGGCCGGGGCGCGGCTGATGGTGGACCCCGGGGAGCGGGCGACGGCCCTGGGTGCGGCACTGGAGCTGTGGCGCGGCGAGCCGTACGCCGACTTCGGTGACGAGGAGTTCGCCCGGGCGGCGGTGCAGCGGCTCGCGGAGGAGCGGCTGTCGGCGGAGGAGGAGCGGGCCGAGGCCCGGCTGGCGGCGGGCGATCCGCTGCTGGTGGGCGGGCTCGCCGAACTGGTGGACCGTCACCCGCTGCGGGAGCGGCTGCGCGCGGTGCAGCTGCGGGCGCTGTACCGGGCGGGGCGGCAGGGGGAGGCGCTCGCCGCGTACGGGGAGCTGCGGGCGCTGCTGGCCGAGGAGTTGGGCATCGATCCGGGACCGGAGCTGACGGCCCTGCACGCGGCGATCCTGCGGCAGGACCCGGCGCTGCTGCCAGCACCGGCGGAGCTCGGTGGTGGGGCGGCCGTGCCGACGGGTGTCGGTGCGGCGGTGCTGCCGGTGCCGCGGACGGGGCTGGTCGGGCGTGGCCCGGCGCTGGAGCGGCTCCTCCGACTGGTGCGCGGTGAGCGGCTGGTGACGCTCACCGGCCCCGGCGGGGTGGGCAAGACCCGGCTCGCGCTGGCCCTCGCCCACCGGCTGTCGGAGGATCCGCGGGAGGACGTCCGGCTGGTGGAGCTCGGCCCGCTGCCCGTCGGCACGGCCGACCTGGCCCAGCCGGTGGCCGCCGCCCTGGGCGTCCAGCAGGCCGCGATGCCGCTGGCGCCCGACTCGGCCGCCGCCTCGCTGGCCGCCGCGCTGCGGGGGCGGCGGACGCTGCTGGTCCTGGACAACTGCGAGCACGTGATCGACGCGGCCGCCGCGCTGGTCGCCGAGCTGTTGGCGGTGGCGCCCGGCCTGCGGGTACTGGCCACCAGCCGGGAGTCGCTGCGCCTCCCGGAGGAGACCCTCCACCCCGTCACCCCGCTCGAACCCGCCGACGCCGCACGGCTGTTCACGGAGCGCGCCACCGCTGCCGCCCCGGGCTTCGGGGCGAGCCCGCAGGACGCCCGGACCAGGGAGGCCGTGGAGCTGATCTGCGGCCGCCTGGACGGCCTGCCGCTCGCCCTGGAGCTGGCCGCGACCCGGGTCCGGTCCATGGGCGTACGGGAGTTGGCGGACCGGCTGGGCGACCGGTTCCGGCTGCTGGCCTCCGGGCAGCGCGGGCTGCCGGCCCGGCAGCAGACCCTGCGCGCGGTGATCGACTGGAGCTGGGACCTGCTCACCGAGTCCGAACGCGCCGTGCTGAGACGGCTCTCCGTCCCCGTGGCGGGGTGCACCTTGGCGGCCGCCGAGGCGGTCTGCGCGGCGGACGGCACACCCGAGTGGGAGGTCCTCGACCTGGTCGGCCGGCTGGTGGACCGCTCGCTGGTCGACGCGGTGCACGGAGCCGACGGCCCGCGCTACCACCTGCTCGAATCGGTGGCCGCCTACGCGCGCGAACGCCTCCACGAGGCGGGGGAGTTGGGCCCCACGGCTGACCGCCACGCCCGTCACTACGCCGACCTGGCGGTCCGGGCCGAACCCGCACTGCGCGGCCCGCACCAGCGCGAGTGGCTGGCCCGGCTGGACGCCGACGCCGCCAACCTGCACGCCGCACTCCACCGTGCGGACCCGTCCGGCGCCGCCCGGCAGGCCGCCGCGCTCGCCCCGTGGTGGCTGCTGCGCGGCCGCCTGCACGAGGCCCGCACCACCCTCGCCACCGTTCTCGACCGGCTGCCGCCCGGGGCCCCGGGGGAGGTCGAACTCCGGCTCCAGTACGGCGCGTTCGCGATGCTGACGGGTCACCAGAAACCCGGCGGGGAGGGGCCGGTCGGGGTGACGCCCGACCCGGGACGGCACGGGCGGGCGCTCTGGCTGCACGGCTACGGCCTGCACCACGCCGGCGACCCGGTGACCGCACGGGAGGTCGCCGGCCGGGCCCTGGAGCTCTGCGAGGCGGCGGACGACGCCTGGGGCACGGCCGCCGTCCGGGCCCTGCTGGCCGTCACCGCCCTGGTGGCAGGCGACCTGGAGGCAGCCGGGCGGGACGGCCGAGCGGCCGCCCTGGCCTTCCGTCAGCTGGGCGACGGCTGGGGCGAGTTGCAGACCGTCCCGGTGCTCGCCGCACTGGCCGAGATCGCCGGGGACCACACCGCCGCGGCCACGCTCCAGACCGAGGGCCTGGCCCTCGCCGAGGGGCTCGGCCTGGCCGCCGAGGTCTCCGCCCGGCTCGGCGGCCTGGGCCGGCTGGCCCTGCTGGCCGGTGACTGGGACCGGGCCCGCGAGCTGCACGAGCGCGCCCGCCAGGCGGCGGTGGCCCAGGGCTACCTGTACGGCGAGGTGTTCGCCCTGATGGGGCTGGCGCTGGGGGCTCGGCGAGCGGGCGAGCTCGACGAGGCCGAGCGCCACCTGCGCACGATGCTCGACGACTACCCGTCGTCCCTCGCCGGGAAGCACCTCCTCCACGTCGAGCTCGGCTTCATCGCCGAGCTGCGCGGCCAGGCGGCCGAGGCAGCGGACTTGCACCGCCAAGGCCTGTCGTACGCGAGGGAGTTGGGCGATCAGCGAGCCGTTGCACTCTCCCTGGAGGGCCTGGCCGGAGCCGCCGTCCTCGCCGCCGACCCGGCCGAGGCCGCCCGCCTGCTGGCCGAGGCGGACGCCCTCCGCCGGGCGAACGGCGGCCCGCTCCCGCCCGCGGAACGCGGCGACGTCGACCGGATCACCGCCGCCGTCACCTCGTGAGCAGGCCGCGGTAGGGAGGTCAGGCCACGCGGCCGAGGTTGACGATCACGATCGTCACGGTGCTGTCGGCGATCTCGTACATCACCCGGTAGCGGCCGACGTGCATGCGGCGCAGGTCGGGTGAGCCGTATGCGGTGGAGCCGGTCGGCCGGGGATCGTCGGCCAGGAGGTCGACGGCGTCCATGACCTGGCGCAGGCCGTCCGGGTCGTCCTTGAGGAAGCGGGCCGCGGCGTTGATCGCGTGCTCGTCCCAGGTGACGCGGTGGGTCACTCGCGCTCCAGGCCGAGCTGGGTGCGGACGTCGTCGTGGGCGACGGTCACGACGGTACCGGCGGCCTGGCGGGCGCGGTACTGGGCCAGCGCGAGGGCGTCCTCGAGGTCGGCGAGTTCCTGGGGGTTGATGAGGACGGCGGCGGGCTGGCCGTGGTCGGTGATGATGATCCGCTCACGGCTGTGCGAGGCCCGGCGTACCAGCGAGCCGAACTTGGCCCGCGCTTCGGTGATCGGCAGCGTATCGCTCATGACAGAACTGTACACTTCACGCACCTTCGTGGCGCCTGGAAGCCGGTACCTACAGCTCGAAGGTGCTGCGGCAGCTCTCGATGAAGGCGGCCATCGCCGCGGTGAGCGGGCGGTCGCGGAGCCAGTAGAGGCCGACGTGGCTGGGGGAGAGGCCGGTGACCTCGCGGTAGACCACGTCGGGGCGGGAGGCGAGGCGGCTCATGGCCGAGGGGGCGAAGCCGATGCCCTGGCCGCAGGCGACGGCGGCGAGCCATTCGTCGGCGTTGTGGACGACGGCGCCGATCCGGGCCGGGCGGCCGCCGCGTTCGGGGCAGCCGAGCCAGTAGTCGCGCCAGAAGCCGGCCTCGGCGGGGATGGCGACGAAGGGGTCGTCGAAGAGCTCGGTGACGTCGATGGTCGCGCGGCCGGCCAGGGGGTGGGAGACGGGGAGGACCGCGAGCCGGGGGGAGGTGGCGAGGCGTTCGCCGGCGAACTCGGGGGAGAGGTCGGCGGGGGCGTGCCAGAGGGCGAGGTCGATCTCGCCGCTCGCCAGGCCGGAGGTGACGTCGAACCAGTTGTTCTGTCGCATCCGGGCCTGCCAGCCGGGCATCCGCCGTTCGAAGTCGGCCATGGTGGCCAGGCTCATCAGGTTGACGGTGGCCCCCTCGAAGCCGACCCGGAGCACTCCCTCGGCCTCGGTGGCCGCCTGGCGGACGGCGCGGACGGCGCCGTCCCAGCCGGCCAGCAGGGAGGGGGCCCGGCGGGCGAGCTCCTCGGCGGCCTGAGTGGGCGTCACGCCGGTCCGGGTGCGCTCGAAGAGCTGGACGCCGAGCAGGGCCTCCAGCTGGCGCACCTGCTTGGTGAGGGCGGGCTGGGACACCAGCAGCCGGGCAGCGGCGGCCGTGAGCTGGCGCTCCTCGTAGACCGCCGCGAAGGAGCGGAGCAGCCGGGTGTCGATGTCCATGCCGTCAGGTTATGGAACCGGGAATTGGACCGGCCCGCCGGGGCTGGGGCAGAGTGGGCCACCCGTCGCGGGGGGTCCGGTACCGGCAGCACAGGGGACGGTCGGTCCCGGGCGCCCCGCGCCGTTCCCACGCAGTTCGCCCGGAGTTCGCACGCAGTGCGCGGCCGACCTGCGACCGGGCCTGATCCGCCGTAACGTGAGTGCCCATCAGCACCCGTGAGCGGAGGGCCGGATGGCGTCGAAGTCCCCCAAGCCGAGCAGCACGACGAGGCTCCCGAAGAAGCCGTACGAGCGCGAGCTGCTCCGGCTCCAGGGCGAGCTGGTCAAGCTCCAGGAGTGGGTGCGGGCCGAGGGCGTCCGGCTGGTGGTGGTCTTCGAGGGCCGGGACGCGGCCGGCAAGGGCGGCGCGATCAAGCGGGTCACCGAGTACCTCAACCCCCGGGTGGCGCGGATCGCCGCACTCCCGGCGCCGACCGAGCGCCAGCGCAGCCAGTGGTACTTCCAGCGGTACGTGGAGCAGCTGCCGGCCGCCGGGGAGATCGTGCTGTTCGACCGGAGCTGGTACAACCGGGCCGGGGTGGAGAAGGTGATGGGCTTCTGCACGCCGGAGGAGTACTGGCAGTTCCTGCACCAGTGCCCGACCTTCGAGCGGATGCTGATCGAGGCCGGGATCATGCTGCGCAAGTACTGGTTCTCGGTCAGCGACACCGAGCAGGAGAAGCGCTTCCGGGACCGGCTGGAGGACCCGATGCGGCGCTGGAAGCTGTCGCCGATGGACACCGAGTCGATCTCCCGGTGGGAGGAGTACTCCCGGGCCAAGGACGAGATGTTCGTCTACACCGACATCCCCGAGTCCCCCTGGCACGTGGTGGAGAGCGACGACAAGCGCCGGGCCCGGATCAACATGATCGCCCACCTGCTGTCCACCGTCCCGTACCACGAGGTCAGCCCGCCCTCCGTGCACCTGCCGGCCCGTCCGCCGGGCCACGGCTACCAGCGGCCCCCGCGCGACCTGCAGAAGTACGTGCCCGACCACGCCGCGAAGCTGGCCGACTGAAGCGTCGGCGCTCTGGCATACGCTTCACAGCGTGGAACCGGACCTCTTCACCGCAGCCGCCGAGGAACGCCAGGCCCAGGAGCCCGGGCGGGCCCCGCTCGCCGTGCGGATGCGCCCGCGCACCATCGACGAGGTGGCCGGGCAGCGGCAGCTGCTCAAGGACGGCTCCCCGCTGCGCCGGCTGGTGGCCAACTCGCGCGGCCCGGCGGCGACCAGCTCGGTGATCCTCTGGGGTCCGCCCGGCACCGGCAAGACCACCCTGGCGCACGTGATCAGCCAGGCGGTGGAGGGCCGCTTCGTGGAGCTCTCGGCGATCACCGCCGGGGTCAAGGAGGTCCGCGCGGTGATCGACGGCGCCCGTCGCGCCGTCGGCATGTCCGGCCGGGAGACGGTGCTCTTCCTGGACGAGATCCACCGCTTCTCCAAGGCCCAGCAGGACTCGCTGCTCCCGGCGGTGGAGAACCGCTGGGTCACCCTGATCGCCGCCACCACCGAGAACCCCTACTTCTCGGTGATCTCCCCGCTGCTCTCCCGCTCGCTGCTGCTCACCCTGGAGTCGCTGACCGACGAGGACGTCCGGGCGCTGCTGCGCCGCGCGGTGGAGGACGAGCGCGGCCTGGGCGGTGAGGTGACGCTCGGTCAGGAGGCCGAGGACCACCTGGTGCGCCTCGCCGGCGGGGACGCCCGGCGGGCGCTCACCACCCTGGAGGCGGCGGCCGGGGCGGCGCTGGAGAAGGGCGAGGCGGAGATCACCCTGGCCACCACCGAGACGGCGGTGAACCAGGCGGCCGTCCGCTACGACAAGGACGGCGACCAGCACTACGACGTGGCCAGCGCCCTGATCAAGTCGATCCGGGGCAGCGACGTGGACGCCACCCTGCACTACCTGGCCCGGATGATCGAGGCCGGCGAGGACCCGCGGTTCATCGCCCGGCGGCTGATGATCTCGGCCAGCGAGGACGTCGGCCTGGCCGATCCCACCGCCCTGCAGACGGCGGTGGCGGCGGCCCAGGCGGTGGCCCTGATCGGCTTCCCGGAGGCCCGGATCATCCTCAGCCAGGCGGCCATCGCGCTGGCGCTGGCCCCCAAGTCCAACGCGGCTTACCTGGCCATCGACGCCGCCCTCGCCGACGTCCGGGCCGGCCTGGCCGGGGCGGTGCCGCCGCACCTGCGCGACGGCCACTACAAGGGGGCGGCCAAGCTGGGCCACGCCCAGGGCTACCAGTACCCGCACGACCGGCCCGAGGGCATCGCCCGCCAGCAGTACGCGCCGGACGCGGTCCACGGCAAGGAGTACTACAAGCCGACCAGGCGCGGCGGCGAGGCCCGGTACGCGGACACCGTGGAGTGGACCAGGGGCCGGCTCAGGGGAGAGTCGTGACGCCTGTATAGTTGCCCGGAGTGCCTTGTCCCGGGCCCGGCGGTGAGCTTCGGCTGACCGACCGGCCGCACCAGCGGGGCGATGGCCGTGAAGTCCTCCACGGACTTCCTGGAGCGTTGCGCACCGATTTCGGTGTCGCGTGCAGCCCACCACCTCACGGCGGTGGGCCGAACGTGTGCAAGCACAGTAGTGCCCGGCTGCGGAGAGCGGCTGATCGTCCGTCCTGCGGGCGGTTTTTCTCCGGGTCGCGAGGAGCAACCTCCGTCAACACCTGGTGAAGCCGTATTCGCAACTGAAAGAGGTAATGGTTCCATGGCGAACCAGAAGCGTCCCAAGGTCAAGATTGCCCGTGCGCTGGGTATCCCGCTGACCCCGAAGTCCGTCAAGTACTTCGAGGCCCGCCCGTACCCGCCCGGCCAGCACGGCCGTGGCCGCAAGCAGAACTCTGACTACAAGGTCCGTCTGACCGAGAAGCAGCGTCTGCGCGCCCAGTACGACCTGAGCGAGAAGCAGATGGCCCGCGCGTTCGAGAACGCGAAGAAGGTCGAGGGCAAGACCGGTGAGGCGCTCGTCGCCCTGCTGGAGACCCGTCTGGACTCGCTGGTCCTGCGTTCGGGCATCGCCCGCACGATCTACCAGGCCCGTCAGATGGTCGTCCACGGCCACATCGAGGTCAACGGTGGCAAGGTCAACAAGCCGTCGTTCCAGCTGAAGCCGGGCTACGTCGTCACCGTGCGTGACCGTAGCAAGGAGAAGACCCCGTTCGTCGTCGCCCGTGAGGGTGGCAACGCGGGCGAGGGCCAGACCCCGAAGTACCTCGAGGTCAACCTCCGCGCCCTGGCCTTCCGCCTGGACCGCGCCCCGCAGCGTCGTGAGGTCCCCGTGATCTGCGACGAGCAGCTGGTCGTCGAGTACTACTCGCGCTGACCTGCCGCAGGCACAGCCGAGCCCCGCAGCCTTCCGGCTGCGGGGCTCGGCCCGTTCCGGGGCACCCGCACGGCACGGCCTGAGGCCACCCGGGCCGCCGCCCGGTCCAGGTCCAGGGCCACGCCCAGCTCGAAGGCCTCGGCGAACTCCTGCTCCGTCAGACCGCTCCTGGCCCGCTCCAGGCCGGTGCGGTGCGGGGTGTTGAAGGTGGTCGAGCCGCAGAACGGCTTGCCGACCGCCCGCCAGGTCCGGTGCGCCGCGCCGAGCAGCACCGCCGCCTCGTACAGGTCCGGGTCCGGGCCCTCGGTCTCCAGCACCGCCAGCACGTCCAGCGCCAGCACCACGCCGAGCAGGTCCTGGAAGAGGTGGTTCAGCCGCACGCACTCGCGGGCGTGCGCGCGGGCCGGGCGCAGCTCGCCGGAGAGCCAGGCCGCGTACGCCATCGCGTAGCGGCCGTAGGCGTAGGCCCACTGCTCGCCGTGCTCCTCGCAGACCTCCCGGACCTTCTCCAGCCAGATGGTGCCGCGCTCGGTCTCGCCCTGGAAGAGGTGCGCCACGCCGAGCTCGAACATCGCCATCAGCACGTTGCTGTTCAGCTCGCCGATCGCCTCGTAGTGCCAGAGCGCCTCTTCGAACAGCTCGGTGGCGCGCGCGAGTTCGTCGCCGATCAGGGCCGCGCAGCCCTGCCGGTGCACCGCGTAGGCGAGCGCCCGGTCGTCCCCGGTCTCCACGGCCTGCCGGTGGCACTCGGCCAGGGCGGGGCGGGCCCGGTGCAGGTCGCCCTGGAGGGTGGCCAGGTAGCCCGTCACCCAGAGGGCCTTGGCCCGGGCCTCGGTCGGCTCGGGGGCCAGCGCCAGCGCGCGGTCCAGCCAGTGCCGGCCCTCGCCCAGGTGGCCGGAGCCGACCCAGTAGTACCAGAGGGTGCCGGCCAGCAGCAGGGCCAGCTGCTCCTCGCCCGGCTCGGCCAGGCTGAACTCCAGCGCGGCGCGCAGGTTGGAGTGGGCCAGTCTGGTCCGCTCGGCGGTCTCCGGCTGCCGCGGGCCGAACCACTCGACCTCGCCCCAGGTGGCCACCCCGAGGTACCAGTCCCGGTGGCGCCGGCGCAGGCGCTGCTCCTCGCCGCTCGCCCGCAGCCAGCCGGCGCCGTACTCGCGCAGGGTGTCCAGCAGCCGGTAGCGGGCGCCGAGCGGGCCCTGCTCCCGCAGCAGCACCGACTTGGCGATCAACTCGCCCACCAGGTCGAGGAGTTCCTCGGCGGCCAGGCCCTCGCCCGCGCACACGTACTCGACCGCCTCCAGGTCGAAGCCGCCGGTGAAGACCGAGAGCCGGGCCCAGAGCAAACGTTCCTGCGGCGTGCAGAGCTCATGACTCCAGCCGATCGTGGTGCGCAGCGTGCGGTGCCGCTCCGGGCCGCTGCGCGAACCGCCGACCAGCAGCCGGAAGCGGTCGTCCAGCCGGTCGGTGATCTGCTCCACCGAGAGCGCCCGCAGCCGCCCGGCGGCCAGCTCCACCGCGAGCGGGATGCCGTCCAGCCGGCGGCAGAGCCGGGTGGCCTCGGCCAGGTTGCGCTCGGTCAGCTCGAAGCCCGGAAGCACGGCGGCGGCCCGGTCGGCGAACAGCCGCACCGCCGCCGGGACCCGGCCCGGCTCCGCCGACACCGGCAGCGGCGCCAGGGGGTGGAGGTGTTCGCCCGCGATCCCGAGCACCTCCCGGCCGGTGGTCAGCACCCGCAGCCCGGGGGCGGCCCGCAGCAGCGCGGCGGCCAGTGCGGCGCAGGACTCCACCAGGTGTTCGCAGCCGTCCAGCACCAGCAGCAGCTCCCGGTCGGCCAGTTGCTCGACCAGCACCTCCTCCGGCTGCCGGGGGGTGGAGTCGGGCAGTCGCAGCGCCTCCAGCACCGCGTGGCCCAGCAGGTGCGGGCCGCGCACCCCGGCCAGCTCCACCAGCCGCACCCCGTCGGCGTACCGCCGGGCCGCCCCGGCCGCGGCGCGCAGGGCCAGCCTGGTCTTGCCGACCCCGCCGGGGCCGGTCACCGTCACCAGCCGACCCGCCGTCAACAGCTCGTCCAGATCCGCCAGTTCGGCCTCCCGGCCGACGAAGCTGGTCAGCTCGGCGGGCAGCCGGTGGCCGGGTGAGTCACTGCACACTGAGCCGCCCCCGTGGCCTGCAAGGGCCCGCACCCTGCGGACCACCCCGTCAACGAGGTGGCGGGGCGGGGGGTTACGAGGGCCGCCTCGGGCGGGCCGGGCCGGCCGTCCTGCCCCGCCGGGGGAGGCAGCGCCGCCGCGGCCCCAGGTCGAGCCGGGTGCCGCACGTAATCTCCTTGCCGAATCGCGGTAGGGTTCAACCCTGAAGTGTGGGGATGACGGCGAGGGAGCGCACAAGGTGTCCGTGGGAGAGCTGGCCGGCCTGTTGGTGGCCGTGTTCTGGGCGGTCCTGGTCACCCTGCTGGCGGTCGTCCTGGTACGGCTCTCCAAGGTGCTCCGGGAGGCGACCGTGCTGGTCGCCGCCGTCACCGAGCAGGCTGTGCCGCTGCTGACCGACGCGGGCACCGCCGTGCGCAGCGCCAACGAGCAGCTGGAGCGGGTGGACGAGATCACCGCCAACGTGCAGGACGCCGCCGCCAACGCCAACGCCCTCTCCTCCACCGTGGCCGCCACCCTCGGCGGCCCGCTGGTCAAGATGGCCGCCTTCTCCTACGGCGTGCGCAAGGCGGTGGCCCGCCAGCAGTCCGGTCTGACGGTGCCCCAGCAGGCGGGCGAGCGCGAGGAGCTGGCCCGGCTGATCCGGGCCGAGGTCCGCGCCGCCACCGCCCCCCGCCGGGGCGGACTGGTCGGCCGGCTGCGCCGCGCGGTGAAGGGCTGACGGCGATGGTGCGACGCATCTTCTGGATGGCGGTCGGCGCCGGCGCCACCGTCTGGGCCATGAACAAGGCCAACGAGGCCGTGCACCGGATGACCCCGGACAGCCTCTCCGGCACCGCCGCCCGCGGCGCGCTCCAACTCGGCGACGCCGCCAAGCGGTTCGCCGCCGACGTGCGCGCCGGGATGACCGAGCGCGAGCGCCAGCTCCGCGACGACCTGGGCCTGGACGGCACCGCCGTGGTCGAGCCCCCGCGCCGCAAGGCGCTGCGCGGCGCCGCGGCGGACCCGGCGATCGGGGCGGCGCGAGCTATCAAGGCGGCACCGGGCTCCCCGGCCGCCGCCCAGCGCCCCCGTCTCGGCAGTGCCCGCACCACCCCCTCAGACATGGATTCGACGCCGCGTCAGCTCCCGGAGCTGCCCGGCGGCCCCAACCGGAAGGACCAATGATGGAGTCGGCAGAGATCCGCCGCCGGTGGCTGCGCTTCTTCGAGGAGCGCGGCCACACCGTCGTGCCGTCGGCCTCCCTGGTCGCCGACGACCCCACCCTGCTGCTGGTCCCGGCCGGCATGGTGCCGTTCAAGCCCTACTTCCTCGGCGAGGTCAAGCCGCCCTTCCCGCGCGCCACCAGCGTGCAGAAGTGCGTCCGCACCCCGGACATCGAGGAGGTCGGCAAGACCACCCGGCACGGCACCTTCTTCCAGATGTGCGGCAACTTCTCCTTCGGCGACTACTTCAAGGAGGGTGCCATCGGCTTCGCCTGGGAGCTGCTGACCACCCCCGTCGCCGAGGGCGGCTACGGCCTGGAGCCCGAGAAGCTCTGGATCACCGTCTACCAGGACGACGACGAGGCCGAGGCCATCTGGCGCGACAAGATCGGCGTCCCGGCCGAGCGCATCCAGCGCCTGGGCAAGGCCGACAACTTCTGGTCGATGGGCGTCCCCGGCCCGTGCGGCCCGTGCTCGGAGATCAACTACGACCGCGGCCCCGAGTACGGCGAGGAGGGCGGCCCGGCGGTCAACGGCGAGCGCTACATGGAGATCTGGAACCTGGTCTTCATGCAGTACGAGCGCGGCGCCGGCTCGGGCAAGGACGACTTCCCGATCCTCGGTGACCTGCCCAGCCAGAACATCGACACCGGCCTCGGCCTGGAGCGTCTGGCCACCATCCTGCAGGGCGTCGACAACCTCTTCGAGATCGACACCACCCGGCACATCCTCGACCGGGCGGCCGAGCTGACCGGCCACCGCTACGGCGCGGCCGAGAAGTCCGACGTCTCGCTGCGCGTGGTCGCCGACCACATCCGCACCTCGGTGATGCTGGTCTCCGACGGCGTGACCCCCGGCAACGAGGGCCGCGGCTACGTGCTGCGCCGCATCCTGCGCCGCGCGATCCGCAACATGCGCCTGCTGGGCGCCACCGACCCGGTCGCCAAGGCGCTGACCGACGTCACCATCGAGGCCATGGGCCCGCAGTACCCGGAGCTCTACAAGGAGCGCGAGCGGATCACCACCGTGATCGTCGCCGAGGAGGTCTCCTTCCTCCAGACGCTCCGCTCGGGCACCACGATCCTGGACGGCGCGGTCGCCGAGACCAAGTCGGCCGGCTCCTCGGTGCTGGCCGGTGACAAGGCCTTCCAGCTGCACGACACCTACGGCTTCCCGATCGACCTCACCCTGGAGATGGCCGCAGAGCAGGGCCTCTCGGTGGACGAGGACGGCTTCCGCCGCCTGATGAAGGAGCAGCGGGACCGGGCCAAGGCCGACGCCAAGGCGAAGAAGCACGGCCACGCCGACGTCTCCGCCTACCGCGAGGTGGCGGACCGCTCCGGCGCCACCGTCTTCACCGGCTACACCGACTCGCACGGCGAGTCCACCGTTGTCGGCCTGCTGGTCGACGGCGTCTCCGCCCCGGCCGCGCACGAGGGCGACGAGGTCGAGGTCGTCCTGGACCGCACCCCGTTCTACGCCGAGGGCGGCGGCCAGCTCGCCGACCAGGGCCGGATCCGGCTGGACTCCGGCGCGGTGATCGAGGTCCGCGACGTGCAGGCCCCGGTGCCGGGCGTCACGGTGCACAAGGGCACGGTCGTGGTCGGCGAGGTGGTGCTCGGCGCCGCCGCGTACACCCAGATCGACCTGGACCGCCGCCGGGCCATCGCCCGCGCCCACTCGGCCACCCACCTGACCCACCAGGCGCTGCGCGACGCGCTCGGCCCGACCGCCGCCCAGGCCGGTTCGGAGAACGCCCCGGGCCGCTTCCGCTTCGACTTCGGCTCCCCGGCCGCCGTGCCGGGCTCGGTCCTGGTGGACGTCGAGCAGAAGATCAACGACGTGCTGACCCGTGAACTCGAGGTCACCGCCGAGGTCATGACGATGGACCAGGCCCGCAAGGCCGGCGCCATCGCGATGTTCGGCGAGAAGTACGGCGACTCGGTGCGCGTGGTCACCATCGGGGACTTCTCCAAGGAGCTCTGCGGTGGCACCCACGTCGGCAACACCGCCCAGCTGGGCCTGGTGAAGCTGCTCGGCGAGTCCTCGATCGGTGCGGGTGTCCGCCGGGTCGAGGCGCTGGTCGGCTCCGACGCGTACAAGTTCCTGGCCAAGGAGCACACCGTGGTGGCCCAGCTCACCGAGCTGGTCAAGGGCCGCCCGGAGGAGCTGCCGGAGAAGATCTCCGGGATGCTCGCCAAGCTCAAGGACGCCGAGAAGGAGATCGAGCGCTTCCGCGCCGAGAAGGTGCTCGCGCTGGCCTCCGGCCTCGCCGCGGGCGCCGAGGACGTGCAGGGGGTCTCGGTGGTCGCGGCCCGCGTCGCCGACGGCACCGGCGCCGACGACCTGCGCAAGCTGGTCCTGGACGTCCGGGCCCGGCTCGGCGCCCGCCCGGCCGTGGTCGCCGCCTTCACCGTGGCGAACGACCGTCCGCTGACCGTGATCGCCACCAACGAGGACGCCCGCTCGCGCGGCGTCAAGGCCGGCGAGCTGGTCAAGGTCGCCGCCAAGACCCTCGGCGGCGGTGGTGGCGGCAAGGACGACGTCGCCCAGGGCGGCGGCACCAACCCGGCCGCCCTGGACGAGGCGATCGCCGCCGTCAAGGGCCTGGTCGCGGAGCGCGCCCGCTGATGGAGGCTCAGGAGGAGAAGGTCTTCCGCCGGGGCCGCCGGATCGCCGTGGACGTGGGGGACGCCCGGATCGGGGTCGCCAGCTGCGACCCCGACGGGCTGATCGCCACCCCGGTGGAGACGGTCCCGGCGGGGGGCCGCTCCCAGGCCCGGCTCAAGGCGATCGCGGACGAGTACGAGGCGATCGAGGTGGTGGTCGGCCTGCCGCGCTCGATGAGCGGCAAGGAGGGCCCGGCCGCCGCGAAGGTCCGCGAGTACGCGGGCCGGCTGGCCATGCTGCTCTACCCGGTGCCGGTCCGGCTGGTGGATGAGCGGATGACCACCGTCACCGCCGCCCAGGGCCTGCGGGCCTCCGGCCGCAACGCCAAGAAGGGCCGCTCGGTGATCGACCAGGCGGCCGCCGTGGTGATCCTGCAGAACGCCCTTGAGACCGAACGGGTGAGCGGCAGGCCCCCCGGTGAGAGCGTCGTGCCGGTCGGCTGATCATCGTGCAATAGCGTCCCGGACGGGGCACCTGCGGAATGCCGCAGGTGCCCCGTTCCGCATTCCCGGGCCGTTGCGACCCCCGGGTTCCAGGGCAGCCGGAGGGGACGAGCCGTGACCGATCCGTACAGCGCGCCGGGCCTGACGCCCGGTCACCTGGGCGCCCCGGTGGTCGAACCCGAGGGCCGCACCCCGGGCCCGCCGCCCGGCGCCCCCGCGCACGACCCGCGGCGGCTGCGCACCGGCCTGGCCTGCTGCCTGAGCGTGCTGGCGCTGGCCGGGGTGCTCGGCGCCGCGGTGCTGGTCGGCTACCTCTGGTGGCCGCGGGACGAACCGGTCCGGGCGGCCGACTTCAGCGGCTCCGGCACCGGCTCGGCCCAGGTATCGGTGGTCCAGGGCGCCACCGTGGCCCAGATCGGCCAGACCCTGGTCAAGGAGGGCGTGGTGGCCAGCACCCGGGCCTTCACCGAGGCGGCCGCCAAGAGCCCGGCCGGCAACAGCATCCAGCCCGGCACCTACACGCTCCGTCAGAAGCTGCCCGCCGCCTCGGCGTTGAACGTGCTGCTCGACCCCGCCAACGCCAACGCCCTCACCATCCCCGAGGGCCGCCGGGCCGCCCAGGTCTACGAGGCCGTGGACCAGAAGCTCAAGCTGACCGCGGGCACCACCAAGGCGGTGGCCGAGCAGCGCACCGGTGAGCTCGGCCTGCCGGCCGAGGCCGGGGGGAACCCGGAGGGCTACCTCTTCCCCTCGACCTATCCCGTCACCGCGGAGACCACCCCGCTGGCCATGCTCCAGCAGATGGTCCGTCAGGCCGGCAAGGCCCAGGCGGCGGACGACCTGGAGACCGCCGGGCCCCTGCTCGGCCGCAGCCCGTACGAGCTGCTGGTCATCGCCAGCCTGGTGCAGGGGGAGGCGGACAACGCGGAGGACATGGCCAAGGTGGCGCGGGTGGTGCACAACCGGCTGGCGAAGCGGATGCCGCTCCAGTTCGACTCCACCATCAACTACGCGCTGGGCCGCTCCACCCTGACCACCACGACGGGTGACACCAAGCTGGACTCGCCGTTCAACACCTACCTGCACCCCGGCCTGCCGCCCGCCCCGATCGCCAACCCCGGCCGGGACGCCCTGCAGGCCGCCGTCCAGCCCGCCGAGGGGGACTGGCTCTACTTCGTCACCGTGGCCCCCGGGGACACCCGCTTCACCGACAGCTTCGAGCAGCACCAGCGCAACGTCGCCGAGTTCAACGCACGTCAGGCGGCACGCGCCGCCCGTCCGTCCCCGGCGGCCACCGGCCACTGAGGGTGAGACCGTCCAGCGGGGACGTACCCTGCGGTACGGTAACGTCTCCCTCCAGGCGTGTCGCTAGCACGCCGGTTCGAGAGGCTTGCCGGATCGGCTTAAGGGGATCGATGACGGATCTGGGCGGGGGCTACCAGCCCCAGGGCACGCAGCCGTGGCACCCGGGCGACCCCGGGTACGGCGGCTACGCCCAGGGACAGCAGCCCGGACAGCAGGGGCAGCAGCCGGGGCAGTACGGCTACCCTCAGCAACCGCAGCAGCCCCAGCAGCCCGGTCCGTACGGCTACCCGCAGCAGCAGGGCTACCCCCAGCAGCCGCAGCAGCCGCAGTACGGTCAGCAGCCGCAGGCCCCGCAGCAGCCGCAGTACGGCCAGCAGCCCTACCAGCAGCAGCCGCAGGCCCCGCAGCAGCCGTACCAGCAGCAGGGCTACCCGCAGCAGCAGGTGCCCCAGCAGCCGATGCCTCCGCAGCAGGCCCAGCCGCAGCCGGCGCGCCGGCGCGCCGAGCCGGTCTCCGGCCCGGGCCCCGACGGCATCGACTGGGAGGCCGAGGCCGCCGCGCTGGACGCCCCCGCCCGCGTGCCGGCCGAGCCCGAGCCCGAGGACGACTGGGCGGAGGAGGAGTACGCCGAGGAGCACGACCCGGAGCGGGAGTCCTTCTTCGGCGAGCAGGACGACTCCCGCTCGGCCGAGAAGCGCCGCAAGGAGAAGGGCAAGAAGGCCGGCCGCAAGAACAGCGGCGCCTGCCTGGTGGTCGCCCTGGTCCTGATCGGCGGCCTGGCCGGCGGTGGCTACTGGGGCTACAACTTCTACCAGAAGCACTTCGGCCCGCCGCCGGACTTCGTGGGCGAGGGCACCGGCACGGTCCAGATCGAGATCAAGCCGGGCACGGGCGACGCGATGGGCAAGGTGCTGCTCGACGCCGGCGTGGTGAAGAGCCTCGACGCCTTCCGCAACGCCTACGGCAAGAACCCCAAGGCGATGACCATCCAGCCGGGCTTCTTCACCATGCACCACCAGATGTCCGCCGAGGCGGCCGTCAAGCTGTTGGTGGACTCGGCCGGTGGCGCCGCGCTGATCCTGCCCGAGGGCCAGAAGGCCGTCGACATCTACAAGCGGATCGACGCCAAGCTCAAGCTGGCCCCGGGCACCACCGCGAACGTGGCCAAGGCCCAGGTCAACGACCTCGGCCTGCCCCCGTACGCCAACGGCAACATCGAGGGCTTCCTCTGGCCGGCCAAGTACTCGATCAGCGAGGGCATGAAGCCCGAGGACCTGCTCAAGCAGATGGTCAAGACCGCGACCGAGAAGTACCAGGCGCTCGGCCTGGACGCGGGCGCCCAGAAGGCCGGGGTCAAGAACGGCTATGAGGTCGTCATCGCGGCCAGCATCCTGCAGGCCGAGGGCAACAACTCGGCCGACTTCGGCAAGATGGCACGGGCGATGTCCAACCGCCTCAACATCAACGCCGGTCCGCCCAAGGGGACTTGGGGCCGGCTCGAACTGGACACGACCCTGCAGTACGAGCTGGGGCGCACCACCTTCTCGGCGGCCGAGCACGAGAAGGACACCCCGTACAACACGTACAAGCGGAAGGGCCTGCCGCCGACCCCGATCGCCAACCCCGGCGAGGAGGCGATCAACGCCGTCCTGAACCCGCCCGCGGGTGACTGGATCTACTGGATCGCCATGAACCCGCAGGAGACCCGCTTCGCCGCCACCTGGGACGAGCACCTGAAGAACGTCCAGGAGTGGTGCACCGGGCAGGGCAAGGGCTTCGACCAGAAGGCAGGTCAGTGCAAGTGAGGACGATGTGACCACGCAGCACCGGGCCGCCGTGCTCGGCTCGCCGATCGCCCACTCGCTCTCCCCGGTGCTGCACCGGGCCGGGTACGAGGCGCTCGGGCTGACGGAGTGGCGGTACGGGCGGCACGAGGTGGACGAGGCCGGGCTGGCCGGGTTCGTCGAGGGGCTCGACCGGGCCGAATGGGCCGGGCTGTCGCTGACCATGCCGCTGAAGCGGGCGGTCATGCCGCTGTTGGACGAGGTGAGCGCGGCCGCGCTCTCGGTGGACGCGGTGAACACCGTGGTGTTCGGTGCGGACGGCCGTCTGCGCGGGGACAACACCGACATCCCGGGCCTGGTCAACGCGCTGCGCGAGCGCGGCATCGAGCGGGTGGAGGCCGCCTCGGTGCTCGGCGCCGGGGCCACCGCCTCCTCGGCGCTGGCCGCGCTGGCACAGGTCTGCACCGGCGAGGTGACCGTCCACGTGCGCAGCCCCGAGCGGGCCGCCGAGATGCGGGAGCTCGGCGAGCGGCTCGGTCTGACGCTCCGTACGGCGCCGTGGGAGGACGGGGCGGCCGCGCTGGCCGCGCCGCTGACCGTCTCGACCACCCCGGCCGGGGCCACCGACCACTTCGCGGACGCCCTGCCCGCCGCGCCCGGGGCGCTGTTCGACGTGCTCTACCACCCCTGGCCGACGGCCCTGGTGGCGGCGGTGGAGGCGCGCGGGGCGACCGTGCTCGGCGGCCTGGACCTGCTGGTCCATCAGGCGGTGCTCCAGTTCGAGCAGTTCACCGGCATCGGGCGCGGCCCGCTCGACGCGATGCGCGCCGCGGGCGAGAAAGCCCTGGCAGGAGAGGTCTGACGGGGTCCGTTCGAGCTGACAAGGTTCGGACCGTTCCTGTCCGCAACGCGGACCGTGCGACCGTTCCGTTTCCCGGCATGAAAGGATCGAGGGGAACGAACGCCTGGCCTGCGGGCCGCTGACGAAGGAGCTCCGTTGGGTACGTTGCGCTGGCTGACGGCGGGGGAGTCGCACGGCCCCGCACTGGTCGCGACGCTGGAGGGCCTGCCGGCCGGGGTGCCGGTGACCACCGCGATGGTCGCCGACGCGCTGGCCCGCCGTCGGCTCGGCTACGGCCGCGGTGCCCGGATGAAGTTCGAGCAGGACGAGGTGACCTTCCTCGGCGGCGTCCGGCACGGCGAGACCATGGGCAGCCCGGTGGCGATCATGGTCGGCAACACCGAGTGGCCCAAGTGGGAGCAGGTCATGTCGGCCGACCCGGTCGACCCGGAGGTCCTCGCGGGCCTGGCCCGGAACGAGGCGCTGACCCGCCCGCGCCCCGGCCACGCCGACCTGGCCGGCATGCAGAAGTACTCGATCGAGGAGGCCCGCCCGATCCTGGAGCGCGCCTCCGCGCGTGAGACCGCGGCCCGCGTCGCGCTCGGCGCCGTCGCCCGCTCCTACCTCAAGGAGACCTGCGGCATCGAGATCGTCTCGCACGTGGTCGAGCTGGCCGCCGCCAAGGCCCCGGCCGGTGTGCTGCCGCTGCCCTCCGACGAGGCCCGCCTCGACGAGGACCCGGTGCGCTGCCTGGACGCCGACGCGTCCAAGGCGATGGTGGCCGAGATCGACCAGGCCCACAAGGACGGCGACACCCTGGGCGGCGTGGTCGAGGTGCTGGCCTACGGCGTCCCCGTCGGCCTGGGCTCGCACGTGCACTGGGACCGCCGTCTGGACGCGCGCCTGGCCGCCGCCCTGATGGGCATTCAGGCGATCAAGGGCGTCGAGGTCGGCGACGGCTTCGACCTGGCCCGCGTCCCCGGCTCGAAGGCGCACGACGAGATCGTCCCGACCCCCGAGGGGATCAAGCGCACCTCCGGCCGCTCCGGCGGCACCGAGGGCGGCCTCTCCACCGGCGAGCTGCTGCGGGTGCGCGCCGCCATGAAGCCGATCGCCACCGTGCCGCGCGCCCTGCAGACCCTGGACGTGCGCACCGGCGAGCCCGCCAAGGCGCACCACCAGCGCTCCGACGTCTGCGCCGTCCCGGCGGCCGGCATCGTCGCCGAGGCGATGGTGGCGCTGGTGCTGGCCGACGCGGTGGCCGAGAAGTTCGGCGGCGACAACGTCTCCGAGACCCGCCGCAACGTGCAGGGCTACCTCGACAACCTGATCGTCCGATGACCGCACCGGTGGTCGTGCTGGTCGGCCCTCCCGGGGCCGGCAAGAGCACCGTCGGCAGGCTGCTCGCCGAGCGCCTCGGCGTCACCTTCCGGGACACCGACGCGGACATCGAGGAGACGGCCGGCAAGCCCATCCCGGAGATCTTCGTGGACGAGGGCGAGCCGCACTTCCGGGAGCTGGAGGTGGCGGCCGTCGCGGCCGCCGCCTCCGGGCACCCCGGGGTGCTCTCGCTGGGCGGCGGCGCGGTGATGGCCGAGGCCACCCGCGAGGTGCTGCGCGAGCTGCCGGTGGTCTTCCTGGAGGTCGCGCTCGGCGACGCGGTCAAGCGCGTCGGCCTGGACGCGCCCCGGCCGCTGCTGGCGATCAACCCGCGGGCCCGCTGGCGCGAGCTGATGGAGGCCCGCCGTCCCCTCTACCTGGAGGTGGCGACGGCCGTGGTGGACACCGAGGGCCGCACCCCCGAGCAGGTCGCGGACGCCGTACTGGAAGCACTGGAGTTGAAGGCATGAGTGACACCGTCACCATCCACGTCGGCGGCAGCGCCGGGCACGACCCGTACGACGTGCTGATCGGGCACCAGCTGCTGGGCGAGCTGGGCGGGCTGATCGGCACCAGGGCCAAGCGGGTCGCGATCATCCACCCGGAGGCCCTGGAGGCCACCGGCGAGGCGATCCGCGAGGACCTGGCGGCCGAGGGCTACGAGGCGATCGTCCTCCAGGTGCCCAACGCCGAGGAGGCCAAGAGCGCCGAGGTGGCCGCGTACTGCTGGTCGGTGCTCGGCCAGACCGGCTTCACCCGCAGCGACGTCATCGTCGGCCTCGGCGGCGGCGCCACCACCGACCTGGCCGGCTTCGTGGCGGCCACCTGGCTGCGCGGGGTGCGCTGGGTCTCGATGCCCACCACGCTGCTCGGCATGGTGGACGCGGCGGTCGGCGGCAAGACCGGCATCAACATCGCCGAGGGCAAGAACATGGTCGGCGCCTTCCACCCGCCGGTGGGCGTGCTGGCCGACCTGGCCACCCTGGAGACCGTGCCCAAGCACGACTACGTCTCCGGTCTGGCCGAGGTGATCAAGTGCGGCTTCATCGCCGACCCGGTCATCCTCGACCTGATCGAGGCGGACCCGGAGGGGGCGAAGACCCCGGCCGGCCCGCACACCGTGGAGCTGATCCGGCGGGCCATCCAGGTCAAGGCCGACGTGGTCTCCGGCGACCTCAAGGAGTCGGGCCTGCGGGAGATCCTCAACTACGGCCACACCCTCGGCCACGCCATCGAGCGCAACGAGCGGTACAAGTGGCGGCACGGCGCCGCGATCTCCATCGGCATGGTCTTCGCCGCCGAACTCGCCCGCCTCGCCGGGCGGTTGGACGACGAGACGGCCGACCGGCACCGCTCGGTGCTGGCCTCGGTCGGCCTGCCGCTGAGCTACCGGGCGGACGCCTGGCCGAAGCTGCTGGACGCCATGCGGATCGACAAGAAGTCCCGCGGCGACCTGCTGCGCTTCATCGTGCTGGACGGCCTGGGCAAGACCTCCGTGCTGGAGGGCCCGGATCCGCAGGTGCTGGTCGCCGCCTACGCGGAGGTGTCCTCGTGACCGGGGCGCCCGAGGTGACCAGGGTGCTGGTGCTCAACGGCCCCAACCTCGGCCGCCTGGGCAGCCGGGAGCCGGACGTCTACGGCGCCACCTCCTACGCCGGCCTGGTCGAGCGCTGCACCGCGCTCGGCAAGGAGCTCGGCCTGGAGGTCGAGGTCCGGGAGACCAACTCCGAGCAGGCGATGATCGAGTGGCTGCACGAGGCGGCCGACGGGCGGACCCCCGTGGTGATCAACCCCGGGGCGTTCACCCACTACTCGTACGGGATGCGGGACGCGGCCGCGCAGCGCACCGCGCCGCTGATCGAGGTGCACATCTCCAACCCGTACGCCCGGGAGACCTTCCGGCACAACTCGGTGATCGCCGCCGTCGCCTCCGGAACGGTGGCCGGCTTCGGCATCGGCTCCTACGAGCTGGCGCTGCGCGCGCTGGCCGAGCAGCTCGTCACCAAGTGACCCCCGGCGCGTCCGGCCCGGCCTGACGGACGATCAGTTGCCTGGTGGCGGGCTTGTGCCCGCCACCAGGGCGCCGTGTAGTCTCCCGGACGGGAGGTGCAAGTGACGCAGTACGCAGGGGGTACGGGGGGCCACGTGCCGCCGCCGGGCCACTCCTTCGCGCCCGCGGGCGGGCACCCGCCGTACCCGGTCGGGCCCCCGCCGCCGGCCCGGCCGCCGTACCCCGTAGCGCCGCCCCCGCACACCGGCCACTTCCCGATGGCGCACGGCGCCCCCGTGCCCCCGCCGTTCGCGGTGCAGCCGACCCTGGCGGTGCTGCTGATCGGCCCGGCCGGGGCCGGCAAGACCACGGTGGCCCGGTACTGGGCCGAGCGCCGTCCGACGCCGACCGCGCACATCTCGCTGGACGACGTCCGCGAGTGGGTGCAGGCAGGCTTCGCCGACCCGCAGTCCGGGTGGAACGACGCCTCCGAGGCGCAGTACCGGCTGGCCCGCCGCACCTGCGGCTTCGCCTGCCGCAACTACCTGGCCAACGGCATCTCCTGCATCATCGACGACGCGGTCTTCCCCGACCAGCCCGCCGTCGGCCTCGGCGGCTGGCAGCGGCACATCGGCCCGGGCATGATCCCGGTGGTGCTGCTCCCCGGCCTGGACTCGGTGCTGGCCCGCAACGCCCGCCGCAGCGGCAACCGGCGGCTGGCGGACGAGGAGGTGGCCCGGATCCACGGCCGGATGGCCGGTTGGTACAGCACCGGGCTGCCGATCATCGACAACTCCCAGCTGGACGTGGCGGGCACGGCGGCCGCACTGGACCGCGTGGTGGCGGCCCGGCTGTCCGCCCACGCGGGGGGACAGCCGGGCCGCTGACGGGCCGTCAGCCGGCGGCCCGGGTCCGTCCGGTGGATCAGGCCGGGTTGCCGACCAGCTGGACCGGGCCGTTCAGGGTGTTCGGGGTGCAGCCGGGGGCCGACAGGGTGAGCTTGTCCTTGGTGTGGACGACGCTCAGCGGGCCGGTCAGCACGGTGCCGCAGAGCTGCACGGTGCCCGCGCCGACGGCCTGGACCGGACCGGTGACCTCCGAGCCCTTCACCACCAGGCTGGCGCCGCCGTACACCACGACCGGGCCGAACTGCTGGGCGCCGGTCAGGCAGGTGGTGCCGGAGCCGACCACCAGCGGGCCGTTGTGACGGCCGGTCAGGGTGGTGGTGCAGGCCGGGCCGGCGGGGACCTTGGCGCGGAAGTCCAGCGCGTAGGCGATCTTGCCGGGCTTGGCGTCGGTGATCGGCGTGCTCAGCTTGCCGAACTCGCCGCCGGTGGGCTTCTTGCCGTTGTTCCAGGAGGCCATCCGGCCGAGCTGGTCGGCGGTGCGGCCGTCCGGGGTGACCACGGTGGAGCCGGGCACGGCGGTCATCGCCTGCGAGGCGGTGCGCACCGCGTTCAGGTAGGAGGCCGCGTTGGTGGCGTCGTACGAGCCCGGCAGGCCGATGCCCTGGCCGCGCAGCCAGTCGCCCCACTGGAACTCCAGGTACTCGGCCGCGTCGGCCGGCACCGCGTAGCCGATGTCCCGGGTGAAGTAGACCAGGCTGCGGTACGGGTCGTCGTGGAAGTTGGCCAGCCCGAGGCGGGTGGGCAGCTGGGCGACGGTGACTGCCTGGTTGTTCTCGTCCAGCAGGCGCACCCACTTGTGCTCCTGCATCTGCTGCCAGAACTCGGCCTGCGGGAGCTTGCTGTAGTTGGCCTGGACGATCAGGCGGATGTGCAGCTTCTGCCCGCCGTCCGGGGCCTCCAGGAAGGAGGTCAGGGTGTGGTGGCCGTCCGTCAGGTAGAGGGCGCCGCCCGGGCCCACCACCACGGTCTTCATCTCGGAGCGGCTCTCCTCGGTCTCCTGGCCCACCGCGATGGTGCAGGTGAAGGTGGAGGCGTCGGAGATCTTCGCGCCCGGCTGGACGGTGGCGGCCACGCCCTGGCCGTTGGTCTCGCACCAGTCGTCGAAGCGCTTGTTGAAGTTGCCGTTGGCCTCGTCCTTGGCGGAGGTGTAGCGGCCGAGCTTGTAGTAGACCTCGTCGTAGCCGACGGCCGGCTGGGTCGGGCGCAGCTGGTCCAGGGTGACGTCCAGCAGGTCGCCGGGCTGGGCCTTCAGCGCCGGGTTCGGGGCCGCGGCGGCGGGGGAGGCGACGGCGGTCAGGCCGGTCACCGCGAGCAGACCGGCCGCGGCGGCGGCGAGCACGGCGCGGGTGCGGTGCTGCGGGGCGGGGGCGGGGCTCATGGGGCGACTCCTGCGGTGGTGGCCGGTGTGCGACGGGTGCTGGCGCATATCCATCCACTGACGGCACCTCGGCGGGTGGCCACAGGGTGGTGCGGAGATGGCGGGGGCGTGAACCCTGTCCGTCGCGCCCCTGGGAAGTCCCTGGAGGGGCGGCCGGCGGCCCGTCGGGGGTGTCG
This sequence comes from Kitasatospora sp. NPDC001664, assembly GCF_053596675.1. NCBI lineage: Bacteria > Bacillati > Actinomycetota > Actinomycetes > Kitasatosporales > Streptomycetaceae > Kitasatospora > Kitasatospora sp. NPDC001664. Next base: position 166,721 of record NZ_JBSFGS010000002.1, read on the forward strand.
GTCCGGGCTGAGAGAATGGAGCCCTCGCCGTCACCGTCCGGGAGGGGACCGTCTTGCCCGAGGGCCACATCATCCACCGTCTCGCCACCGAGCACGCCAAGGGCTTCGCCCACCGTCCGGTCGCCGTCTCCAGCCCGCAGGGGCGGTTCGCCGACGGCGCGCGGCTGATCGACGGTCAGGTCCTGACGGAGGCCCAGGCCCACGGCAAGCACCTCTTCCTCGGCTTCTCCGAGGACCGCTGGCTGCACGTCCACCTCGGCCTGTACGGGGAGTTCACCTTCGGCCCGGCCCCCGCCCCCGCCCCGGTCGGCCTGGTCCGGCTGCGGCTGGAGAACGACGAGCTCTTCTCCGACCTGCGCGGGCCGAACACCTGCGAGCTGCTCACCGGCGCCGAGAAGGCCGCCGTGCACGCCCGGCTCGGCCCCGACCCGCTGCGGCCCGGCGCCTCCTCCGAGGACGCCTGGCGGTACGTCAGCCGCAGCCGCACCACCGTCGCCGCGCTGCTGATGGACCAGAAGGTGCTGGCCGGCGTCGGGAACGTCTACCGCGCCGAGGTGCTGTTCCGCCTGGGCATCGACCCGCACCGGGCGGGCAGGGACCTCACCCGGGAGGAGTGGGACGCGGTCTGGGCGGACTTGGTGGTGCTGATGGCCGACGGCGCGATGATCGGCCGGATCGACACCGTCCGCCCCGAACACACCCCCGAGGCGATGGGCCGCCCGCCCCGGGTGGACGACCACGGCGGCGAGGTCTACGTCTACCGCCGCGCCGGGATGCCCTGCCTGGTCTGCGGCACCGAGGTCCGCACGGAGGCGCACGCGGCACGCAACCTCTTCTGGTGCCCGAGCTGCCAGCGGGCGTGAGGGCGGCCCCGCGGGCTGATTGACAGGTTCAGTACAGCAGCGGAAGGATGCCGGTGCCCTTGACGATCCGTCAGCACCGGCATCCGGAGGCCGTCTTGCCCGCACCCTCGCTCCTGCGCCGCGCGGCCCGCGCGATCGGCGCCGTCCTGCTGGCCCTGGCCGCCGTGCTGGCCGGTGGCGCCCCCGCCCACGCCGACTTCGGCAGCGACTACCACGACCCGATGACCGCGGCCAAGCCGCTGACCCGCCCGGACACCCGCTCCTGCACCGTCGAGGTGATGCACGAGCGGGCCTTCCGCGAGGGGTACGGCAACCCTCCGGACACCCCGTACGCGGGCACCCTCACGGTGCCGCCCGCCTGCGCCGGCGCCTGGTCGATGGTGGTGCTGGACCTGCACGGCAGTGTGGCCGGGCGGCAGTACGACCGCCTGTTCACCGTCCGGGTCGGCGGGGTCGAGGTGCTGCTCTCCTCCACCCCCGAGCCCTCCAAGGACGGCATCGAGTGGCGCCTGGAGCGCGACCTCACCCGCTACGCGCCGGTGCTGACGGGCAGCCGGCCGTTCGAGTTCGACCTGGCCAACGTCACCAACGAGACCTACACCGGGGTCTTCGTGATCTCCGCCTCGGTCACCTTCTACACCGCCTCGCCGAAGTGGCCGGCCGCCCGCACCGCCGACCGGGTGCTCACCTCCGGCCCGTTCACCCTGGACGCCTCCCGCCTCTCCACGGCCCGGGAGTACAGCTTCCCGCCCAACCTGGAGGCGCTCACCGCCGAGCTCTACGTGCGCGGCGGCGGGGCCTGCGAGGAGTTCGCCTACGCCTCCGCCCCGCAGGAGTTCGTCACCGCCAACCCCGGCCGGGGGTACTGCGGCCAGGGCCCGTTCCGCGAGCTGCGGCTCGCCGTGGACGGCGTGGTGGCCGGCGCGGTCTGGCCCTACCCCGTGATCTACACCGGCGGCTGGGACCCGCTGCTCTGGCGGCCCACCCCCGGCCTGTTCGCCTTCGAGCTGCCCGCCTACCGCCTGGACCTCACCCCGTACGTCGGGCTGCTGCTGGACGGCCGCCCGCACACCCTCTCGGTCACCCTCAACCGGGCCGAGCAGCAGAGCAACGACTCCTGGACCGGCCAGCTCAACCTCTTCGCCGAGGTCGACGAGGGCAGCGCCCGCACCACCGGCGCCCTGACCCGCCACCAGGTGGCCGCCGCCGTCGAGCCGGTCACCGCGCTCACCGACCTCGGCGGCGGCAGCGGGGACTGGACCGTCACCGCACGGCGGCAGGACGTGGCCGAGGGCTGGGTGCAGACCTCGCACGGGCGGGTCCGCACCGAGGTGAGCAGCAGTCAGCTCTTCGGCTCCACCCAGCAGCTGCGGGAGGAGGGCGCCGCACTCAAGCTGGCCAACCGGCTGGACCAGACCTGGACCACGCACCGCAGGGGCGGCGGGCCGCAGCGGGTGGAGACGGTGAGCGAGGGCGTCCCGTTGACGGTGGACTACCGCTACGGCCAGGACGGCCAGCGCACCTCGATGGTGATGGGCCGGCACCGCACCGAGACCGCCGACGGGGTGCGCCGCACCCTGGACCACACCTACGCCCCGACCGCCGAGCGCCGCGACGGCGCCACCCCGGTCCGCACCGCCACGGCGGTCGAGAGCTACCGCTCCACCGGCCCGGAGGGCCCGTACGCCCGGACGATCACCACCCGGGACGGCTGGCCGCTCTGACGCACCGTCGCCCGCCCGGGGGCAGCGCTCCGGGCGGGCGACGACGGCCGGGTGAGTGAGCCCTCCGGGCGGGAGGACCGGGGTGAAGCGGGGGCCGGAGGGGAGCTCGCGCCTTCGGCCCTTCCCGCAGCTGCCCCGCCCGGAGGGCCGCGGCTCAGAAGGTGAGCGTCCGGCCCTCCTGCTTGGCCTGCTTGGCCGTGTACGAGACGCCGTGCACCTTCAGCCCGGCCGGGTCCAGCAGGGTGATCACCCCGCCGCCGTTCTCCAGCTCGAAGCCGCTCCCGCCGCTCACCGCGAGGCTGGCGCCGGGCTCCAGCCGCTGGGCCGGGAGCGCCAGGCGGCGCTTGGAGCGGTCGGCCAGCTGCCAGCCCGTCAGGTCGACCGGGGCGGCAGAGGTGTTGAGCACGGTGACCTTCTCCCGGCCCCGGTCCGGCCCGACCGGGTTCACCAGGGCGGAGACGATCCGCAGGCCGGCCGGGGTGTGGTCGTCCGGGCGGCCGGGGGTGCCGGGGAGGGTGTGGCCGGTGGCGTCGTCGGTGTGCCAGGCCTGTGACTGGAAGGCCAGGAAGACCGCGATCCAGCGGTCCTCGGCGGGCAGGTGGACCAGCAGCGCGCCGTCCTGGTAGACCCCGTCGTCGCCCTTGAACCGGCCGCTGTTGCCCTGGTTCATGTGGACGTCGTGCACGCCGTTGCCCGGCTCGAAGCCGAAGACCTTGTCCGGCTTGCCGGGCTCCGGGCCGAAGCGCTCGCCGAAGACGTGCAGCACCGCCGCCGGGTCGGCGACCGCGCGCAGCACGAAGTGGTCCAGCAGGTCGGCCAGGTCGTTGTCCACGCCCGGCAGGTCCGGCGGCAGGGTGCGCAGCTTCGCCGGGTCGAAGAGGTTGCCCCGGATGAAGTCCACCGCGGCGGTGCCGGCCTTGGAGGGCAGCGGCGCCCACCCGGTGCCGGTGGCCGGGAGCAGCGCGGTGAGTGGGTGGCGGAAGTCGTCCACCACCGCGTACAGCAGCTCCGAAGGGGCCTGCTGGGACTGGACGTTGACGGCGGCCCGGTAGTCGGTGCCGTGGGTGTCGCGCAGGTGGATCTGGTAGTGCGGGGTGTCGGTGGCGCCCTCGCGGCGGCGGGCGACGGCGCGGGCGGAGAGCACGCCGTAGTTCTTGAGCGGCATGGGTCACGGTCCTTCGAGGGTGCGGCGGTCCGGTTCGGCCACCGTTATCCCGCAGTGCGGCGCGCGGCGTCCGGGGAACGGCCTCCTGTTCACCCGTCGGTGGCCGAACCGTTGCCCGGGCCCGGTTCACCCCTGCGGGGATCAGCGACGGCGGCGCCGGAGGATCGAGTGCACGGTGAAGGCGGCCAGCGCGACGGTGAGCAGCCCGGCGAGCCAGAGCGAGAACGGGTCCGGCCCGGTGGCGGCGGCCGGGGCCGCCACGGGGGCGGGCTCCTCGCTGGAGGGCTGCGCGTTCGGCGAGGCGGTGCCGGAGGGCTTGGCGGTGGCCTTGGGCGAGGCGGTGCCGCGGCCGGAGCGGCTGGGGGTGGGGCTCGGGGCGGGGCCGCCGTACTGGAAGACGGCCAGCGCCTGCTCCTTGCCCTCCAGGCCACCGGTGGCCGGATCCTCGCCGGTGCTGATCAGGACGGGCGCGTCGAGGCCGCTGCTGACGAGCTGGTAGCTGCCCTTGGCGGCCTTGCCCGCCAGGGTGACCTTCGCCTTGACCGTCAGGGTGCCGTGCGGCTGGACGGTGACGGCGCCGGCCGGCTCGGTCAGGCTCCAGCGGCCGCTCGGGTCCACCCGGTCGGAGGGGCGCCAGCCCCCGTTCGCCGGGTCCTGCCAGACCACCGTGATCCCGTCGGTGGGGACGCCGCCGGTGCGGGCGTTGGTGGAGACGGCGAGCGAGAAGCCGCCGGGCTGGATGCGGTGCGGGGAGGTCGAGCTGACGGTCAGGGTGACTTCGAAGGTCCCGCCGACCGGCAGGGTGGCGGGCACCCCGCCGAAGGTGGTGGTGATCCTGCCGTTGCGCACTTCGGCGGCCTGCGCGGTCTGAACCGCCGTCAACACCACCGACGCTGCCAGCAGCCCCGCGGCCAGCGGACGTGCCATCTCCCTGCCCCCTCCGACGTACCGGCCGAGCTGCGCCGAGGACCGGATGCTAGCAACCGGGACGGGTGAGCCTCCGGCCGCCCCGCAGGCGGGGACGTGGACCGGCCCCGGACGGTTCCCCCGGAGGGGCCGCCCGGGGCCGGGCGGGGCTCAGCGCTCTTCGCGGAAGAGCACGTGCTCGCGGGCGACCGGGTCGAACTTGCGCAGGACCAGGCGGTCCGGGTCGTTGCGCCGGCTCTTCCGGGTGACGTAGGTGTAGCCCGTCCCGGCCGTGGACTTCAGCTTCACGATCGGGCGCAGGTCGGTGCTGGCCATCCGGTCCTCCTGGGTTCGGGGTTCCCGGCCGTCACCGACTGGAAACCGTTTTCACCTCGGCTCAACGCGGCCCCGCCCCGGTCCATTCCCCCGCACCTGACGGAGTGCCGACCAGTCCGTCCGGAACGGTGGCGGACAGCTCGGCCACCTGGCGGCGCAGCTCCCGGACCTCCTCGGTGAGTTCGCGGATCGCCAGGTGGTTGACGTGGTCCATCCGCTCCTCCGCGTCGGCGCGCGAGATGAACCAGGCGGCGATGTTCGCCGTCACCACGCCCAGCAGGGCGATGCCCGAGAGCATCAGCCCGACCGCCAGCAGCCGGCCCAGCCCGGTGGTCGGGGTGTGGTCGCCGTACCCGACCGTGGTCATGGTGGTGAAGGACCACCAGAGCGCGTCGTCCAGGGTCTTGATGTTGGCGGTGGGGGAGGAGCGCTCGATGTCCAGCACGGCCAGCGAGCCGAAGACCAGCAGCCCGATCACCGCCCCCACCACGTAGGTGGTCAGCCGCACCTGGGCGGCCATCCGCACCCGCTGCCCGGCCAGCACCGCGGTGGAGACCAGCCGCAGCAGCCGCAGCGGCCCCGCCAGCGGCAGCACCACGGCCAGCAGCGAGAGCGGCTGCGAGCGGACGAACCGCCAGCGCTGCTCGGCCAGGTAGAACCGCACCAGGTAGTCGCAGGTGAGCGCGGCCCAGACCACCCACTCCGTCCACCAGGCCGCGTGGAGCAGCGCGACCGAGCCCTCGGGGTGCAGGATCGGCGCGGCGTACGCGACCGCGAAGAGCACCGACAGGACCATCAGCGGGAGCTGGGTGCGGCACTCCCAGCGCTCGAGGCGGGTCATCCGCGCTACCTCCTGGGCGGTGCGGGCCCCGTGGCGGTCCGGGACCCCGGACGGGTGGGGCGGCACGACCTTCTCACATCCCCGCCGCCCGACGGTTCCTGTACGCGCGGTCCGTCAACTCCGGCTGACCTGCCCCGGCGCGGCCGCCGGGCCGCTCGCCGGGTCGGGCGGCCGGAGCCTTCCGGAGGCCGCCGACCGGATCAAGTCCTGCCCGCCGAGGGCACCGTGACGGCTGCTCAGGCGTGCTCCAGGGCCCCGGCCGCCCCGGCCGCCCCGGCCGCCCCGGTCGCCGTCGCGGGCAGCGGGGGCCGGGAGCGCAGGGCGGGGGAGGCGGCCAGCAGGACCGCCGCCCCCGCGAGCAGGCCGGCCCCGGCGCAGAGCGGCCAGAGCAGGCCGGGCGCCGCGTCGTACACCGCCCCGCCGATCGCCGGGGCGAGTACGGAGCCGCTGATCGAGGCGCCCGCGTACAGGCTCTGGAAGCGCCCCTGGAGGTGGAGCGGGGCGCAGTCCGCGACGTAGGCGGTGGCGGGGGTCTTGTAGAGGATCTCGCCTAGGGTCAGCAGTGCCATGGTGGCGACCGCGAGCCAGACCGAGGCACCGAGCGCCAGCAGGCCGTAGGCGAGACCGACCAGGCCCAGGCCGGCGCCGATGATCCGCAGCGGGGAGCGCTTGCGCAGGGCCACGGTGGCGGGCAGTTCCAGGCAGAGGATCACGCCGCCGTTGATCGCCATCAGGGCGCCGTACACCTCGCTGCCGATGCCGTGGTCCCGGAGGAAGACCGGCAGGGTGCCGTACTGCTGACGGTAGACGGTGTCGATCACCACGACGGCCGGCAGCAGCACCAGGAGGCCCGGCCGGGCCCGCAGCGCGCTCCACAGCGACTCGCCCCCGGCGGCGACGGCGGCCCGCTCAGCCCTGCCCGGGTCGGCGGTGAGCACCAGCGCCGCGTACCCGGCGAACAGCAGCGCGCCGATCCCGTCGGCCAGGAAGAGCCACCCGTACGAGACCTGAGCCGCGATCAGACCGCCGAGCGGCGCGCCGAGCGCGAAGCCCGCGTTCCCGGCGAAGCGCATCACCGCGACGCCCTGCCGCCGTGCCCCGGCCGGGACGGCGGCGGTGACCAGGGTGGCGTTGGCCGCCCGGGCCGCGCCGGAGGCGTACATCGACAGCGGCAGCACCAGCAGCAGGGCGGCGACCGGCAGCACCGGCAGCACGATCAGCCCCGCGCCGGAGACCACCGAGCTGATCAGCAGGACCCGCCGGTGGCCGAAGTGGTCGCCGAACCAGCCGCCGGTGAAGTTCCCCGCCACCGACCCGATCCCGCCCACGCCCGCGACCAGGCCCGCCTCGGCGACGCCGATGCCGCGCTCGGCGGTCAGGAAGAGGAAGAGGTAGACGAAGGTGAAGGCGGTCATGGTGTTGACGAAGATGCCCACCGACAGGAGCCAGACGGCCCTCGGTACTGCTCGCACGTGATCGGCCCCCGCTAGTCAGTTCCTTTGAGGAATGGACTATGCCAGCATGGGAGGGTGAGGGTCAACGGCAATCGGTGGTCGGCGGAGGAGGTCGGGTGCCCAGACGAGGCGGGCCCGGGGACGAGAACTGCGCCGTCGCCCAGTCCCTGGACGTGGTCGGCGACGCCTGGACGCTGCTGATCGTCCGCGACATCGCGCGCGGCCAGCACCGCTTCGACGGCCTCCAGCACGAACTCGGCCTCTCCCGGAAGGTCCTGACGGAGCGTCTGGCCCTGCTGGTGGACTCCGGGGTGCTCAGCCGCGAGCCGTACCAGAGCCGCCCGCCGCGCTACGAGTACCGCCTCACCGAGCGCGGGCGCGGGCTGCTGCCGGTGCTGGTCGCGCTCCAGGACTGGGGCGACACCTGGCTGCTCGGCGACGGCAGCTACACGGCCACCGCCGACGAGCACTCCCGCGAGGCCGAGCGCGTCCACGCGCTGCTCGGCACCCGGGTCCCCGAGCTGCTGCTCCCCACGGCGGACGGCCCGCTCGACCCGGTGGCCGGGCTCACCGTCCTCTACTGCTTCCCCGGGGCCTTCGCCCGCCCCGAGCTCTACCCGCCCGGCTGGGGCGCCGTCCCCGGCGCGGCCGGCTGCACCCTCGAATCCCGTGGCTACCAGGCCCGGCTGGCCGAGTTCACCGCCGCCGGGGCCGCCGTGCACGGCGTCTCCACCCAGCGCACCGACGAACAGCGCGCCTTCACCGAGGCCGAGGGGCTCGCCTTCCCCCTGCTCTCCGACGCCGCCCTCGAACTGGCCGCAGCGCTGCGCCTCCCCACCCTCCGGGCCGGCGGCACCACCCGCCTCAAGCGCCTCACCCTGGTGATCGGCCCCGACCGGACGGTCCGTCAGGTCCAGTACCCGGTCACCGACATCGCGGCGAGCATCGAGACGGCGCTGCGGGAGGTCGCGGCCGGCTGACCGGGGCCCACGTACTGCCGGGACGTCACGGCCGTGTTGCCCCCGATGTCCATTCCGGCCCGACCCTTGATCGTCTCCCCCGTCGCGTGTGACGGTGGCCGGGCGCCCGGTGACCGGCCGGGCCGTGTCGGTCGACCCGCGCCGTACCGCGTCCGGCCCGTCGCGGAGAACGGAGGCCCCCGGTGCCCTCGCCCTCCCAGCCCCTGCGCAAGCTGGGCTTCCTGACCATCGGGCTGTTCGACCCCGCCGATCCCGGCAAGGGCCACGAGTCGACCCTGCGGATCATCGAACTCGGTGAGCAGCTCGGCTTCGACGGCGCCTGGGTGCGCCACCGGCACCTCCAGTACGGGATCTCCTCGCCCGTCGCCGTCCTGGCGGCCGCCACCCAGCGCACCCACCGGATCGAACTGGGCACCGCGGTCATCCCGCTGGGCTGGGAGAACCCGCTGCGCCTGGCCGAGGACCTCGCGACCGTCGACCTCCTCTCCGGCGGCCGGCTCAACCCCGGAGTCAGCGTCGGCCGCCCCGGTCACTGGGACCAGGTCGCCCCCGCGCTGTACCCGGACACCGCGGCGGTCGAGGAGTTCGGCTACGAGCGGGTGCGGCGACTGCTGGACTTCGTCAAGGGCGAGCCCGCCACCGACTTCAGCGGCGTCGAAGGCATCGAGGTGTACTCCGACCGGGTCCAGCCCGTGGCCCCCGGCCTGGCGGACCGCCTCTGGTACGGCGGCGGGAGCCTGCGCTCGGCCCGCTGGGCGGGCGAGCAGGGGCTGAACCTGCTGACCAGCAACGTGGTCCGGGCGGAGGAGTCGGAGGACTTCGCCACCATCCAGCGCTCGCAGATCGACGCCTTCCGCAGCCACCACCCGGAGGGCGCCCGCGCCCGGGTCTCCCAGGGGCTGGTGGTCGTCCCCACCGACAGCGCCACGCCCGAGCAGCGCGCGAAGTACCTGGCGTACGCGCGGAACCGGCTCCCGCGCACCGCCACCCCGCAGGGGCCGTCCCGGATGATGTTCGCGCCGGACCTGGTCGGGACCTCCGCCGAGATCGCCGAACGGCTGTACGCCCACGCCGGGTTCCAGGCGGTCGACGAAGCGGTCTTCGCGCTGCCGTTCAGCTTCGAGCACGAGGACTACGTCCAGATCCTCACGGACATCGCCACCCGGCTCGCTCCGGCCCTCGGCTGGCGTTCGGCGGCGTGACCGAGGTCGACCGGCGTGGGGTGGTGGTCACACCGGGGGCGCGGGGAACTGCGCGCTGCGGGAGGCGTCGACCGTGTGCCGGGTACGGACATTCACTTGCAACTGGTTCTCCGTACCCGGCAAACGGGTCTCCTTCTCCGACTCGCGCAGTTCCTCGCGCCCCTGACCGCCCTCCGGGCGGTGCGGGGGCGGTGCGGGGGCGAGGCGGCCACGGGCGGGTGCGTTCGGCGGGCGGGGCGGGCGTGGGGTTCTTAGGCTCGGGGCATGGTTGACGCACACGGGGCTCGGCGGGAACGGCTCAGGCAGCACTGCAGCGCCTCCGGCGCCGACGCGGCGCTGGTCACCCGTCCCGCGAACGTCCGGTACCTGACCGGCTGCGCGCCCTGCGGGGCCACCCTCCTGCTCACCCGGGACAGGGCGCTGCTCGCGCTGCCCGAGGACCTGCCCCCCGACGACACCGGGGAGCACCTGGTGCCGGACGACCCCGAGCTCTCCCGGGTGCCGGTGCCCGGCGAGACCGACACGGCGCTGGCCGCCGCCGAGGCCGCGGCCCGGCTGGGGGTGCGCGACCTGGCGGTGGAGGAGCACGACCTGACGGTCAGTCGGCACCGCGCGGTGGCCGGGCTGGCCAAGGGGGTCAACCTGCTGGACCTGGCCCGCGCGGTGGAGCGCCAGCGGGTGGTCAAGGACGAGCACGAGATCGCCGACCTGCGGATCGCCGCCGAGATCGCCGACCAGGCGCTCGGCGAGCTGCTGGAGTCGATCCTGGTCGGCCGCACCGAGCGCCACCTGGCGATGGAGCTGGAGCGCCGGATGATCGACCACGGCGCGGACCGGGCCGCCTTCCCGGTCTCGGTCGGCACCGGCAGCCACTCCGGCCAGGAGGCCCACCTGCCCACCGACCGCCGGGTCGAGGAGGGCGACTTCCTCACCGTGGTGCTCGGCGCCCAGTACCGCGGCTACCGGGTCTCCACCGCCCGCACCTTCGTGATCGGCGCCGCCCCTGCCCCCTGGCAGGTCGACCTGCACCGCCTGGTCTTCCGCGCCCAGCGGGCCGGCCGGGAGGCCCTCCAGCCGGGTGTCCCGCAGCACGCACCGGACCTGGCCGCCCGCGAGATCCTCCAGTCCGCTGGCCACGCGGGCAACGCCGTGCACCCGCTCGGTCACGGCATCGGACTCGAGATCAGGGAGGCGCCGCGTCTCGGGCCCGCGGACATGGGTAAACTGGACAATCGCGTGCCGGTCACCGTCGGCCCCGGGGTGCACATCCCCGGAAAGGGCGGAGTCCGGATCGAGGACACGCTCGTGGTGCGCCCCCTCGAAGAGGGCGGGCCCGAGCTGCTCACCATCACGACCAAGGAGCTCCTCGCGCTGTAGCCGCCCCGGCGGCCGCGGCACGCGCAATCCCTTGGTTCCTTGACAGCTATATCCAGGAGTAAGTGCGCCCGTGGCTTCCACGAACGATCTCAAGAACGGCATGGTCCTCAACATCGACGGCAAGCTGTGGTCCGTCGTCGAGTTCCAGCACGTGAAGCCCGGCAAGGGCCCGGCCTTCGTGCGCACCAAGCTCAAGGAGGTCCTCAGCGGCAAGGTCGTCGACAAGACCTTCAACGCCGGCGTCAAGGTGGAGACCGCCAACGTCGACAAGCGCACCATGCAGTTCTCGTACAAGGACGGCGAGAACTTCGTGTTCATGGACATGGACACCTACGACCAGCTCACCATCGAGCCGTCCGTGGTCGGCGACGCCGCCAAGTACCTGCTCGAGGGCTTCGAGGCCCTGGTCGCGCAGAACGACGGCTCCCCGCTGTACGTCGAGCTCCCGGCCGCCGTCGAGCTCGTGATCGCCGAGACCGAGCCGGGCGTCCAGGGCGACCGCTCCACCGGTGGCACCAAGCCGGCCACCCTGGAGACCGGCACCGAGATCCAGGTGCCGCTCTTCGTCACCACCGGCGAGAAGGTCAAGGTCGACACCCGCGACGGCAGCTACCTGGGCCGGGTCAAGTAACCGTGTCCGCTGCTCGCACCAAGGCCCGCACCCGGGCCTTCCAGATCCTCTTCGAGGCCGACCACCGCGGGGTCGACCCCCAGCGGGTGCTCGCCGACTGGATCGCGCGGGCGCGCGACCCCAAGCCGGACGAGGGCATCCCGCAGGTCGGCGAGTACACCATGCAGTTGATCGAGGGCTACGTGCAGCACGCCCGCAAGATCGACGAGCTGATCTCGACCTACGCCGTGGGCTGGACCCTCGACCGGATGCCGATCGCGGACCGCAACGTCCTGCGCCTCGGTGCCTACGAGCTGATCTGGGAGGACGGCGTCCCGGACGCGGTCGTCCTGGACGAGGCCGTCGAGATCGCCAAGGAGTACTCCACGGACGACTCCCCGGCCTTCGTCAACGGCCTGCTCGCCCGCTTCCTGGAGCTCAAGCCGACCCTGCGTCGCGACTGAGCACCGAGCCACGGAGCCGCCGGCCCCTTCGGGGGTCCGGCGGCTCTGTCGTTCCCGGGGGCGGCTGGCCTATGGTGGCTACTGACGGGTAACTGCTCTGCGAAGGCGGCTCCACCGATGACCACCGCGATCCTCAGCGAGTTCGACCAGGGCATCGCCCTCAAGACCGACGGCCCCGGGGCGTACCGGGCGGAGTTGGGCGAGGGCTGGCAGATCGGCGGCGGGATCAACGGGGGACTGCTGCTGGCGGTGGCGGGGCACGCGCTCTCGCTGGACCACCCCGAGCACCCGGATCCGGTCTCGATCAGCGGGTACTACCTGTCGGCCTCGGTGCCCGGGCCGGCGGAGGTGCGGACGGAGTCGGTGCGGCGGGGGCGTTCGCTCTCCACCGCGACGGCCTCGCTGAGCCAGGGCGGGGAGGAGCGGCTGCGGGTGCTCGCCACCTACGGGGACCTGAGCACCCATCAGGGGGAGGTGCGGACCACCGCGGTGGCGCCGCAGCTGCCGCCGGTGGAGCAGTGCATCGGCGTGGAGCACGCGCCGCCGCAGCTGATCTCGCAGGCCGCGCTGCTGGAGCGGTTCGACCTGCGGCTGGACCCGGCCAGCGTCGGCTGGGCGCTCGGGCAGCCGTCCGGGCGGGGGCTGATCCAGGGCTGGTTCAAGCTGGCCGACGGGCGCGAGCCGGACCCGCTCTCGCTGCTGCTGGTGGCCGACGCGCTGCCGCCGGTCACCTTCGACCTCGGCATGCCCGGCTGGGCGCCCACCATCGAACTGACGGTCCATCTGCGGGCCCGGCCGGTGCCCGGCTGGCTCCGGGTGGTGCACTCGACCAGGAACCTGGCGGCGGGTCACTTCGAGGAGGACTGCGAGGTCTGGGACGCCTCCGGCCGGCTGGTCGCCCAGTCCCGCCAGCTGGCCCGGGCGCCGCGGCCGCCGAAGTAGTCAGCCGAAGTAGGACGGCTGCCGGACGGCGAGGCTCGCGGCCATCGCGGCCAGGGTCTCGTCCGTCACGTGCGTGCCGTCGGCGGTGAGGGTGACCATCGAGTCCCCGCGGTGGACGAAGAGCACCACGGTGCTGGACTGCATGACGGCCCGCCAGGTGGTGTCGGTGAGCGCGGTGCAGGCCAGGGAGAGCGGCTCCCGGGCGGGGCCGTCGGCGCGGCAGTACGGCGGGCCGAAGTCCGGGTGGGCGACGGAGACCGTCACCTCGACGTCCCGGTTCGCGGGCGCGCCGTCCGGGTGGAGGGCGTAGGAGAGCGTGCGGCGTTCGCTGTCGACCCTCGGCGGGCTCACCCGCAGGCCGGTGGCGTCCGGGCCGAGCAGCGGGACCGTGGCGGTGGCCACGTAGTCGGCCCGGCGCTGGTCCGCCCGCCGGTCGCCGAGCGCCGAGGCCAGCGGCCAGAGCGGGAGGAGGGCCGCCACCAAGGCGACCCGGGCGGCGAGGGGTGGGCGGCCGGGCAGCACCACGGGCGTGACGAAGGCGTACGCGGCTCCGGTGAGCAGCGGGAAGAGCTGCCAGGGCGGGGCCAACTCGGCGCGGCCGGTCTGCGCGGCGACGAACCAGACGACCAGCGGCGCCGTGGTGACCACCCGGACGGCGGGGCGGACGTCGAGCAGGTGCAGGGCGATGCCGGCCAGCACCGAGAGGACGGTGACGGAGCCGAGGACGCCGAGGACGATCCAGTTCAGGCAGCCCCAGCCGTCGGCCGTGCACCAGCTGCGGTCGGCCCGGGCGGTCAGCCACCCCGCGCCGAGCAGGGCCGCGCCACCCACCGATCCCACCAGGGCCGCCCGCAGCACCCGTGATCCGAACATCCCGCTTCCCCCCGTCGGCGTGCCATCCGCAGAGCAGTGTGGGGGGCGCGGGTGAACCGCGCATGAGCACCCGTACTCAGGCGCTCGCGGTGGCGGATGCGTCACGGACGGTTACAGGCTTGTGACGTGCGGTACGTGTGCGCCCGCCGGGGAGGGGGAGGTAGAGGGGCAGCGGCACTCCGCCGCCGACGAACCATCAGGAGCCTCCGATGAGCCGTAACGGTCGCCCGTCCCGCGCCTCCCGCTGCACCTCCCACCAGCCGGCCCGACACGAGGACCAGGCGTTCGTGACCGGCATCCTGGCCGGCCCGGAGGACTTCGAGCGGGTGCGGGAGTGGCGGCTGACGGACGCTCCGGACTACGACGCCTACCTGCTGGACACCGCGGTGCTGCTCCAGGAGGCGCGGCGCAGCTTCGGGGTGGTGCAGGCCCGGGTGTTCCACCCGCAGGACTTCGCCGAGTTCTGCCTGCTGCACGGGCTGGACCCGGCGGAGCAGACCTCCCGGGACCGCTACCTGGTCAACCCGTCGCTGCAGACCCAGCTGCTGCCCTACCAGGGCGAGGAGCTCTCGGGGGACTTCCTGCCGCGCCTGGTGCGGGCCCGGGAGAACGGGCTGACCCTGCGCCACGCGGACCTGCTGCTGGACGGCGGGCTGTACGCGGCGGAGGAGGACGCCGACCCGGCGGTGCGGCGGGCCTACCAGGCGGGGGCGGAGGTGTTCCGCCGGATGCTGGTGGGGGCCGGCCCGGGCACGTACGAGTTCCGCTGCGCGGTCGGGGCGCCGGGCGGGCGGCTGACGGCGGAGGCCCGGATCCTGCACTGGGAGGACGGCGTGGTGCGGATCAACGACGAGGACCTGGACCTGGTCTGCGCGGTGCTCTGCGCCGGGCTGTACCGGGAGCTCCCGGGAGCGGCGCTGCTGCACGGGACCCAGGGCTCGGCCTGCGGGGAGTACCGGCAGACGGCCTGGGGCTGGCAGGGCGGCGGGCACGGGTACGTGCCGGCGGCGGTGGAGCTGGACGGGGTGGCGTCCGGGCCGGGGTTCAGCCTGGGGACGGTGTGCTGACCGGGGGGCCGGGACGCGCGAACGGCGGAGCGGGCCCCGCGGGGGGCCGCTCCGCCGTGACGTTTCTGCAGGTGACGTCAGGTCAGTTGACGTCCTCCTCCCGCACCGCGCGGCGCGCGTCCGGGTTGAGCACGCCCCAGCTGATCAGCTGCTCGGTGAGGATCGAGGGGGACTGGTCGTAGATGACGGCCAGGGTGCGGAGGTCGTCCTGACGGATCGACAGCACCTTCCCGTTGTAGTCGCCGCGCTGGCTCTGGATGGTGGCCGCGTAGCGCTGCAGCGGGCCGGCCTTCTCGGACGGCACCTGAGTCAGTCTCTCCAGGTCGAGCACCAGGCGCGGCGGCGGCTCGGCCGCGCCGCCGGGGGTGCCGCCGGGCAGCAGCTCCTGGACCGGCACGCCGTAGAACTCCGCCAGCTCCGCGAGGCGCTGCACCGTGACCGCGCGGTCGCCGCGCTCGTACGAGCCGACCACCACGGCCTTCCAGCGCCCCTGGGACTTCTCCTCGACGCCGTGCAGGGAGAGCCCCTGCTGAGTGCGGATCGCCCGGAGCTTGGCCCCGAGCTGCTTCGCGTAGTCGCTGGACATTGGTCTCCCCGGACGAGATTGCTTCGCGTTGAAGGGTGAGCACGAGCGGGCTGGTGGTTCAGCTGCCGGACCCGGCTGCGTTACCGGTGGGTTCGGCGGCGGTCTCGTAACTCACTGTGAGGTTACGTAGAGTGAGGTAGTTGCGTCAAGCCGAATGGTGCACTCGTGCGATTGGGCCCCTGACCAGGCAGACATGATCCCCCTGTTAGGATGGCGTCGGCTTCCGGCGCAGCCCGGGGGTCGTTCCACAGACATCCTTTAAAGCCCGTCCTGTGAGGCGGGGAAGGAGGTCGGCTTCGGCATGACCACACGCACTGACTCAGCGCGTCCACCGCACCAGGTGCTGGACGCCACCGATGTGACCCGGGTGATCACCCGGATCGCGCACGAGATCGTCGAGCGCGCCAAGGGCGCGGAGGACGTCGTGCTGCTCGGCATCCACACCCGCGGGGTGCACCTCGCCCGCCGCCTGCAGGCCAAGCTGGCCCAGATCACCGGCCGCGAGATACCCATGGGCACCCTGGACATCACGATGTACCGGGACGACCTGCGGCTGAAGCCCGCCCGGGCCGCCGAGCACACCGAGATCCCGGCCGACGGGATCGAGGGCAAGCTGGTCATCCTGGTCGACGACGTCCTCTTCTCAGGCCGCACCATCCGCGCCGCGCTCGACGCGCTGAGCGACATCGGCCGCCCGCGCGCCGTCCAGCTCGCGGTGCTGGTCGACCGGGGCCACCGCGAACTGCCGATCCGTGCCGACTACGTGGGCAAGAACCTGCCGACCTCGCTGCGCGAGGCGGTCCAGGTCCGGCTCGCCGACGTGGACGGCCGGGACGCCGTGCTGGTCGGGGACCGCGACTACGCGGCCCGTTCCTCGCAGGCCTTCGCCTCCGAGCCCTCCGGGGAGTAGCGGCCGGGCGGTGCTCCGTGCCCGCCCCGCCGTGCTGCCTCGTACCCCCGTACCGAAGACCCCCGGAGCACAGTCATGACCACGTACCTGATCCGCAACGCCCAGATCCTGGGCGGCGCCCCGCAGGACCTCCTCCTCGCCGAGGGCGTCATCCAGCAGATCGGCACCGACCTGGACGCCTCCGCCGACGTCGAGATCGACGCCCGCGGCCTGCTGGTGCTGCCCGGCCTGGTGGACCTGCACACCCACCTGCGCCAGCCCGGCAAGGAGGAGGCCGAGACCGTCCTGACGGGCACTCAGGCCGCCGCCATGGGCGGCTTCACCGCCGTGCACGCGATGGCCAACACCACCCCGACCGCCGACACCGACGAGGTGGTCGAGCAGGTCCACCGCCTGGCCCTGGAGGCCGGCTACTGCGACGTGCACCCCGTCGGCGCCGTCACCGTCGGCCTGGAGGGCAAGGAGGCGGCCGACTGGGACGGCATGCACCGCTCCGCCGCCGCCGTCCGGGTCTTCTCCGACGACGGCAAGTGCGTGGACGACGCCGTGATGATGCGCGCCGCGCTGGAGTACGCCAAGAGCATCGACGGCGTGGTCGCCCAGCACGCCCAGGAGCCCCGCCTGACCGAGGGCGCCCAGATGAACGAGGGCACCGTCTCGGCCGAGCTCGGCATGCCCGGCTGGCCCGCCGTCGCCGAGGAGGCGGTCATCGCCCGCGACGTCGCGCTGGCCGCGGCCACCGGCGGCCGGCTGCACGTCTGCCACCTCTCGACCAAGGGTTCGGTGGAGATCGTCCGCTGGGCCAAGTCCCGCGGCCTGGACGTGACCGCCGAGGTGACGCCGCACCACCTGCTGCTCACCGACGAGCTGGTCCGCACGGGCGACGCGGTCTACAAGGTCAACCCGCCGCTGCGCACCGAGGAGGACGTGCTCGCGCTGCGCGCCGCGCTGGCCGACGGCACCATCGACGCGGTCGGCACCGACCACGCGCCGCACCCCGAGGCGGACAAGACCTGCGCCTGGGCGGTGGCCGCGATGGGCATGGTCGGTCTGGAGACCGCGCTCTCGGTGGTCCAGCAGACCATGGTGGACACCGGTCTGATGAACTGGCAGGGCGTGGCGGACCGGATGTCGCACCGCCCGGCCCGGATCGGCCGTCTCACCGGGCAGGGCCGCCCGATCTCGGTCGGTGAGCCCGCCAACCTGGTGCTGTTCGATCCCGCGTACCGTGGGACCGTGACCCCCGCCGCCTTCGCCACCCGCAGCCGGAACACCCCCTTCAAGGGCCTCGACCTGCCCGGGAAGGTGCACGCCACCTTCCTGCGCGGCACCGCCACGGTGCTCGCCGGGGCCCTGACCGAGCTGGGTGAGGACGCGTGATGCTCCTTCAGCTGGCCCAGGAGAAGGCGAAGATCACCGACTGGACCCCGTACCTGGGGTGGATGGCCGGCCTGGCGATCCTGGTCGGGCTCGTCTACTGGCTGATGCGCCAGGGCTGGAACTGGCGCCGCACGCTCCAGTCCGACCTGCCCCCGCTGCCGGAGGTGCCCACCGACCCGGGCGCGCCGCTGCTGGAGGCGAAGGGCCGCTACCACGGCTCGACCACCGCCGGGAACTGGCTGGACCGGGTCGTCGCGCACGGCCTCGGCACCCGCAGCCTGGCCGAACTCACGCTCACCGAGCGGGGCCTGCTGGTCCGCCGGCCCGGTGACGTGGACCTCTGGATCCCTGCGGGCAGCCTGACGGCCGCCCGGACGGACTCCGGGATCGCGGGCAAGGTCGTGCCCGCCGGACTCCTCGTCATCACCTGGGACAACCAGGGTGTCGCGCTGGATTCCGGCTTCCGGGCCGACCACCCTGAGGAGCACACCGCCTGGGTCGAGGCGGTCGAGGCTCTCGTGACACGACGTACGACGAAGAAGACGGAAGAAGAGGCCGCCAAATGACCGCACCTGCCCCCACCACCACGCGCCACAGGCGGGAGCGCATCCCCGCCGTGCTCGTCCTGGAGGACGGCCGGGTGTTCCGCGGCCAGGCCTACGGCGCGGTCGGCGAGACCTTCGGCGAGGCCGTCTTCAACACCGGCATGTCCGGCTACCAGGAGACCCTGACCGACCCGTCCTACCACCGCCAGGTGGTCGTCATGACGGCCCCTCAGATCGGCAACACCGGCTGGAACGACGAGGACGACGAGTCCTCGCAGATCTGGGTGGCCGGCTACGTGGTCCGCGACCCCTCCCGGGTCACCTCCAACTGGCGCTCCGAGCGCTCGCTGGACGAGGAGCTGGTCCGCCAGGGCGTCGTCGGCATCAGCGGCGTGGACACCCGCGCCCTGACCCGGCACCTGCGCGAGCGCGGGGCGATGCGGGTCGGCATCTTCTCCGGCGAGGCGCTGGCCGACGAGGCCGAGCTGCTGGCCCGGGTCGGCCGCGCGCCCGAGATGAAGGGCGCCGACCTGTGCGCCGAGGTCGCCACCAAGGAGACCTACGTCGTCCCGGCGATCGGTGAGAAGAAGTACACCGTCGCCGCGCTGGACCTCGGCATCAAGGGCATGACCCCGCACCGGATGGCCGAGCGCGGCATCGAGGTGCACGTCTTCCCGGCGAACTCCACCGCCGAGGAGCTGTACGCGGTGAACCCGGACGGCGTGTTCTTCTCCAACGGCCCCGGCGACCCGGCCACCGCCGACCACCAGGTCGCGGTCGCCCGCGAGGTGCTGGCCAAGAAGACCCCGTTCTTCGGCATCTGCTTCGGCAACCAGATCCTCGGCCGGGCGCTCGGCTTCGGCACCTACAAGCTGAAGTACGGCCACCGCGGCATCAACCAGCCGGTGCAGGACCGCACCACCGGCAAGGTCGAGGTCACCGCGCACAACCACGGCTTCGCCGTGCAGGCCCCGCTGGACAAGGTGAGCGACACCCCGTTCGGCCGCGCCGAGGTCTCCCACGTCTGCCTGAACGACGACGTGGTCGAGGGCCTCCAGTGCCTGGACACCCCGGCCTTCTCGGTCCAGTACCACCCCGAAGCGGCAGCGGGCCCGCACGACGCGGCCTACCTCTTCGATCGCTTTGTCGACCTGATGGCCGGTGCCCCGGCCCGCACCACCGCAGGGAGCTGACCCGTGCCGAAGCGCACTGACATCAAGTCCGTCCTGGTGATCGGCTCCGGCCCGATCGTCATCGGCCAGGCCGCCGAGTTCGACTACTCCGGCACCCAGGCCTGCCGGGTGCTCCGCTCGGAGGGCCTGCGGGTCGTCCTGGTGAACTCCAACCCGGCCACGATCATGACCGACCCGGAGATCGCCGACGCCACCTACGTCGAGCCGATCACCCCGGAGTTCGTCGAGAAGATCATCGCCAAGGAGCGCCCCGACGTGCTCCTGCCGACCCTCGGCGGCCAGACCGCGCTCAACACCGCGATCTCGCTGCACGAGAACGGCACCCTCGCCAAGTACGGCGTCGAGCTGATCGGCGCCAACGTCGAGGCGATCCACAAGGGCGAGGACCGCCAGCTGTTCAAGGGCGTGGTCGAGGCCGTCAACGCCAAGATCGGCCACGGCGAGTCGGCCCGCTCGGTGATCTGCCACTCGATGGACGACGTGCTCAAGGGCGTGGAGACGCTGGGCGGTTACCCCGTCGTCGTGCGTCCCTCCTTCACCATGGGCGGCGCCGGCTCCGGCTTCGCCCACGACGAGGAGGACCTGCGCCGCATCGCCGGCCAGGGCCTGACCCTCTCGCCGACCACCGAGGTGCTCCTGGAGGAGTCCATCCTCGGCTGGAAGGAGTACGAGCTCGAGCTGATGCGCGACAAGAACGACAACGTCGTGGTCGTCTGCTCGATCGAGAACTTCGACCCGATGGGCGTGCACACCGGTGACTCGATCACCGTCGCCCCGGCGATGACCCTGACGGACCGTGAGTACCAGACGCTCCGTGACATCGGCATCGCGATCATCCGCGAGGTCGGCGTCGACACCGGCGGCTGCAACATCCAGTTCGCGATCAACCCGGTCGACGGCCGGATCATCGTGATCGAGATGAACCCGCGCGTCTCCCGCTCCTCGGCGCTGGCCTCCAAGGCCACCGGCTTCCCGATCGCCAAGATCGCGGCCAAGCTGGCGGTCGGCTACACCCTGGACGAGATCCCCAACGACATCACCGAGAAGACCCCGGCCTCCTTCGAGCCCTCGCTCGACTACGTCGTGGTCAAGGTGCCCCGCTTCGCGTTCGAGAAGTTCCCGAGCGCCGACGCCACGCTGACCACGACCATGAAGTCGGTCGGCGAGGCGATGGCCATGGGCCGCAACTTCCCCGAGGCGCTGAACAAGGCGCTGCGCTCGCTGGAGAAGAAGGGCTCGCAGTTCAACTGGACCGGCGAGCTCGGCGACAAGGCCGAGCTGCTGACGAAGAGCCAGGTCCCGACCGACGGCCGGATCAACACCGTCATGGACGCGATCCGGGCCGGCGCCACCCCGGAGGAGGTCTTCGACAACACGAAGATCGACCCGTGGTTCGTCGACCAGCTCTTCCTGATCAACGAGATCGCCGAGGAGCTCGCCGAGGCCGAGAAGCTCGACCCCGAGCTGCTCCGCCACGCCAAGCGGCACGGCTTCTCCGACCAGCAGATCGGCGAGATCCGCGGCCTGCGCTCCGACGTGGTCCGCGAGGTCCGGCACGCGCTGGGCATCCGCCCGGTCTTCAAGACCGTGGACACCTGCGCCGCCGAGTTCGCCGCCAAGACCCCGTACTTCTACTCGTCCTACGACGAGGAGACCGAGGTCGCCCCGCGCTCCAAGCCCGCCGTGATCATCCTGGGCTCCGGCCCGAACCGCATCGGCCAGGGCATCGAGTTCGACTACTCCTGCGTGCACGCCTCCTTCGCGCTCGCCGAGGCCGGGTACGAGACCGTCATGGTCAACTGCAACCCGGAGACCGTCTCCACCGACTACGACACCTCCGACCGGCTCTACTTCGAGCCGCTCACCCTGGAGGACGTGCTGGAGATCGTCCACGCCGAGCAGCAGGCCGGCCCGGTGGCCGGCGTGCTGGTCCAGCTCGGCGGGCAGACCCCGCTCGGCCTGGCCCAGGCGCTCAAGGACAACGGCGTGCCGATCGTCGGCACCCAGCCCGAGGCCATCGACCTGGCCGAGGAGCGCGGCGCCTTCGGCCGCGTGCTGCGCGACGCCGGCCTGCCGGCCCCCAAGCACGGCACCGCCTTCTCCTTCGAGGAGGCCAAGGCGATCGCCGACGAGATCGGCTACCCCGTGCTGGCGCGCCCCTCGTACGTGCTCGGCGGCCGCGGCATGGAGATCGTCTACGACGAGGCCTCGCTGGCCTCCTACCTGGAGCGGCACGCCGGTCTGATCTCCGAGCACCCGGTGCTGATCGACCGCTTCCTGGACGACGCGGTCGAGATCGACGTGGACGCCCTCTACGACGGCCACGAGCTCTACCTCGGCGGCGTGATGGAGCACATCGAGGAGGCCGGCATCCACTCCGGCGACTCGGCCTGCGCCCTGCCCCCGATCACCCTGGGCGGCTACGACATCAAGCGCCTGCGGGTCTCCACCGAGGCCATCGCCAAGGGCGTCGGCGTCCGCGGCCTGATCAACATCCAGTTCGCGCTGGCCGGGGACATCCTGTACGTCCTGGAGGCCAACCCGCGCGCCTCGCGCACCGTGCCCTTCACCTCGAAGGCCACCGCGGTGCCGCTGGCCAAGGCGGCGGCCCGGGTCTCGCTCGGCGCCACCATCGCCGAGCTGCGCGCCGAGGGCCTGCTGCCGAGCGAGGGCGACGGCGGCACGCTGCCGGCCGACTGCCCGATCTCGGTCAAGGAGGCCGTGATGCCGTGGAGCCGCTTCCGCGACATCCACGGCCGCGGCGTGGACACCGTGCTCGGCCCGGAGATGCGCTCGACCGGTGAGGTCATGGGCATCGACAAGGTGTTCGGCACCGCCTACGCCAAGGCCCAGGCCGGCGCCTACGGCGCCCTGCCCACCAAGGGCAAGGTCTTCGTCTCGGTCGCCAACCGCGACAAGCGCAACCTGGTCTTCCCGGCCCGCGCACTGGTCGAGATGGGCTTCGAGGTGCTCGCCACCTCCGGCACCGCCGAGGTGCTGCAGCGCGGCGGCATCCCGTCCACCGTGGTGCGCAAGCACAGCGAGGGCGAGGGCCCGAACGGCGAGAAGACCATCGTCCAGCTGATCCACGAGGGTGAGGTCGACCTCATCATCAACACCCCGTACGGCACCGGCGGCCGTCTGGACGGCTACGAGATCCGCACCGCGGCGGTGTCGCGCGGCGTCCCGTGCCTGACGACCGTTCAGGCGATGGGCGCGGCGGTGCAGGGCTCCGACGCGCTGCTGCGCGGCGAGGTCGGCGTGATGTCGCTCCAGGAGCACGCGGCCCTGATCAACGCCGGGCGCAAGTAGCTCATCCCCGTGGGGGGCACACCGCAGGTTGGGGTGCCCCCCACACCCATGTCCGCTTTCTGTTCCGAGGAAGGGTGCGACCCCGTCGTGTACAAGCTGCTGTTCGATCTGGTCTTCAAGAAGATGGACCCGGAGAAGGCGCACCACCTGGCGTTCTTCTGGATCCGGCTGGCCGCTTCGGTGCCCGGGCTGCGGCAGCTGGTGAAGCTGGTGCTGGCGCCGCGTCACGCCTCGCTGCGCACCACCGCCTTGGGGCTGGACCTGCCCGGGCCGTTCGGGCTGGGGGCCGGCTTCGACAAGAACGGGATCGGGATCGACGGGCTGTCGATGCTGGGCTTCGACTACGTCGAGATCGGCACCGTGACCGGTGAGCCGCAGCCGGGGAACCCGGCGCCGCGGCTGTTCCGGCTGGTCGAGGACCGGGCGCTGATCAACCGGATGGGCTTCAACAACCAGGGCTCGGCGCGGGTCGCGGCGCGGCTGGCCGGACGGGCCCGGACCGGGCTCACGCCGGTGGTGGGCGTGAACATCGGCAAGACCAAGGTGGTGGAGGAGGTCGACGCCACCGCCGACTACGTGAAGAGCACGGAGCGCCTGGCCGAGCACGCGGACTACCTGGTGGTGAACGTGAGTTCGCCGAACACGCCGGGGCTGCGCAACCTGCAGACGGTGTCGACGCTGGCACCGCTGCTGGTCGACGTGCGACGGGCGGCGGACCGGTCGGTGCCGCACCACGTGCCGCTGCTGGTGAAGATCGCGCCCGACCTGGCGGACGAGGACATCGACGCGATCGCCGACATGGCGATGGAGATCGGGCTGGACGGGATCATCGCGACCAACACCACCATCGGGCGGGAGGGGCTCAAGGAGTCCGCAGCCCGGGTGGAGGAGATCGGGATGGGCGGGCTGTCCGGGGCTCCGCTGAAGGCGCGGTCGCTGGAGGTGCTGCAGCGGCTCCGGGCGCGGACGGAGGGTCGGCTGGTGCTGGTCGCCGTGGGCGGCATCGAGACGGCGGACGACGCGTGGGAGCGGATCACGCACGGGGCCGATCTGGTGCAGGGGTACAGCGCGTTCATCTACGAGGGGCCGTTCTGGATGCGGAAGGTGCACCGGGGGCTGGCGGCCCGTCTGAAGGCGAGCGGGTACGCGACGATCGCTGACGCGGTGGGGACGGCGAAGGCCTGACCGGACGGGGCGCGGGGGTGGCCGCGCGTCGCGGAGTGCGGCAAGTGCCGTTCCCCTGCGCGCCCGCGCGGCGGAGCCGCAGGTGTCACGGCCTCGCGCCCCTGACGGGGCGCGTCCTGGGCCGCCGGTTGCTCGTTCTTGGTCCGGGGCGATTCCGAGGGAGTGAGGGCTGATGGCTCATCCAGTGGTGACCGAGGCGGAGTTGGTGGAGTCGGCGCCGGCCGGGGCGTACCGGCGGTTGGTGCTGCGGGCTCCGGAGGTGGCGCGGCGGGTCGGGCCGGGGCACTTCGTGATGCTGCGGGGGCGGGCGTTCTGGATCCACCGGGCGGATGTCGGGGGCGGGACGGTCGAGCTGGTGGTGGCCGAACGCGGGCCGGGGACACGGGAGTTGGTGCGCAGTCGGGTGGGGGACCGGTTGAGCCTGATCGCTCCGCTGGGGACGCCGTTCCCGGTGCCGGAGGGGCCGGTGAGTGCGTTGCTGGTGGCCGACGGGTACGGGAGCGCGGCGCTGTTCGGGCTGGCGGAGGGGATCCGGCGGCGGGGCGGGCAGGTCGGGTTCATCCTGGGGGCGGCGAGCGAGGAGCGGCTGTTCGGGACGGAGGCGGCCCGGGAGCTGACGCAGGACGTGCTGGTGGTGACGGAGGACGGTTCGGCGGGGCTGGCCGGGGTGGTGACCGAGGTCGTCGCGCAGGCGGTGAAGGCGATCGACGCCACCGTGGTGTACGCCTGCGGGCCGACCCCGATGCTGGCCGAAGTCGCGGCTGTCGCAGGTGAGTTGGGCGCACGGTGCTGGGCGGCGGTGGAGGAGGCGATGGCGTGCGGGACGGGGCTCTGCGCGGCCTGCCTGATGCCGGTGATCGGGGCCGACGGGGTGAGCCGGTCGGTGCGTTCCTGTACGGACGGGCCGGTGTTCGACGGGGCGCGGGTGCGCTGGGCGGAGACGGGGAAGGCGGCCTGATGGACCCTCGGGAGATCGACCTGACCGCCCCGCTGGGGCACCGTACGCTGCCGAACCCGCTGACCACCGCCTCGGGCTGCGCCGGGTACGGCCGGGAGCTGGCCAAGTTCGTGCCGTTGGACGCGCTGGGCTCGGTCACCACCAAGACGGTCATGCGGGAGCCGCGCACCGGCGGGCCCGCGCCGCCGACGGCCCGGACGCCCTCGGGGATGCTCAACGGCGTCGGCCTGCAGGGCGTCGGCGTCGCGCACCTGGTCCGGAACGAGCTGCCCTGGCTGGCCGAGCGCGGCGCCCGGGTGGTGGTCTCGGTCGCGGGGGAGCGGTTGGAGGAGTTCGCCGAGGTCACCGCCGCGCTGGACGGGCAGCCCGGGGTGGTCGGCGTCGAGGTCAACCTGTCCTGCCCGAACGCCGCCGACCGCGGCCAGGTCTTCGCCTGCAACCCCGCCACCTCCTACGACGTGGTCCGGGCGGTGCGCCGCGCGGCCGATGCCCAGCTGCCGGTCTACGCCAAGCTCTCCCCGGACGTCACCTCGGTCACCGAGATCGCCGCCGCCTGCGTGCAGGCCGGCGCCGACGGACTGTCCCTGATCAACACCCCCCTCGGGATGGCCATCGACCCCGTCACCCTGCGCCCGGTGCCGGGCGGCGCGGCCGGCGGGCTGTCCGGCCCGGCGATCCGGCCGCTGGCCGTGCGCTGCGTGCACCAGGTGCACGCGGAGATGCTGGCCGGACGGATCCCGAGGGTGCCGATCCTCGCCATGGGCGGGCTCCGGACCGGGCTGGACGCCCTGGAGTTCACCCTGGCCGGTGCCGCCGGCGTCGCCGTCGGCACCGCGCTGTTCCACGACCCCACCGCCCCGCTGCGCATCCTCGACGAGCTGCGCACCGAGCTGGCGGCGAGGGGCTTCGCCTCGTACACGGACGCGGTGGGGTACGCCCACCGCGCGGAATCCACCTGAAAGGCCGTCATGACGCTCGCTCCCTTCGGTACCCGCCTCGCCGCCTCCCTGGAGGCCCGGGGCCGGCTCTGCGTGGGCATCGACCCGCACGCCTCGCTGCTCACCGCCTGGGGCCTGAACGACGACATCGCCGGTCTGGAGACCTTCAGCCGCACGGTGGTCGAGGCGCTGGCCGGTGAGGTGGCGGTGCTCAAGCCGCAGGCCGCGTTCTTCGAGCGGTTCGGCTCCCGGGGCATCGCGGTGCTGGAGCGGACCGTCACCGAGGCCCGCGAGGCCGGCGCGCTGGTGCTGATGGACGCCAAGCGCGGCGACATCGGCTCCACCATGGCCGCCTACGCGGAGACCTTCCTGTCGCCGGACCGGGCGCTGTTCTCGGACGCGCTGACCGTCTCGCCGTACCTGGGCTTCGGCTCGCTGCAGCCGGCCGTGGACCTGGCGAAGGCGAACGGCTGCGGCCTGTTCGCGCTGGCGCTCACCTCCAACCCCGAGGGCCACGAGGTCCAGCGGGCCGTCGGCGCCGACGGGCTGACGGTGGCCCAGGGCGTGCTGAACCGGCTGAAGGCGGAGAACGCGGGCGCCGAGCCGCTCGGCTCCTTCGGCGCGGTGGTCGGCGCCACCCTGGCCGAGGCCGGGGCGGACCTGGCGATCAACGGCGCGCTGCTGGCCCCCGGGGTCGGCGCCCAGGGGGCGACGGCGGCCGACCTGCCGCGGGTGTTCGGCGACTCGGTCGGGAACGTCCTGCCCAGCGTGAGCCGGGACGTGCTCAAGCACGGGCCCTCGGTGGCGGCCCTGCGGGCGGCCTCGGAGCGCTTCGTCGAGGAGATCGCCGCCGTGGTGAAGTGACGCAGTTCATGACGGGCGCCCTGTGAGGCGCGTCACAGCGGCCCGGCGGATGGGTCGTCAGGGCGGCTGATTTGCCCGGAAAAGTCCTGGTCGACCTTGGCTGACCAGGACTTTTCGTGTTCTTTTCCTGACGTGCGGCCTCAAGTTGGGTAGTGTCCGGCGAGAGGTCACCGAGGGGCGGCGGAACCGTTGCTCTCGCAGGTCAGAGCCGTGAGGTTCTGCGCTCGGTGCGCTTCGAAGGCACCACCCAGTCATAGCTCATTTCCTTCCATCTACACCTGAGGTGAACGGCGTGGCTCTTCCGCCCCTTACCCCTGAACAGCGCACCGCCGCGCTCGCGAAGGCTGCCGAAGCCCGTCGGAAGCGCGCCGATGTGAAGAACAAGCTGAAGCACTCCGGTGCCTCGCTGCACGACGTGATCAAGGCGGGCAAGGCCGACGACGAGGTCATCGGCAAGATGAAGGTCTCCGCACTGCTGGAGTCCATGCCCGGCGTCGGCAAGGTCCGCGCCAAGCAGATCATGGAGCGCCTGGGGATCTCCGAGAGCCGCCGCGTCCGCGGGCTCGGAACGAACCAGATCGCTTCGCTGGAGCGGGAGTTCGGCTCCACCGCCTCCTGACCTCGGCCGAAAGCCGACCCGGTGGTCCCCGGATCGTCCGCGATCCGGGATAATCGGTGCATGAGTGAACGTCCGCGGCTGACCGTGCTCTCCGGCCCTTCGGGGGTCGGCAAGAGCACGGTCGTCGCTCATCTGAGGAAGCAGCACCCCGAGCTCTGGCTCTCGGTGTCGGTCACCACCCGGCACCCGCGGCCCGGCGAGAAGAACGGGGTCCACTACTACTTCGTCGACAACGACGAGTTCGAGAAGCTGGTCGCCAACGGCGAACTGCTGGAGTGGGCCGTGTTCGCCGGGAACCGCTACGGCACCCCGCGCGCGGCCGTGCTGGAGAAGCTGGCGAGCGGGAAGCCGGTCCTGCTGGAGATCGACCTCCAGGGCGCCCGGCAGGTCCGGGAGTCGATGCCCGAGGCCCAGCTGGTCTTCCTCGGCCCGCCGAGCTGGGAGGAGCTGGTCCGCCGGCTCACCGGCCGCGGCACCGAGCCGCAGGACGTGATCGACCGCCGGCTGGAGGCCGCCAAGGTCGAGCTCGCGGCCGAGCCGGAGTTCGACACCACGCTGGTCAACCACTCCGTCGAGCAGGTCTCGGCCGAACTGCTACGGTTGCTCGGTGTAGCCTGAGCAGACAGTTCTGCTCAGGATTTGTTTCTTCTTTCGGAAGGTTTTCGCGTGTCCTCTTCCATGACCGCGCCCGAGGGCATCATCAACCCGCCGATCGACGAGCTGCTCGAGGCGACCGACTCGAAGTACAGCCTGGTCATCTACGCCGCCAAGCGCGCGCGTCAGATCAACGCGTACTACTCGCAGCTCGGTGAGGGCCTGCTCGAGTACGTCGGCCCGCTCGTCGACACCCACGTGCACGAGAAGCCGCTGTCGATCGCGCTGCGCGAGATCAACGCGGGCATGCTGACGGCCGAGGCCGTCGAGGCCGCCTGAGTCTCCCGGTACGTCACCGCAGGGCCCGTCGGAGCTGATGCTCCGACGGGCCCTGCGGCGTTCCCGGGGGCTCGCGCGGTGTGTCGCGGGCCATGGTGCGACGGGCTTCTGATGGGTCGTAGGGTGGGGCTCGTCCCCGCCCGACCGGCAGAGAGAGCCACCGCGATGAACGCCAGCCCGCCCAGTGTCGTCCTCGGCGTGAGCGGCGGCATCGCCGCGTACAAGGCGTGCGAGCTGCTGCGCCGGTTCACCGAGTCCGGCCACGCCGTGACCGTGGTGCCGACCGCCGCCGCGCTGCACTTCGTCGGCGAGGCCACCTGGGCCGCCCTCTCCGGCCGGCCGGCCGCCACCGAGACCTGGGAGCGGGTGCACGAGGTCCCGCACGTGCGGATCGGCCAGCAGGCCGACCTGGTGGTGGTGGCCCCGGCCACCGCCGACCTGATGGCCAAGGCCGCCCATGGCCTGGCCGATGACCTGCTCACCAACACCCTGCTCACCGCCCGCTGCCCGGTGGTGCTGGCCCCCGCCATGCACACCGAGATGTGGGAGCACCCGGCCACCCAGGAGAACGTGGCCACCCTGCGCCGCCGCGGCGTCATCGTGCTGGAGCCCGCCGTCGGCCGGCTCACCGGCAAGGACACCGGCAAGGGCCGGCTGCCCGAGCCGGCCGCGATCTTCGAGGCCTGTCGCCGGGTGCTGGAGCGCGGCGGCCTGGAGGCCGACCTGACCGGCCGTCACGTGGTGGTCTCGGCCGGCGGCACCCGCGAGCCGCTGGACCCGGTGCGCTACCTGGGCAACCTCTCCTCCGGCAAGCAGGGCTACGCGCTGGCCACCACCGCCGCCGCCCGCGGCGCCCGGGTCACCCTGCTCTCCGCCAACGCCACCCTGCCGGACCCGGCGGGGGTGGACGTGGTGCACGTCTCCACCGCGCTGGAGCTGCGGGACGCCGCGCTGAAGGCGGTGGCCGACGCCGACGCCGTGGTGATGGCGGCCGCGGTGGCCGACTTCCGCCCGGCCGAGTACGCCACCGGGAAGATCAAGAAGGTGGACGGGCAGGATCCCGCGCCGGTCGCCCTGGTGCGCAACCCCGACATCCTGGCCGAGCTCTCCGCCCACCGGGCCCGCCCGGGCCAGGTGGTGGTCGGCTTCGCCGCCGAGACCGACGACGTGCTCGCCAACGGGCGGGCCAAGCTGGCGCGCAAGGGCTGCGACCTCCTGGTCGTCAACGAAGTGGGCGGCGGTAAGGCTTTCGGTCAGGACACCAATGCGGCGGTTCTGCTGAGCGCGGACGGAACCGAGACCGAGATCGCCGACGGGCCCAAGGAATCGCTGGCCGACGCGGTCTGGGACGCGGTCGGGGCCCGCTTGGGCTGAGCTGGAGGCGTGGTCGAATACGTCTCAATCTTTGAGGGGGGAGTGCCGCCACCTGGTAGCGGACCGTTACACTCGCGGAATCAAAGTCTTTCCGGATGTCCGGACACCCGGGCATTCAGTCAGCAGCCGCTGCAACCCCAGGGAGCGCTGTGTCTCGCCGCCTGTTCACCTCGGAGTCCGTCACCGAGGGGCACCCCGACAAGATCGCTGACCAGATCAGCGACACCATCCTGGACGCGCTCCTCGCGGCCGACCCCACCTCGCGGGTCGCCGTCGAGACGCTGATCACCACCGGCCTCGTGCACATCGCCGGTGAGGTCACCACCAAGGCGTACGCGCCGATCGCGCAGCTCGTCCGGGAGAAGATCCTGGAGATCGGCTACGACTCCTCGAAGAAGGGCTTCGACGGCGCTTCCTGCGGCGTCTCGGTCTCGATCGGCGCGCAGTCGCCCGACATCGCGCAGGGCGTCGACACCGCGTACGAGGCCCGGGTCGAGGGTGACGAGGACGACCTCGACAAGCAGGGCGCCGGCGACCAGGGTCTGATGTTCGGCTACGCGAGCGACGAGACCCCCGAGCTGATGCCGCTGCCGATCACCCTGGCGCACCGGCTCTCCAAGCGGCTCTCCGAGGTGCGCAAGAACGGCCAGATCCCGTACCTGCGTCCCGACGGCAAGACCCAGGTCACCATCGAGTACGACGGTGACAAGGCCGTCCGCCTCGACACCGTGGTGGTCTCCTCGCAGCACGCCAGCGACATCGACCTGGACTCGCTGCTGACCCCGGACATCCGCGAGTTCGTCGTGGAGCCGGAGCTCAAGCGGCTGGCCGAGGACGGCATCAAGCTGGTGACCGAGGGCTACCGCCTGCTGGTGAACCCGACCGGGCGCTTCGAGATCGGCGGCCCGATGGGCGACGCCGGCCTCACCGGCCGCAAGATCATCATCGACACCTACGGCGGCATGGCCCGTCACGGTGGCGGCGCCTTCTCCGGCAAGGACCCGTCCAAGGTGGACCGCTCGGCCGCCTACGCGATGCGCTGGGTCGCCAAGAACATCGTCGCCGCGGGCCTGGCCTCGCGCGCCGAGGTCCAGGTCGCGTACGCGATCGGCAAGGCCGAGCCGGTCGGCCTGTTCGTGGAGACCTTCGGCACCGAGACTGTCCCGGTGCTGAAGATCCAGGCCGCGGTCTCCGAGGTCTTCGACCTCCGCCCGGCCGCGATCATCCGCGACCTCGACCTGCTGCGCCCGATCTACGCGAAGACCGCCGCGTACGGCCACTTCGGCCGCGACGACGCTGACTTCACCTGGGAGCGGACCGACCGGGTCGAGCAGCTGAAGAAGGCCGTCAGCGCCTGACGCTTCTCCTCGGAGCGGCGGTCACCCCTCGCGGGGTGGCCGCCGCTTCGTCGTGTCGTCGGTGCGGTCTGGTAGATGTGGGGAACGATGAGCAGCACAGACGACGGCAGCACAGACAACGGCGCTGTGGCCGGCACCGGGGAGCAGCTGGCCTTCATCCGGGACACGGTCCGCAGGGCCAAGCCCCGGACGTGGCGCGGCGCGCAGCTGGCCGAGCAGCTGCCGGTGGCCCGGGTGGTGGTGGACAAGGGGCTGCTCAGCCTGGACAAGTTCTTCGACTACGCGGTGCCCGCCAACCTGGCGGACGAGGCCCAGCCCGGCGTCCGGGTCCGGGTCCGCTTCGGCGCCCGGGTCGGGACCAACGGGCGGCGCGAGGGCGGTGAGCTCCACGACGGCTTCGTGGTGGCCCGGCTGGAGCACTCCGACTTCCCCGGCGTGCTGGCCCCGCTGGCCCAGGTGCTGTCCCCGGAGCGGGTGCTGACGCCCGCTCTGCTACGGCTGTGCCGCACCGTCGCCGACCGCTACGCGGGCTCGCTGGCCGACGTGCTCCAGCTGGCGGTGCCGCCGCGGCACGCCCAGGCCGAGGCGGAGGCCTCGCCGGAGCCGCTGCCCGCACCGCCGTTCCCCTCGGCGGAGAGCTGGGCCCGGTACGAGGAGGGCCCGGAGTACCTGACGGCCCTTCGGGACGGGGTGGCCCCGCGCGCGGTCTGGACGGCGCTGCCCGGGCCCGACTGGCCGGGGGAGATCGCCCGCGCGGTGGCCGCCACCCTGGCCGGGGGCCGCGGTGCGCTGGTGGTGCTGCCCGAGGGCCGCTCGGTGGCCCGGGTGGACGAGGCGCTCACGGCGCTGCTCGGCGATGGCCGGCACGTCGCGCTGGCCGCCGACCTCGGGCCGCGCGAGCGGTACCGGCGCTGGCTGTCCGTCAGCCGGGGCTCGGTGCGAGCGGTGATCGGGACCAGGGCCGCGATGTTCGCCCCGGTGCGTGACCTCGGGCTGGTGGTGGTGTGGAACGACGGCGACGGCAACCACAGCGACCAGCGCGCCCCGCACCCGCACGTGCGCGAGGTGGCGCTGCTGCGGGCGGCGGAGGAGAAGGCCGGGGTGCTGCTCGGCGGGCTGTCGATGACGGTGGAGGCGGCGCAGCTGCTCTCCACCGGGTGGGCCCGGCCGCTGGCGGCGCCGCGGGCGGTGGTGCGTGCGACGGCTCCGCGGGTGCGGACCGTGACCGACCAGGACCAGGGGCGGGACGAGGCCGCGCAGTTCGCCCGGCTGCCGAGGCCGGCCTGGGAGGCGGCCCGGGACGCGCTGGCGCACGGGCCGGTGCTGATCCAGGTGCCCCGGCGCGGCTACGTGCCCAGGCTGGCCTGCGGGCGGTGCCGGACTCCCGCGCGCTGCCGGACGTGTGAGGGACCGTTGGCGGCGGGCGCGGCCGGGGCGGCGCTGAGCTGTGCCTGGTGCGGGCGGGAGGAGCCGGACTGGCACTGCGTGGAGTGCGGCTCGTTCCGGCTGCGGGCGCAGGTGGTCGGGGCGGGGCGGACCGCGGAGGAGCTGGGCAAGGCCTTCCCCCGGGTGCCGGTGCGCACGTCCGGGCGGGATTCGGTGCTGTCGGTGGTGTCGGGGGAGCCCGCGCTGGTGATCTCCACGCCGGGGGCCGAGCCGGTGGCCGAGGGCGGGTACGCGGCGGCGCTGCTGCTGGACGGCTGGGCGCTGCTCGGCCGTCCCGACCTGCGGGCGGGCGAGGAGGCGCTGCGGCTGTGGATGGCGGCGGCGGGGCTGGTGCGGCCGGCGGAGGAGGGCGGTGCCGTGGTGGTGGTCGCCGAGCCGACCGCCCGGCCGGTGCAGGCGCTGGTGCGCTGGGACCCGGCCGGGCACGCGGGGTTGGAGCTGGCGGAACGGGCCCAGCTGCACTTCCCGCCCGTCTCCCGGATGGCCTCGGTGACCGGCTCCGCGCAGGCGGTCGAGGACCTGCTCGGGCTGATCCGCCTGCCGGAGGGCGCGGACGTGCTGGGGCCCGTACCGGCTTCGGGCGGGCGGGGCGTCGAGCTGGAGCGGGCGCTGCTGCGGGTGGCGCCCGGTCAGGGGGCCGCGCTGGCGGCCGCGCTGAAGGCGGCTCAGATCGCCCGGGTGGCGCTGCGGCCGCCGGACTCGGTGAAGATCCGGGTCGATCCGCTCGACATCGGCTGAGGCTCCTTGAACCCTCGGGCGAGCAGGTGGACGGCGAGGGCGAGCTCCCAGGCGAGGACCGGGAGGGCGGCGAGCGAGCCGGCGGCCGAGACCTGCTGGTACGCGCCGAACAGGACGGCGACGGCGGAGGCGAGGATCAGCGGGCCGCCGAGCAGGCCGAGGACGGTGATCGGGCGGGGGAGCAGCCGGGCCCGGTGGAGCGCGTACGCCAGCACGGTGGTGTTGAGGCCGAGGGCGACGTTCGGACCGAGCAGGAAGGTCCTGGCGTGGAGGGCGGTGAGCAGCTCGCGGGCGGGGCCGGGCTGCTGAGGGAGCGTCACCAGGGTGAGCACGGCCAGGATGCCGACGGCGATCACCGCGCCTTCGAGCAGCCGTCCGGCGAGGTAGGCGTGGGCGGCCGCCGCGCTGCGCCTGCTGAGCACCGGGTGGAGCGCGGTGGCGGTGCCGACCACGGCGGTGACCAGGACGATCTCGGCGAGGGCGCCGGACAGCGCGCGCTGTCCGGCGCCCTCCCGGCCGTCCAGCAGCGGTTGGTAGAGCAACAGGCCCGCGACGGCGGCGACTTCGGTGAGCAGGAACAGTGCGCCGGTGATGACGGCGGTCTTCCGGTCTTGGTGCATGACGGCCCCCTCGACGAGGTGTACGGCGTACACCTGCTGATGGCCCGTCACGGTAGGCGTACGCCGTACACTCAGTCAAGCGGCGCTGATGAGAGGGGTGGTGCGGGGTGGCCGGTGCGGGGCGGCGGGAGTCGTTGAACCGGGGGCGGGTGCTGGCGGCGGCGGTCGAGCTGGCGGACGCGATCGGGATCGACGCGCTGAGCATGCGGCGGCTGGCCCAGGAGCTCGGCGTGGTGCCGATGGCGCTCTACAAGCACGTCGCCAACAAGGAGCAGCTGCTGGACGGCATGGTCGACGCGGTGCTCGCCGAGATCGACCCGGTGGGGGAGGGGCCCTGGCGGGGGGTGGTGCGGGCGCGGGTGCTCTCGGCCCGGGCGGCGCTGCTGCGGCACCCCTGGGCGGCGCGGGTGATCGAGACCCGGCCGGTGCCGACGGCGGCCGTGCTGGCGTACCTCGACGCGATGGCGGGCGCGTTCCGGGGCGGGGGGCTGTCGGTGCAGCTGACGCACCATGTGATGCACGCGATGGGGAGCCGGCTGCTGGGCTTCAGCCAGGAGCTGTTCCAGGCTTCGGGCGGCTCCGGGCCGCCGCCGGCCGCGTTCGTCGAGGCCTTCCCCCGGCTCGCGGAGCTGGCGGGGGGCGGTCATGACGAAGCGTCGGTGGTCGGCGGCGGGTGCGACGACCAGTTCGAGTTCGAGTTCGCGCTGGACCTGCTGCTGGAGGGCTTCGCCCGGCTGCACGAGGCGGGCTGGGCTCCGCCGGTGCGGGGGTAGGGTCGGTGGCCGTGGAGCTGCGCAGGCGCGAGGCGTCGAGGGTGCTGCTGGTCGACGAGGCCGAGCGGCTGTTGCTGCTGCGCGGGGGCGACCCCCGCCGGGCGGGCCACCGGTGGTGGTTCACCGTCGGCGGCGGGGTGGACCGGGGAGAGGGTCATCTCGGCGCCGCCGTGCGGGAGTTGCGGGAGGAGACCACACTGGCGCTGCCCGCCGGGCGGTTCGGCCCGGTGGCCTGGACCCGGCGGGCGTTCTTCACCTACGACGGGCAGGCCTACGACCAGCGCGAGGAGTACCGGCTGGTGAGGATCACCGCCGCCGAGGCCGGGCGGATCCGCGTCGACTCGACGGAGGCCACCCACGGCCACCACTGGTGGACCCTCGACGAGCTCGCGGCCACCGAGGAGACCGTCTACCCCGAGCGGATGGCCGTGCCGCTCGCCGAGCTGCTCCGCGCGGGGCCGCCCGAACTGCCCTTGCACCTGGGCGACTTCACCGAAGGGGTCGATCCGGAGTGACCGGGAACATGCACTGGACCGACGCCGTCAAGGCCTTCACCCGAATCCTCCGGACCCACGGGCTCGACCCGGACGCGGTGGTGGACGTGGGGCGGGCGTGGGAGGCGTTCCGGGAGTTCGTCCAGCTGCCACTGGGTGGGGTCGCGCCGGTGGAGGAGGACGGCGACGGCTTCATCGTCCAGTGGGGGCGGTGGAGTTGGGACGACGGGCAGCCGTCGCTGGGCTTCACCCGGCAGGTGGGGGTCTGGGAGGAGGGCGAGGTGGAGCTCTGGGGCGTGGAGCTCACGCTGTACTACGGCGAGGACCCGGCCTGGGCTGGTCTCGGGTCCCTGGCCTGGAACGACAGCATGGGGTTCGACTTCGACCCGATCGGCCCCGAGCGATCCGTGGCACTGGACGGGATCGCGGCGTTCGTCGCGACGATCCCGGAGGTCCGTGCGCTCTGGCAGGCCGTCCCGGTGTCGAGCGCGCTCAAGATGGAGCGGGCCGGCTGAGGGTGCTGCCGGGCGACCTCGGAAGTCTGATCCGGCCCATCCGCGCACGAGGAGGCGTTGCGTTCAGGGGGTCAGGTCGATGACTCGGACGGGCTCGCCCTTCCAGCGGGACGGGTCCACGGTGGCGACGACCGCGCCGTCGGGACGGTCCGGCGTGGGGGATGCGGCGTAGCGGGTGTGGGCCTGCGCCCACGTCGTGTCCGTGGCGACGGCCATGGCGGCGGGGAGGTCCAGCTCGAGGACGGTGACGGCCGGAAGGGCCGCGAGGTGAGCGGCGGTGCCGGGGCGTTCGCGGTCCGCCTCGACCAGTGCGCAGGCAGGTGCGTAGAGGTACCAGCCCGGCTCGGTGTGCGCGCGGTGGATCAGGCGTGACGCGAGGAGGTTTCCGCGGTCGGCGGCGACCATGGCCGTGTCGTCGAGGACGACGTGCAGGCCGGTCACCGGAGCTCGGCCTGCGCCAGGCGGCGGTCGAGCTCGGCGTCGAGGCGATCGGTGTCGGTGGTGTCGGGGTCGTAGCCGTTCCAGGCCTGGAGCTGTTGCCGGGCCTGCTCGGCGCGCTCGGCGCGCTCGGCGGGGGTCAGAACGGTTTCGGCCAGGCGGGCGAGGTAGGCCCGTAGGGAGAGGTGCTCGGCGGCGGCGACCTCGGCAAGACGGTCGCGAGCCTCGGCGGGGATGCGGACGTTGGCGTCGGCCATGGGGCCTCCTCGGGATCGACTCCGGGACGGCGGTGCGTACCTGTGGGCCATTGTAGCGGGTACGGCTGCGTACCCGTACCCGGCTGAGAGGCTGCGGTGTTGATGGCGGTGTCAGGTGGCGAGGCACAGGGCAGCGGCGACCGGGGTGGTCGTGCGTTGGTCGCCGCAGGTGCATCGGGTGCTCAGGTGAGGGCGAAGGCCGTGTAGCGGACGGCCTCCGGGGTGCGAGCGGCGGTGGCGACGGCGAGGGTGCGGGTCAGCCACTGGTAGCGGGGGTCGCCGGACTCGAAGCGGCAGAAGAGGCGGAAGTAGTAGGCGGTGGAGGGGACTTGGTGGCCGGCGGCGAGGGCGGCGAGGATCTCGGGTGGGCCGGTGCGCAGGCCGGTGGTGGTGAGGTGGAGGTGGGCGCCGTCGTCGGTGTGCAGGGTGTAGCGGGTGTCGATGGCGATGGTGCCGTCCGGGTGGAGGAGCTGCCAGTCCGCGCCGCCGGGGAGGATCTCGCCGCGCAGGCCGGGGCCGGTGAAGCGGCCGCCGGTGATCGGGACGATGCGGCGGTGGCCCTGGGGGGAGGGGCCGAGGTCGAGCGGGGTGGCGACCTGGACGGTGAAGTCGGCGAGGGGTTCGAGGTTCATGCTGAGGTGCTCCGGGTGAGGGCTACTGCGGGACGGTCCAGGAGGGGCGGGAGTTGAGGACGGCCGGGTCGAAGCCGGCGGTGCGCTTGTAGGCCTCGGCGATGGCGGTGCGTTCGGCGAGCGGGACGACGGCCTCGATGTCCTCGAAGCCGAGCGGTGCGCGTTCGTGGGCGAGTCGCATGACCACCTCGGGGCCCTGCTGCCGGTTGGCGAGCTGGAGGGCGGTGGTGGCGGGGCGCCGGTTCTCCTCGTACGCGGTGGTGGAGCCGGTGGTGGCGAGGGAGTGGGCGAGGGCGCGGGCGTCCAGGATGGCCTGGGAGGCGCCGTTGGAGCCCACCGGGTACATCGCGTGGGCGGCGTCGCCGAGCAGGACGACGCCGTCCGCGCTCCAGGAGGCGAGCGGCTCGCGGTCGACCATGGGGTACTCGTAGACGGCCTCGGCGCCGGTGATCAGGGCGGGGACGTCCAGCCAGTCGAAGCGCCAGTCGGCGAAGTGGGCGGCGACGGCGGCCGGTTCTGCCGGGCGGTTCCAGTTGCCGCGGTCGGGGGCCTCGCCGGCCAGGGGCTGTTCGGCGATCCAGTTGACGCGGGTGCCGTCGCCGATCGGGTACGCGACGAACTTCTGGGTGCCGTCGCCCGCCATGATCATCGAACGGCCCGTCAGGAAGGGCGGGGCGACGGTGGTGCCGCGCCAGAGGACCAGGCCGTTCCACGGGGGCGCGCCCTCGCCGGGGTTGAGGGCGGCCCGGACGGTGGAGTGGATGCCGTCGGCGCCGATGAGGAGGTCGGAGTCGTGCTCGAGGGTGGCGATGCGGCTGCCGGTGCGGACGGCGTCGGCGCCGAGGCGTTCCCGGACGGCGTCGAGGAGGAGCATCTGGAGCTCGCCGCGGTGGACGGAGTACTGCGGCCAGCGGTAGCCGGCGGCGAGGCCGCGGGGCTCGGACCAGACGGGCCGCCCGAAGCGGTTGAAGTAGGCGAGTTCGGCGGTCGGGACCGCCATCGCGGCGAGGCGGTCGGCGAGGCCGAGTTCGGTCAACTCGCGGACGGCGTGCGGCAGGAGGTTGATGCCGACGCCGAGCGGGCGGATCTCGGGGGCGGCCTCGTGGACGGTGAGGTCGGTGAGGCCGGCGGCGTGCAGGCTGAGGGCGGTGGCGAGGCCGCCGATGCCGGCGCCGGCGATGGTGATGCGCACGTGCTTCGCTCCTTCGGAGAATGTTATGGCCGTAACAATCTCCTGTCGGAGCCGTCCGCGCAAGACCTGTCGGCTGTCGGAGGGCTGCTGCATGATCGGTGGCGGAGGTGGCAGGCGTGGATGGTGGCGCTGATGAGGTGGAGGGCCTGGTCTCCGACGGGCTCGCGGTCCTGCGGGCGCTCGAACGAGCCCTCGGCCGGAGGTACTCGGACCGGACACCGGTGTGGGCGGAGCTCGGCTTCCCGGTGGTCGAGCGGGGGAGGTACGCGATCTTCCCCCTGGCGGTGGTTCCGTCGGCGGGGAGCGGCGAGCGGGCGGCGGCGCTGCGGCTGGCGGAGCTGAGGCACGGTCTGCAACGCGCCTGCGTGCACTTCTACGGCGGCGACGACTTCCACGCGGAGCTGGAGCTCGACGTCGGGGAGGGGTACGGGCGCAAGCTCGTCGAGGCCGGAGCCGTCGCCGCCGGGCCGTGCCTGTGGCGCATCGAGCGGTTCGGGGTGGTGCTCGCGCACGTGGTCGACCGGGAGCGGGCACGGGAGACCCTGGCCCTGCACATCGTCCCCGTCGACTGGGTCCACTACCGCCCGATCGGTACGGGGACGAAGCGCGAGGCGTCGCGCCACCGACGGACCGTCAGAGAGCGGGACGCCGCCGACGTGGTGTGGTCGTGGCCGCCCGTCGGCCCGGGGAGTGAGGCCATGAGGGCCGGTGGATCACCGGAGCCGGGATGAGCGAGACTCGGGGCGTGGAGAGCACTGATCGTCCGGACCTCAGGTACGCCGAGTTCGCCCGGGAGCGGTTGGCGGGGATGCCGCCGCCGGCCGATCCGGAGGCGTTCGCGCTGGCGCACCACCTGCTGCACCTGTCGTACCTGGTGGTGGCCGACCTGGAGAGCCGGATCCACCGGCCGCGGGGGTGGACGCTGCCGGGGTTCCGGCTGATGTTCAAGCTGTGGCTGCTCGGGCCGACGCAGCCCGCCCGGCTGGCGGAGCTGTCGGCGATGTCGCGGTCGGCGGTGACCAACGCCGTCAACACGCTGGAGCGGGACGGGCTGGTGGAGCGGCGGCCGCTGCCGGAGGACAGGCGGGCGGTCACGGTGGCGCTGACGGAGGCGGGGGAGGCGGCGGTCCAGGAGGCCTTCGGCGAGCAGACCCGGCGGGAGCAGGAGTGGTTCGCCGGGCTGGACGACGATGAACGGGCCGTGCTCACACGGCTGTTGGGCCGGATCCTGGCCGCCCGGCCCGAGGGGGCCTGAGCCTGCGGGGATGGGCCGGGACCTCGGGCCTGGCGACCGGACCTCCGGGCTCCGTCACCCGACGGGCGGGCAGGCCGAGCCGTTCTCGGCGCCGGGCCGGGCCGGACCGCGATCGGCTGGATCGGCCGGGAGGGGTGTGCCGCGCCGCCGGGCACGGTTGGTGTCACTCGTCGAACCAGACGACCAGGCGGACGGCGTCCTCGCCGTGGACGTCCGCGAGGGTGCGCATGGTTGACCAGACGGGTTGCCAGGGGCCGTCGGTGGGGACGGCGTCGCGGCGGAGGGCGCGTTCGGCGCGGAAGAGGGTGCGGCCGGTGTCCCATTCGGTGCCCTCGGGCCAGAGGTCGGGGATGCGCGCCGGGTCGGTGGTGAGGGTGTCGATGCCGCTGACGTGGGCGAAGCCTCGGCTCCAGTCGTCGCGGTGGCGGCGTTCGAGGGTGCCGTCGGGGAGGCGGCGGTAGCGGGTGATGTGGGTGGCGCGGGGGAGGGCGGGCTCGTCCCAGTCGATGGCGAGGACCTCGGGCCAGGTGAGCCAGGTGGCGCCGAAGGCGGCTTCGCCCCAGGCGGCGTGGGCGGTGCGGGTGGTCTCCGAGGCGTCGGCGGGCAGGCCGCGGCCGGCGGCGACCGGGCGCCAGTGGTGGTCGATGTCGCGGACGCCGAAGAGGCAGGGGAAGCCCGCGTAGTCCCTGGTCATGCCGAGCATGGAGAGCTCGATGGCGGCGAACCAGGCCCGCTGGTCGTAGGCGAGGCCCGGGCCCCAGGTGTGGCACTCCAGGTAGCCGTGAATGTCTGTTCCCACGGCTGCGACCCTGCCCGGGCGGGCGGCGGGTCGGCAAGCGGATTGCCGTTCGCGGCCGAGCCGGCGTCGCGCTCGCGTCGCGTTCGCGGGTGATGTCCATCGCTTCGTGAGGCGTGCACGATCCGGCGCGGGACCACCAGCCCTGCCGGGACGGCCGCCCTCTCAGGACGTGGCGCGCAGGTGGCGGAGGCTCTGCCGGAGGTAGCCGCGGGGGTTGGTGTCGAGGTGGCGGGCCCAGGCCGGGGCCGGGTCGCCGCGCAGGAGGGTCCAGCGGGCGAGGGCGTAGCCGTACTGCTCCTGGGAGAGGTAGCCGAGGCGGCTCCTGGTCACCCGGTCGCCGTCGGTGACGCGCGTGAAGACGGAGTTGGCGTTGAAGACGCCGAAGCCGAAGTACACCGTGAGCAGGTCGGTGAGCTCCTCCCCGTCCGGGGCGTCCCAACTCAGGCGGCCGGTGTCGAGCAGGGCGACGTGGCCGAGCTCGTGCGCGATGGTGGCCACCAGGGAGACCGGACGGCGGGCCTGGGCGCGGTCGATGCTCACCACCGGGCGGCCGGTGGCGTCCCGGCGGAAGTGTCCCGCTGCGCCGCGGCTTTCGATGGTGGCCCCGATGGCCGCCGCCAACTGGCGCTCGGCGTCCGCCTCTTCGCTGTCCTCCACCTCGACGACCAGCCGCTCCGGATCGACCTCGAAGCGGTCGCAGAACCGCCGCACCAGCCCCCGGATCTCCTGCGGCGTCCCGCCGAACGTCCCCGGAAACTCCTCGGCCGTCGGCAGGACCGGTGCCCGCAGTGCCGGCGCCGTGCCGAACTCCGCTTCCAACCAGGCCAACGACCGGTCCAGCCAGGACCGTTCGGTCTCCCCGACCGGGCACTTCACTCGTCCGAACATCTGCTCCCCCGTTGCGTGTGCCGTGCCACCCAGAATGGCCCGGTGGAGAGGCACCGGCGATGCGGAGCGCCCCCTGAAGGCACTGAACATGCTGCCGTTCCTGAACAGGAGGCGCCGGTGGTGTGGACCCGGCCGGTGGTCAGGGGTGGGTGAGGAGGGAGCTGCGGCGGGACAGGGCCCAGGTGCGTTCGGCTTCGATGTCGGGGACGAAGTCGCGGTGCAGGAAGGTGGCCCAGGGGTCGGTGCCGGTGGGGCCGAGGCGGGTGATGCGGGTGGTCTCCTCGCGCTGGAGGTCGGCGAGGGTGTCGAGGACGGTGGCCGGGGTGGCGCCGTAGGCGGTGCAGAGGAGGTGGAGGCGGCGGGCTAGGGGTGCGCCGAAGGGGCCGAAGCCGGCCCGGCGTTGGCGTTCGAGGGTGCGCAACGGGACGGTGTACCAGGCGAGTTGGGCGAGGTCCTGGAGGGGTGTGCCGGGGAGGGCGAGGTCCCAGTCGATGACGCCGGTGAGACGGCCGTCGGACCAGACCGTGTTCCAGGGGGTGAGGTCGCCGTGACGGATGATCAGGCCGGGGCGCCACCGGGCGCCGGGGTCGCACCAGACGGCGTCCGGCGGGGGACGGAAGTCGCGGACGGCCTCGTGGTAGTCGCGGAGCCAGTGGCCGAGGGCGGTGATGCCCTCGTCGGTGCGGAGGGCCTCGGGCCAGGGGGAGAGGCCGACCTCGCCGGGGAGGAAGGAGAGCACCTCCTCGCCGAAGTCGGCGCTGCCGCCGA
The DNA here is from genome assembly GCF_053596675.1 of Kitasatospora sp. NPDC001664. Taxonomy (NCBI): domain Bacteria; kingdom Bacillati; phylum Actinomycetota; class Actinomycetes; order Kitasatosporales; family Streptomycetaceae; genus Kitasatospora; species Kitasatospora sp. NPDC001664. The sequence continues at coordinate 208,495 of NZ_JBSFGS010000002.1, forward strand.
GGACGCGCGGGGCGCCGGTGAAGCCGGCGTTCTCCAGGTGGCGGAGCAGCTCGTGCACGGCGGGGGTCCAGTCCCGCCAGGGGCGGCGGACGGTGTCGCCCTGGCGCCGGACGAGGGAGAGGCCGCCCTGCATCGATTCGCCGTCCTGGATCACGGTGGGAGCCTACGCCGTGCGGGCGCCGCCGTGGACGGAGGGCTGACGGGCCGTCGCGGTGCCGAGTTCGTGGATGAGGCGGCGGTAGGTCGCGAAGGCGGGCTTGGGGGAGTAGTCGTCGTGGAGCAGGCCGAAGTGGTGGAAGAGGCCGCCCGCGTGGCTGTCGGCGTCGCGCAGGGAGAAGAGGGAGTAGCCGTCGACGTTGAGGGTGGCGGCGGAGGCGGCGACGGTGCGGATGACGGTTTCGAGGGTGGCGGCCTGCTGGGCTTCGCTGCGGCCGGGGCCGGTGGGCCAGCCGTTCTCGCAGACGCGGATCGGGACGGTGTCGGGGATGCCCGCCTGCGGGAGGCTGGTGCGGCGGAAGCCGGTGAGCACGGCGCCCACGGCGGCGGCGAGTTGGCCGGCCGGGATCGGGCGGAAGACGTCGGGGAAGAAGTCCAGGCCGACGTAGTCGAGGCTCGGCCGGAAGCGCGGCTCGGTGTCGGCGAGGGCGCCGAGGTCGGGCCAGAAGGTGTCGGCCGGGTCGAAGGTCGGGACGGCGTTGAAGCCGACGGCGACGGGGTGGTCGAGGGCGTCGGCCTCCTGGCGGGCGGCGAGGACGCCTTGGACGAGGGCGTTCAGGACGTTGGGCCGGCTGCCGTCGACGGTGGGGAGGTCGAGGTTGGGCTCCTCGCAGATCTGGACGGAGGCCAGGTGCGGGCCGCCGGTGCGGACGGCGTCGCGGACGAACTCCGCCCAGCCGTCCAACTCGCCGGAGGGTTCGCGGAATTGGAGGACCAGGTCGAGGGTGCGGCCGTCGCCGAGGTAGCGGTGCGGGTCGGCCGGGGTGGGGACCGTCTCGGGGGTCGTGGTGGCGGCGAAGGAGCGGTAGGCCCGGACGGAGAGGGTGCGGGCGTCGCCCTGTAGTTCGGCCAGGGCGGCGGTGATGTGCTCGGGGGAGTCCGGGGTGGCCGGGTGGATGATGCCGCGCTCGTCACCGAGCATCCCGCCGGGGTAGATGCCGAAGGTCAGGGTCGTCATGGAGGCCTCCAGAATTTTGGTGTCACACCAAATTTGTGGTGACACTACCATGGGGGCCATGGGCCTTCGAGAGACCAAGAAGCGGCAGACCCGGACGGCCATCGCCGACGCGGCGCTGGGGCTGTTCCTGGAGCGCGGCTTCGACCGGGTGACGGTGGCGGAGGTGGCGCGGCAGGCGGGGGTGTCCACCAACACGGTGTTCAACTACTTCCCGGCCAAGGAGGACCTCTTCTTCGACCGGCAGGAGGAGGTGGAGGGCCGGCTCGCCGCGCTGGTGCGCGACCGGGCGCCGGGCGCGTGTCCGGTGGCCGTCGTCCGGGACGACCTGCTCGAGGCGCTGCGGCGGGACGATCCGATGCTCGGACTCCAGTCCGGTGCGGCCGCGTTCTGGGAGGTGGTGCTGGAGAGTCCGGCGCTGCGCGCCCGGGAGCGGGAGATCGGCGAGCACGTCGAGGCGGCACTGGCGCGGGCCCTGACGGAGCGTCCGGTGGGGGCGCCGTACCGGGAGGGCGCAACGGCGGCGGCCGTCCTGGCGGGCGCGGTGGCCGGGGTGCACCGGGCGGCACTGGGGGAGCTACGGCGGATGGTCATGGCGGGAGAGGTTCCCGGGCGTGCGCGGGACGAGGTGTTGGGCGTGGCGCGGCAGGGGTTCGACCTGCTCTGCACCGGGCTGCACGGCGAAGGTGACCCGGCGTCACACGGACACGGGTAGGGGCGCAGTGATCACCGGCGGGCCCTGCGGAAACCGGTGGTCCGCCGGTGATCACTGCGCCAGACTCCCGGGATGAGCGGCAACCGGATCATCCATCGCACCGCGGACGGCGTCCGCATCCCCGGCACCTGGCGGCACGTCTTCATCTGCAACGGCGGCCAGTACTTCCTCACCGACCTCTTCGTCTACGCGGACGGGCTCGTCGACTGCTGGGGCCTGGTCACGTTCGAGGAGTTCGAGGAGAAGCTGCGCACCGGCTGGGTGGCCACCACCCTCCCGGAGGGTGGCGAGGCGTCCGCGCACGAGCTGGCCGACTGGACGTTCGGCGAGCCGGAGAGCTGGCTCACGCCCGAGGAGCTCGCCGCCGAAGTCAGGGACACCATCGAGGAGTTGAACGGGCGGCCCGACTCGACAGGCCGCTGCCTGGCCGCCGTCGACGCCTTCCTCGCCGACCGGACCGAGGAGAACCGGGCAGTGGCCCGCGCCGCGTACCTGGCGATCCCGGTGACGCAGCGCCACTTCGCCCTGGGCGACATGGACGCCAAGGACTGGCCGCTGCGCGTCCTGGTGTCCGGGCCGGGCGGCCGGGTCTTCGTGGAGTCCGGTGAGGTGATCACGCAGCAGGGCTACGACAGGGCCGTCGCGTACTTCGAGGACCGGGCCCGTTGGCGGGCCGAACGGGCGCAGGCCCTCCCCGCGGACGGACCGGTGCGGTCGTACGCGCCGGCCGTCCAGCTCGGCCACTGGTTCCCGCGCGAGCCGCAGGCCGATCCCGGCAAGCTCGGCCTGCGCCACGACTACCCCGCTCCGATCACGGTCGCGGACGCGGTCCACCCGTCCGCCGCGCACGCCTACTGGGCGCTGTCGGCCGCCGATCCCGACGACCGGCGGGCGATCTCGGCTGCGGGGAGCGCCGCCGCCGCACGCACGCTCGCGGGCGGGGTGGCCCGTCGCGAGGGCTGGGAGGGTGTCCGAACCGCCGTCATGACGAGCCTGCTGCGCGCCAAGTACGACCAGCACCCCGGGCTGGCCGAGATCCTGCTGGCGACGGGCGACGCCACGGTGATCTACGACGACATGGACTCGGAGTACTGGGGTGACAACACCGGCCGGGGCCGCAACTGGTCGGGGCGGCTGCTCGAACTCGTGCGCTCGGAGCTCCGGTTGCGGCGATCGGGGATCCTCGCGGAGTGAGGCCGGGAGGCCTGGCTGGACCTCACCACCGTACGGGGATGCTCCGGGCGACGAGGCGGCGGTAGGCGCGGGCTGCGGGGGTGGTGGGCGCGATGAGGTGGTGGGGGTCGGGGAAGGCCGGGCTGCCCGCGGTCGGGGGGTGGGGGCCCGGGCCGAAGGCGTTGCCCTGGAGGCGGCCGGTGACCAGGCGGTGGCGGTGGTGGGGGAGCGGCCTGGGGCAGCCTGCGAGGGCCGGCCGCGGTTGACCTGGAACCACACCTCGCGGCCGTCGGCGAAGCGCAGGACGCTCTCGCGGAGGTCGTTCCGGTCGGTGCACACGGTCCAGGCCCGGCCGCCGGGGGCGTGGTGCGTGCGGAGGCGGTGCAGGAAGCGCGCCAGGTCGACGGCGGCGCCGAAGGGGATCAGCGCGTCGGCGTAGGGCTCGCCGCCGAGGAAGTGGAGCCGGAACTCCAGGCCGTACGGCCGCCCGTGGACCGTGCGGCGGACGGGGAGGGAGAAGGTGTCCGCGTCCTCGTGGCGCCAGTGGTGCTCGGGGCGGACGTGCCGGAGCAGGTGCTCGTAGGAGAGTCCGCCCTGACCGGCCGTCAGGCCCGGGATGCGGTCGGCCGAGCCGTGCAGCAGGTAGAGGCACATCAGGTCGACCGGATGGGTCTCGTGGGCCGGCCGGCCGAGGAGCCCGTCGGAGAAGGCGTCGCGCACGGGGCGCCGCCTCAGAAGCTGCGGACGATGAACCAGATGGCGGTCCCCGTGACCGCCAGGCCCCCGCCGATCGTGACGGTGCGGCCGAGGCCTTCGTGGACGTACTCGGCGAGGAGGTTGCCGGTCAACGCGATCAACGGCGTGCCGATGACGAGCAGAGCGATGCCGATCACGTGGTAGATCATCATGGGAGCCCCCCGGAACGATCACCCGAGTGGTGATCCGGAGGCAAGATCGTAGAGCGGTGCGGCACGCGGGGAAAGCGGGTTGCCGAGGGGGTCGGCGGAACCGTGCGGCGGGGGCGGGGCGTCTCCGGGCGGAACAGGTGATCAAGGTCGGACGGTGGGAGTGCCCGTGGCGGGTGTGGTGACGGAGACGGTGGCGGGCAGCGCTCCGCCGGTGGCGGCCGGGAGGCGGCGCGGGGCGTGGTGGCGGGTGGGGTACGTGCTCTGCGGGCTGGTGGCGCTGCCGGCGCTGGTGCTGGGGGCGGTGCGGCTCGGGGGCTTCGACGACGGGACGTACTGGGCGGTGCCGATGGCCACGCTGCCGTACGCCGCGCTCGGGGCGGTGCTGGGGGCGGCCGGGCTGCTGGGGCTGCGGGCGTGGCGGACGGCGGTGCCGGCGGTGCTGCTGGTGGCGGTCCAAGTGGCCTGGTTCGCACCGCGGTTGGTTGCGGACGCCGGTGCGGCTCCGGCGGAGGCGCCGCGGCTGCGGGTGGCGGTCAGCAACGCGTACATGGGGCAGATCGACCCGGCCGCGCTGGTCGGGCTGGTGCGGGACCAGCGGGTGGACGTGCTGGCCGCGGTGGAGCTGAACCCGGTGGCGGCCCGGCGCGTGGAGGCCGCGGGGCTGGCGGAGTTGATGCCCCATCGGATCGTCACCGGGGACACCGTGCTCTACTCCCGGACGCCGCTGACGCCCGTCGGGATCGGCACCACCGCCGGGGCGGCGGCCGCGGGCGAGGTGACGGTGGGCGGGAAGAGCGTGCGGGTGGTCCCCGTGCACACCTTCTACCCGATGGGCGACCCGGCCAAGTGGGCAGGCGGGATGCGGGAGTTGAAGGCGGAGGCGGCGCGGTCCCCCCGCAACACCGTGATGCTGGGGGACTTCAACGCGACCCTCGACCACGCGCCGATGCGCGAGCTGCTGGGCGTCGGACTGGCCGACACGCACGAGCAGTTGGGCAAGGGCCTGGTGCCGACCTGGCCGGAGGACTACCACGACCTGCCGGGGCTGCCGCCGGTGATCCAGATCGACCACGTGCTGCACGGGGAGGCACTGCGACCGGTGGCGGTGTCGGAGCACACCCTGAAGGGCACGGATCACCGGGCAGTGGTGGCGGAGTTGGCCCTGACGGGCTGAGGGCGGCTGGGAGAGGGAGAAAGCACTCTTCTGGCCACTACCAACTTATAGCGCGAGGGGGGCCTTGTGGCAAGGCCCCCCTGATGCCCCACAATCGCAGGCCGAAGCCAGAACCTGCGCAAATGGGAGATTCGCGAGTTGCACACCTCTATGTCGGAATCCGGTTCGCGCACCGCCGAGAGCGCCTTCGACCTGCCGGACCGTCTGGCCGCCAAGGCCGACCCGGCTCTGACCGCAGCCGACGAGCGGCACTTCGCCGCCATCGCGACCAGTCTGGAGGAGACCGTCGCCGAGCTGACCGAGCAGCTCGACTCCGCCCGCAAGGCCCCCGGCGGGGCCGGCCGGGCCGCCATGGACCGCGACATCGAGGTGCACCGCCTCGCCGGGCGGCTGCGCGCGCTGGGCCGCTTCGGACTCGACCTGTGCCTGGGCCACGTGGTGGAGGAGGCCACTGGCGAGGCGGTGTACATCGGCCGCCTCGGCCTGACCGACGCCGACGGCCGCCGCCTGCTGGTGGACTGGCGCTCCCCGGCGGCCGAGCCGTTCTTCGCCGCCACCCACGCCAACCCGATGGGCCTGGCCAGCCGCCGCCGCTACCGCTGGACCCGGGGCCGGATCACCGACTACTGGGACGAGGTCTTCACCGCCGAGGGCCTGGAGGGCCGGGCCGCGCTGGACGACCAGTCCGCCTTCATCGCCAGCCTCGGCAGCACCCGCTCGCCGAAGATGCGCGACGTGCTGGCCACCATCCAGTCCGACCAGGACGCGGTGATCCGGGCCGGCTCGCGCGGCGCCCTGGTGGTGGACGGCGGGCCCGGCACCGGAAAGACCGTGGTCGCCCTGCACCGCTCCGCCTACCTGCTGTACGCCGACCCCAGGCTCGGCCACCGCCGGGGCGGGGTGCTGTTCGTCGGCCCGCACCAGCCGTACCTGAACTACGTCGCGGACGTGCTGCCCAGCCTCGGCGAGGAGGGCGTGCGGACCTGCACGCTGCGCGACCTGGTCCCCGAGGGTGCCGTGGCGCTGCCCGAGACCGACCCCGAGGTGGCCCGGCTGAAGTCCACCGTCGAGATGGTCGGGGCGATCGAGTCGGCCGTCCGGATCTACGAGGAGGCACCCACCGCGGGCATCCAGGTCTCCACCCACTGGGGCGAGTTCTGGCTGAACGCGCGGGACTGGGCGCAGGCCTTCGAGGCCGTCGAGCCCGGCACCCCGCACAACGAGGCGCGCGAGCAGATCTGGGACGAGCTGGTCGCCATCGTGCACGAGCAGCTGGACGAGGAGGCCGGGATCACCACCGAGCTGCTCTCCCGCTCGATGCGCCGGGACGCGGAGCTGGTCACCGCCTTCCACAAGGCCTGGCCGCTGATCGAGGCGGCCGACCTGGTCGGCGACCTCTGGGAGGTGCCCGCCTACCTGCGGCTGTGCGCGCCCTGGCTGGCCCCCGAGGAGGTCCGGGCGCTGCGCCGGGCCGACCCCCGGGCCTGGACCACCGCGGACCTGCCGCTGCTGGACGCCGCCCGGCACCGGCTCGGCGACCCGGAGGCCGAGCGCCTGAAGCGCCGTCAGCGGGCCGCCGTGGCCTCCGAGCGGGCCCGGATGGACGACGTGATCCGGGAGATGACCGGCGCCGACGACGACGGCGAGGGCGCCGTCACCATGCTGATGGGCCGTGACCTCCAGGACTCGCTGCTGGACTCGGGCGCGGTGCCGCAGGCCGCCGCCGAGCCGCTGACCGGTCCGTTCGCCCACGTGGTGGTGGACGAGGCGCAGGAGCTCAGCGACGCGGAGTGGCACATGCTGCTGCTGCGCTGCCCCTCCCGCAGCTTCACCGTGGTCGGTGACCGGGCGCAGGCCCGGCACGGCTTCGCCGAGAGCTGGCAGGAGCGGCTGGACCGGATCGGCCTGGACCGCGTCACGGTCACCTCCCTGACCGTCAACTACCGCACCCCGGAAGAGGTGATGGCCGAGGCCGAGCCGCAGATCCGGGCCGCCCTGCCGGACGCCAACGTCCCGCTCTCGATCCGCAGCAGCGGGCTGCCGGTCCGGCACGGGGCCGTCGCGGAGCTGGACCGGGTGGTGGAGGAGTGGCTGGCCGCCAACGCCGAGGGCACCGTCTGCGTGATCGGTGCGCCGCGCCACCGGCCGACGGACCCCCGGGTCCGGTCGCTCACCCCGACGCTCGCCAAGGGCCTGGAGTTCGACCTGGTCGTGGTGGTCGAGCCGGCCGCGTTCGGCGAGGGCGTCGAGGGGGCGGTGGACCGGTACGTGGCGATGACCCGGGCGACGAGGGAGTTGGTGGTGCTCGCCGGCTGACGGCCGGTCACCGGTCGCGGCCGGTGGGGTCTGTGCGGGGGCGGTGCCCCGCACGGACCCGGTGAGGCGTTCGGCAGGGTCCGGTACGGGGTCCGGAACGGCGCCGCGGGGCTGCCGTCAGCCGCGCAGCGGGACGCCCGGGTGCTCGGGGTGACGGGCCGGCGGGATGGCGGGCGGCAGGCTGCGGGTGAGCGGGTGCTCCTCGGCGGGGCGGACCGGGCGGGCCGGCGGGAGGCCGTCGGCCGGGCGTGCGTGCGGGAGGCCGTCGGCGGGCCGCGTGTGCGGGATGCCGTCGGCCGTGCGGGCGTGCGGAAGGTCCTCGGGCGGGCGGCTCGGGGAGGGCACGGTGGTGGCGAGCAGCTCGCCGGTGGGCCGCCGCATGCCGTAACGGCGGTGCACCGCCTGCTTGGTGACGCCGAGGGCCGAGCCCACCGAGTCCCAGGAGAAGCCCAGCGCGCGGTCGAACTCGACGGCCGCCGCCACCAGCGTCTCCACGCTCTCCCGCAGCTCCTGCGCCAGCCGTACGGTCGGCGCGGGGGCCCGGCCGTAGACCACGAACCCGGCGGAGGTGGAGGGCCGCCGGGGGCGGTAGACGTTGCCCAGCTGGGCGGTGAGGGTGCGCAGCGCGTCCACCTGGCGCCGGACCCGCTCGATGTCGCGCACCAGCAGGTGCAGGCTGGCCCGCGCCCGGGCGTCGTGGTTGATCTGCTCGGCCATGGCCTCTGCTGCCACCTTTCCCAACGTGCTGCTTCCGGCTGCGTCCGGGCGCCGGCCCCGGCCCGGGCCTGGGCGGCCCGGTCAATCCCACTTGACCAACGCCCGAGTGCGCCGCTGGTCACGCGACCGGTGCAGACGGGATATGCCAGAAACGCCGCCGAACGGGTGCGCCGGGATTGCATAGACTGGCCGCTGCCCGTGCCGACCGACCGTCAGGAGACCTCCCGCATGGCGATCCAGCCGATCCGGCTGTTCGGCGACCCGGTCCTGCGGGCCACCGCCAAGCCCGTCACCACCTTCGACAAGGAGCTGCGCCGGCTGGTCAAGGACCTCACCGACACCATGGTCGACGCGCCGGGCGCGGGCCTCGCCGCCCCTCAACTCGGCGTCTCCCTCCGGGTGTTCACCTACCGGGTGGACGGCGTGCTGGGTCACCTGGTCAACCCCGACCTGTCGCTCAGCGAGGAGGAGCAGGACGGCCCCGAGGGCTGCCTCTCGCTCCCCGGCCTGCGCTTCGACACCAAGCGCGCCTACGGCGTGGTGGCCAAGGGCTTCACCATGTACGGCGACCCGGTGACCATCGAGGGCACCGAGCTGCTCGCCCGCTGCATCCAGCACGAGACCGACCACCTGGACGGCGTGCTCTTCCTGGACCGTCTGGACCGCGAGCAGCGCAAGGCGGCGATGAAGGCGATCCGGGACGCCGACTGGGGACAGGGCCTGGTGCCCCGGGTGAAGGTCTCGCCGCACCCGACCTTCGGCTTCCCGCGCTGACGCACCGGCGCCGACGCCGCCGCGCCGGCGCACCGGCGCCGACGCCGCCGCGCCGGCGCACCGGCGCCGACGCCGCCGCGCCGGCGCACCGGCGCCGACGCCGCCGCGCCGGCGCACCGGCACCGACGCACCGGCGCCGACGCAACCGTTCCACGAACCGAAAGGCCCCACCCGCATGCGCCTCGTCTTCGCCGGCACCCCCGACGTCGCCGTCCCCGCCCTGGACGCCCTGATCGCCTCCGACCGCCACGAGGTGGTCGCCGTGGTCACCCGTCCCGACGCGGTCTCCGGACGCGGCCGCAAGCTGGTCGCCAGCCCCGTCGCCCAGCGGGCCGAGGAGGCCGGGATCGAGGTGCTCAAGCCCGCGAAGCCGAGCGACCCGGACTTCCTCGCCCGGCTGGCCGAACTCGCCCCGGACTGCTGCCCGGTGGTCGCCTACGGTGCGCTGATCCGCCCGGGCGCGCTGGAGATCCCCAAGCACGGCTGGGTCAACCTGCACTTCTCGCTGCTGCCCGCCTGGCGCGGCGCCGCGCCCGTCCAGCACGCGGTGCTGGCCGGTGACGAGGTGACCGGCGCCTCCACCTTCCTGATCGAGCAGGGCCTCGACTCCGGCCCGGTCTACGGCGTCCTCACCGAGGAGATCCGTCCGAGCGACACCAGCGGCGAGCTGCTCGGCCGCCTCGCCGTCTCCGGTGCGCGGCTGCTGACCGCCACCATGGACGGGCTGGAGGACGGCACCCTGCACGGCGTCCCGCAGCCGGCCGACGGCATCACCCTGGCCCCCAAGATCTCGGTCGAGGACGCCCGGATCGAGTGGACCCACCCCGCCCTGCGGGTCGACCGCCTGGTCCGCGGCTGCGCCCCCAACCCCGGCGCCTGGACCACCTTCCGCGGCGAGCGCCTCAAGCTCTCCGGCCCCGTCAAGCTCCTGACGGACAGTGCGGAGCTGGCCCCCGGCGAGATCGCCGCCGTCGGCAAGAACTCCGTCCGGGTCGGCACCGGCTCCCACGACGTCGAGCTCGGCGAGGTCCAGCCCCAGGGCAAGAAGCCGATGCGCGGCGCCGACTGGGCCCGCGGCGTCCGCCTGGAGCCCGGCGAGCGCCTCGGCCTCTGAGGGGCCGGGCACTGCGGAGCTGAGGAGCCGTCATGACGTCGAACGGTCGCCGCACGGTGCTCGCCCGGTGGGCCGGTCCGCCGCCGGGGGCACCGCGGCGGACCGCCTGGCAGCGGTTCAACAGGCCCGGGACCGACTCGGGTTGGCTGCTGCTCGGGGCGAACTTCGGGCTGTTCGCCTTCCTGGGGCTGCGCGCCTTCGTCGGGGTGCTGCAGGGGTCGGTGCTGCTCGGGCTGCTGGCGCTGGCCTGCGGGCTCGGTGCGGCGCGGGCCGGATACGTGATGTGGCGCGTCGCGGGGCGGCGCGGGCGCTCCACGTAGACTGGCCGTTCTGAGATCCGCAGCACCTTTCGAGAGGCCCCGCACGTGAGCACCCCCGCCAGCCCCAGCGCCAAGCGTCCCCCGCGGCCGCACCGTCGTCCGAAGAAGGACCCGGCCCGGATCGTGGCGTTCAAGGCGTTGCGGGCGGTGGACGAGCGGGACGCGTACGCGAACCTGATCCTGCCCTCGCTGCTGCGGGAGGCGGAGCAGAAGGGGATGGACCGGCGCGACGCGGCGCTGGCGACCGAGCTGGTGTACGGGACGCTGCGGATGCAGGGGACGTACGACGCGGTGATCTCGGCGTGCATCGACCGGCCGCTGCGCGAGGTGGACCCGCCGGTGCTGGACGTGCTGTCGCTGGGTGCGCACCAGCTGCTGACGACCCGTATCCCGAGCCACGCCGCCGTGTCGGCGACCGTGGAGCTGGCCCGGGTGGTGCTCGGGGACGGGCGGGCGAAGTTCGTCAACGCGGTGCTGCGGCGGATCAGCGCGCAGGACCTGGAGACCTGGGTCGGGCAGATCGCGCCGCCGTACGAGGAGGACGCCGAGGAGCACCTCGCGGTGGTGCACTCGCACCCGCGCTGGGTGGTCTCGGCGCTCTGGGACTCGCTGGGCCGCTGGCAGCCGCAGGCGAGCGGCCGGGCCGCGGTGGAGGAGCTGCTGGCGGCGGACAACGTCCGCCCCGCGGTGACCCTGGTGGCCCGCCCCGGGCGGTCCACGGCGGCCGAACTGCGGGAGGCCAGGCCGGAGTCGGAGGCCGGCCGGTGGTCGCCGTTCGCGGTGCGCCTCGCCGAGGGCGGCGAGCCGGGCGGGATCGAGGCGGTCCGCGAGGGCCGCGCGGGCGTGCAGGACGAGGGCAGCCAGCTGGTGGCGCTCGCGCTGGCGGCCGCGCCGGTGGAGGGCCGGGACGCGCTCTGGCTGGACGGCTGCGCCGGGCCGGGCGGCAAGGCGGCACTGCTGGCCGCGCTGGCGGCCGAGCGCGGCGCCGCGCTGGTGGCCTCGGAGAAGCAGCCGCACCGAGCCCGCCTGGTGGCCCGCGCGCTGGCCGGGAACCCGGGCCCGTACACCGTGATCACCGCCGACGGCACCAGGCCGGCCTGGGCCGAGGGCACCTTCGACCGGGTGCTGGTGGACGTCCCCTGCTCGGGCCTGGGCGCGCTGCGCCGCCGTCCGGAGGCGCGCTGGCGCCGCCGCCCGGAGGACATCGCGGGCTTCGGGCCGCTCCAGCGGGACCTGCTGCGCGGGGCGATCAAGGCCACCCGGCCGGGCGGCGTGGTCGGCTACGCGACCTGTTCCCCGCACCTGGCGGAGACCCGCGCGGTGGTGGACGACGTGCTGCGCGAGGGCCTGGGCGTGGAGTGGATCGACGCCCGCCCGCTGCTGCCGGAGATGCCGGGCCTGGGCGAGGGCCCGGACGTCCAGCTCTGGCCGCACCTGCACGGGACGGACGCGATGTACCTGGCGCTGTTCCGCCGGACGGTCTGATCACCCGATCGTGTCACGGAGTTGACGGTTCGTCGGGGACGGCCGGAAGGGGCTGGACAGCGGCGGCGGCCGGGCGGGAGGGTGGCCGGTATGGAGTACACCCAGCTCGGCCGCACCGGCCTGTCCGTGTCCCGCCTCTGCCTCGGCACCATGAACTTCGGCCCGCACACCACGGAGCCGGACTCGCACACGATCATGGACACCGCCCACGAGGTGGGCATCAACTTCTTCGACACCGCCAACGTCTACGGCGGCCCCGGCCACCGCGGCCGCACCGAGGAGATCCTCGGCAGCTGGTTCGCGCAGGGCGGCGGCCGCCGGGAGAAGACCGTGCTGGCCACCAAGCTCTACGGCCAGACCGGCGACTGGCCGAACGAGGGCCGGCTCTCCGCGCTGCACGTGCGGCGCGCGGTGGAGGACAGCCTGCGCCGCCTCGGCACCGACCACATCGACCTGTACCAGATGCACCACGTGGACCGGGCCACGCCGTGGGAGGAGATCTGGCAGGCGATGGAGGTGCTGGTCGCCCAGGGCAAGATCCTCTACGTGGGCTCCAGCAACTTCGGCGGCTGGCACCTGGCGCAGGCCCAGGAGGCCGCCAAGGCGCGGCACTTCCTCGGTCTGGTCAGCGAGCAGTCCGTCTACAACCTGGCGGTGCGCACCGTGGAGCTGGAGGTGGCCCCGGCCGCCGAGCACTACGGCATCGGCCTGATCCCGTGGTCGCCGCTGTTCAGCGGCATCCTCGGCGGGGTGCTGCGCAAGGAGCGCGAGGGCGTGCGGCGCCTCGCCGACGGCTGGGTGGCGGACGAGGTGGCCAAGCGGCGCGAGCAGCTGGAGGCGTACGAGGACTTCGCGGCCGAGCTGGGCGAGGAGCCGGGCGACATCGCGCTGGCCTGGCTGCTCAGCCGCCCGGCGGTCACCGCGCCGATCGTCGGCCCGCGCACCCTGGACCAGCTGCACGCGGCGGTCCGGGCGCTGGACCTGACGCTGGACCAGAAGTCGCTGGACCGGCTGGACGAGATCTTCCCGGGCTTCAAGCCCGCCCCGGAGGCCTACGCCTGGTAGTCCCGCGGAAGTGGGCCGGGCCCGGAGGCGTGCTGCCTCGGGGCCCGGCCGGGTGACGGTTGGTCAGTGGGGCGGCGCGGTCACTGCCGGGGGCAGTGGCCGGGGTTGGGTACGCAGGAGACGTTCCGGCCGTGCGGCTGGCCCGCGAGCTTGCACCCGTTCTGGATGTCGGCCGGGCCGCCCGGCTTGCGCTGCGCGTCCTGCTCGCCGGCGGTGGCCTGCGGAGCGGCGTCCTGCGGGGTCGGGTCGGTATTCATGATCGGGTCCTTCCTCCGTGCGCCGGTCGATCAGCCGGCGCCCCACAAACGCTACGGTCGGGCGGGTGCCGTCGCATGAGGCAGCGGTCCCGACGAGGTCCCACGGGCCGTGCGCCGTTCAGGTGGTGACGGGCAGTGGCAGGACGGCCGTGGCCACCGTGCCGCCCGTCGCGGCCGGGGCCAGCGAGAAGCGGCCGCCCAGTTCCTCGGCGCGGTCCGCCATCGAGCGCAGGCCGATGCCGCCGCCCTCGGCCGGTGGGGTGAAACCACGGCCGTCGTCGGCCACTTCGGTCTCCAGGTGGCCGTCCCGCACGGTGAGGGCCAGCCTGATCCGGGTGGCCCGGGCGTGCCGGACGGCGTTGTTGAGCGATTCGGCACAGATCCGGTAGGCCGCGACCTCGACGGCGGCGGGCAGCGGCGGCAGCGGATCGGGCGTCAGCACGGCGGTGATCTCGGGGCCTGCCCCGGCCAGCCGGCCGACCAGGGTGGCGACGGCGTTGCCCAGCCCGTACTTGTCGAGGGCGGCGGGGGCCAGGCCGTCGGTGATGTGCCGCAGTTCGACGATGGCCTGGCCGATGCCGGCCGAGACCTCGGCCAGCGGCCGGTCGCCGGGACCGCCCGGGCCGTCGAGCGCCCGGATCGCGTCGACCCGCAGCCGCAGGCCGGAGAGCATCGGGCCCAGTCCGTCGTGCAGGTCGTGGCGCAGGCGGCGCCGGGCCTCCTCGCGGGCCAGCACGATCCGCTCCCGGCTGGCCTGGAGCTCCTCGTACAGGCGGAGCGAGGCGACCGCCGGTGCGGCGTGGGCGGCGAGGGTGGCGAGGATGTCCGCGTCCTGCCGGTCGACGGCGGGCTCGCCCGGGCGGGGCGGCACCAGCAGCCGCCCGATCACCTCGTTCTGATAGGTCATCGGGAACTCGGCCGCGTGCAGCGGGTCGACCGAGCCGAGCAGGGCCAGCTCCAGTTCGCCGTCCCTGGTGCGCACCACCACCCGGGCGCCGGGCAGGCGGAGGGTCTCCACCACGGTGGCGCAGACCAGCCGGGGCAGTTCGGCCGGGGAGACGGCCCGGCCCAGCCGGTCGGTCAGCCGCCGCACCACCTGGTAGGGCTCGGCCCGTTCGCCGTAGTAGTAGCGGTTCACCATCCGGGTGGCCCAGCGCACGGTGGGGCGCAGCAGCATCCCGATCAGCAGGGCGACCGGGGCGAGCAGCAGCCCGGTGGAGGGGGAACCGGCCGGGAGCAGGCGGTAGGAGAGCAGCGCGGCCGCGCCGTAGCCGGTGATCAGCACGGTGGCGGTGAGCAGCCCGGTGAGGGCCCGCAGGGCGGGCCGGTCCAGGTGGAGCGAGCGGTCCCGGACGCAGGCCAGCACGGTGGCGGCGGGCCAGGAGGCGGCGGTCAGGTACCAGAGCACCTCGGTGGTGGAGGAGCTCAGGCCCAGCAGCGAGGCGAGCAGCTCGACCACGATCCAGAGCAGGTACGGCAGCAGGATCGCCACCCCCGAGACCCGGGCGCGCGGGCCCGCCGCCCCGCGCGAGCGGATCCAACGGACCGTCATCACCAGCAGGTTCACCCCGACCACGGCGTCGCCCAGCCACTCGGCGTACGGCCAGTCCAGGGTCCACTCGTACGGGCGGGAGAGCAGCTCGGGGTCGAGCGGCAGCGGCTGCCCGTACCAGGGGTCGAAGGCACCGGTGCCGACCGTGGTCTGCACGCCGGCCAGCAGGGCCAGCAGCACCAGGTACGGCGGCCCCCAGCGGCGGGGCAGGCGGCCGCCGGGGAGGAACAGCGGCAGGGCGAACAGGCCGAGCAGGAAGAGGCTCTTGCCCGCCAGGGCCAGCGCGCAGGCGAGGGTGAACAGGGCCGTCCCGGGCGCGAGTTCGGCGGTCGCGGCGGGCAGTGCCTCGGCCAGCACCGCGCCCGCGCCGCCGGCCAGCAGCAGCCGGCCCAGGCCGATCGCCGGGTGCTGGGTGGCGAACAGCACCCCGGCCAGCGCCATCCCCGTCCCGGTCACCACCTGGACCCCGCCGTAGCCGGAGGCGAAGTCCACCAGCTCCTCGCTGGAGCTGCCCAGCACCACCAGCACCCAGACCAGGGCGCCGAGCAGGGTGAGGGCGAAGACCGCGTATGCGGGCAGCAGGCTGGACCGGGCGGCAGGCCGTCCGGTGCCGGAGGGGCGCTCCGACGCCGCCGCGGGCGGGCCGGCGGCGGTGGCGGGGGCGGCCGGTTCGGGTGCGGTCATGCGGGCCTCCTGCCCGGAGGCCGCCACCGCTCATGCGGCCCGGCCGGGGTTTCACTCTTCCGGTCCCGCCCGCCCGGGCTCCAGGGGCACCGGTCCCGCCCGGGTCCTGCGCGCGTCCGGGACGAGGGCGACGGCCCTGGCAGCAGGTGCGGATGTGGGGAAACGCGGGGCGGTCGGTGGGTGCGCGACGGTACTGTCAGCCATGCCTTTCACTGAGGGTGGACGCCCGCTGATAGCCGTCGTCGGCAGTGCGGCGGAGGACCGCGTCTACGAGCCGCCGTTGAAGGACCTGGCCAACGTGCGGGAGGCGTGTCGGCAGTTGGGCCGCGAGCTGGCGCTGGCCGGTTTCGATCTGGCGGTGTTCTCCAGCAAGCCGAAGTACGTCGAGCAGCACGTGGTCACCGGCTACGCGGAGGCCTTCGAGTCCGGGGCGGGCGGCAGGGTCATCGGTTTCGCGCCCCGGCACCGGCGTCTGGAGTTCGAGCTGCCGCCAGGGTCCACACTCGCCGTCGAGGTGGTCCGGGACACGAGCGGCGAGTGGGAGGTCAGCTACTACCGGACCTTGATGAACGCGGACGGTGTTCTCCTGGTCGGCGGCGGCCAGTCGACCCGGGTGGCCGGGATCGTGGCCATGGCGCAGCGGGTGCCGGTGCTGCCGGTGGCCGCGTTCGGAGGTGGCGCCGGTGAGGTGTGGGTGAACCTGGACAAGGTCCGCAACGATGCCGTGGACGGGGACGTCGCGGTGATGGGGGAGGACTGGACGGGGTCGGCGGCGGGGCGGCTGGTGGCCTCGTTGGCGGGACAGGTCGAGCGGCGCAGGGCGCGGGCGGCGGAGGAGGAGCGCGCGGAGCGTTCGGGGCGCTGGCGTTCCGGGGTGGGGGTGGCGGTGTCGGCGGTCTTCCTGCTGGCGGCGTTGGCGTTGCTGGTGACGGCTGGCGGGCCCGGTCCGGCGGGGGTGCGGAGTCTCGGGGTCCTGGTGGGAGCGCCGTTGTGTGCGGCGGGTGCTGGCGCGGTGATCCGCAACTCGTTCGAATCCGATGCGGCGTGGCTGCGGGCCCTGGTACGGGGGATCGGGGCCGGGCTGGTGTCGGTGCTGCTGTACTTCGCCTCGCAACTGCTGGCGGTTCCAGGGCTGTTCGATGCGATCGACGTACGGCGGCTGCTGTTCTTCGCGGTGCCGCTGGGCTTCTCCGCCGGGTTCACGTTCGACCTGGTCTACGAGCGGCTGCGGGCGGGCGCGGTGCCCGAGCCCTTGCCGGCCTCGGCGGGCGCGGGGCTGGGCGCGCCTCCTGGCGGCGGTGGTGCCGCGAGATGACGGAGATCCGCGGCGTCGGGAGTGCCGCCGGTGCCGTTCACCCGTTCGCGGCCTCGACGTGGGTCGTAGTGGGTAGCGTGACTCTGACAGCCTTGTGGCGTCGGCCTGCGAGAGGGCGGTGATGACGGTGGATCAGAGAGGCCTGGTATCCCCGGAGTTGCTCTTGGCTCTGGTGGCCGGCGAGGGCTGGGAGCAGAGTCGTACGTGGATGGAGCTGGTGGAGTTGGTGAGCTTGCCCGGGGAGGGTGCGGGGCAGCGGTCGGTACCGGCCCTGGCCGTGTTGGAGGAGTTCGGGAGCGCCCCTGGGCCCGGGACGGCACGACGTCTCAGCGAGTCGTTGCAGAGCAGAGCCGAGTCCGAGCCCGAGTTCTTCGACGGGCTCGTCGCCTGGCGGGACGGCCTGGAGGAGCCGCGCTCCCGGCACATCAACATGATCAATGGTGGGACCTTCAACGGGAACGTCGTCCAGGGCGGGGTGTCGGCGGGGAACGTGCACCTCTTCACCTGGGACACGGGGAACGGGAGCTGAGCCGTACGCCGTGCGTGTACGCATGGCCGTCACCTCGGTCGGCGCAGGGCGGCATCGCGGAGGGAGCGGACCAGCCTCGTGTTCCGGGCGTCCCCGAGTTCGAGGAACAGCCGCTCGGCCTGGACCATGGTGGCGAGTGCCCGGCCGGTCCGTCCCTCGCGGAGTTGGGCGAGCGCGAGGTTGGCGAGGGTCTGCGCGAGCCTCGGGCTGTCCTTGATTTCAGTGAGCATCAGCACGGCTCGTTGCAGCACCTCGACGGCGCGGCTGTTGTCCCCGAGTGAGCTGAGTGCGTTCCCGAGGTTGTTCAGGGCCTGGGCCGTCGCGTGCTGGTCGCCCAAGGTGGTGAAGAGGCCCGCGCTCTCCTCCAGTTCCTGCACGGCGTCGCGGAAGCGGCCGCTCTCCAGGAGCGCGATGCCGAGACTGTTGCGGGTCTGCGCCTGTCCGCGGGGATCGCGGGTGTCCCGGAAGAGGGACAGGGCTTGCCACAGGGCCTCCAACGCCTGTTCGTACTGCTGTGAGCGCGTCGACAGGTTGCCGATGTTGAACAGCACCTCCGCCTCGCCCGCGAGGTTGGCGGCTGCCTGGTGGAGCTCCCGGGCCCGGTGCAGGTAACGGATGGCGTCGGACATGCCGCCGATCTCGAAGCGGGCCAGACCGAGGTTGTTGAGCGTGTGGGCGAGCTGCTGGGTGTCGCCCAGTCGTGTGTGCAGGTCCGCGGCCTGTTCGAGGCGCTGGGTGGCCTCCTCGAAGCGGCCCGTCTCCATGAACGCCGCTGCGAGGCTGGTGAGGACCTGGCCGTGCGTGCGGGTGCCGGCGGGATCGTTCAGCGCCGCGAGCGCGCCCTCCAGGGCGGCGACGGCCTCGGACGGGCGGCCTGCCTGGCGGTAGGTGTCACCCAGGTTGGAGAGGGCGAGCGCGAGACCGGTGCGGGCGTTGACGCTCCGGAAGAGATCGGCGGCCCGCTGCAGGGCCCCGACGGCCTCGTCGGTGCGCTGGGCCGCCCGGTACGCACCCCCCAGGCCGGTGAGTGCGAGCGCGAGATCCACGACCCGGGACTCGTCCCTGCCCGCGAGGTCGACGGTGACCTCGTAGGAGTGGACGGCGTCGTCGTAGCGGTGGAGCTGCAGCAGGGTGTGGGCGCGGTTGCCGAGGATCCGGCCGAAGGCCCGGGGAGAGGCCGACGCGTCACCCAGGTACGCGATGGCCTGGTCGAAAGCGGCCAGCGCCTCGTCGAAACGCTGCGCCTCCAACAGGCTGGCGCCGATGTTGCTGATCACCTGGGCGTGGTGGCGGCTCCCGGTCCCATGGGTGAGTGAAGCACGGCGGAACAACGTGAGTGCCTGCTCCGAGTGGCCGGTCCCGTGGAGGGCGACGGCCTGGTTGTTCAGCGCGCCGGTGAGTGCGGCGGCGTCGTCCACGACCTCGGCCGCCGTCACGGCCAGGGCCGCGAGCTGCTCCAGCTCGTCGAAGCGCTGGGTGGTGGTGAGGTGCTCGGCGAGGCCGGCGGCGATGTCGATGACGGCTCGGTACAGGTGCTGCCGGTGTGCCTCGTGTGCGACGGCCACCAAGTTGGTCCGTTCCGCTTCGAGCCACCGGGTGCTGTCGACCTGGTTGCCGTCGTTTGCCGGTGTCCGGGCCCGCAGCCGCGCATCGGCCTGGACCAGCCGGCCCACGTAGTGCTCCACCAGGTGCAGCAGGGCGGCGCGCTGCTCGGACTCGTCCGTGCCGACCTGCTGTGCGTATCTCCGCACCAGTGTGTGCATGGCCCATCGCTCGCCGTCGTCCCCGTCCGTCCGTCTCACCAGCCCGGCCTGGGCGAGGGCCCGCAACTGGACGAGCGCCGTCCGACTGCCGTACCTCGGCCGGAGCAGGTGGAGGGCCGCCTCCGTGCTGATGTCCGGACCGGGGTTCGCCGCGAGCTGGCGCAAGGTACGCGCCTGGGCGGGGGGCAGCCGTGAGTAGGAGGCGTCGAGGGCCGACCGGACGGCGCGGCCACCCTCCTCGAACGCGGTCAGGTCCTGCGAGCGCAGCTCCTGCACCAGGGTGCTGATCGGGGTGCGCCGGTCCCGGACGAGGAGGGCTGCTGCGATGCTCAGGGCCAGGGGCAGGTGGCCGCACAGCGCCGCGAGCTCCTGAGCGGCCTCCGGTTCGTCCATGACCCGGGTGTCCGAGGGCAGAACCTGGGCGAGGGTGTGCGCGACGAGGGCGACGGACTCCTCGGGGGTCAGGACGTCGAGGCTGACCTGCTGTGCCTCGGGGGGGACGAGGTGCTGCAGACGGGCGGTGTAGAGCATCGCGCCACCAACGCTCCTGGGCATCAGATCGTGGACCGCGTCCGAGTCGGGGAGGTCGTCGGCGACGACCAGTACGGGGCCGGCCACGGCGGTCCGTGCGGCGAGCAGTGACTGGTAGAGGTCTCTCCGAGCGCCGGGTGACCGGGGGATCTTGTCGGGGGCGGCGCCGAGCACTCTCATGTACTGGGTGAGGGAATCGCGGGCATCGCCGTCGGTGAGGTGTGCGTGGACGATTCCACCGGGGAAGTAGCCCAGGGCATCGAGGCGGGAGGCGGCTGCGAAGGCCAGGGTGGTCTTGCCGATGCCGGGCATGCCGACGATGCGCACCACGGCGGCTACCCGATGCCGGTCCGGGCGGGAATCGGTGAGCACGTCGAGAAGCTCGGTCAGCTGGTGCTCACGGCCGGTGAAGCCGCTGGGCAGTGGGGGCAGCGGGGGCAGCGGGATGGGAGCCGACGTTCCGGAGCGCCCCGATCCCGTCCCGCCCCGTTGCACCAGCCGGCCGTGCCCCTGGGACACGACAGCGTCGAGGAATCCCCGGAGCTGTGGGTCGCTCCCGGTCCGTGCCGTGGCTCGGTGGAGTTCACCCGCCGAGAAGCCGGGGGGCACCGATACCGTGGTGGCCGCCCGGACGAGCTCACGCGCGGAGGCCTCCCTCAACGCGGGGGCTGCCGGGTCGCGGGTGGCCGCGATCAGGACCGGGCCGCGCTGGGTGTCGCCGAGCAGGCGCAGGAGGGCGGCGGCGGTCCGGGCGCCGTCGGGCGCGTTCAGGTGGGCGTCCAGGTCGTCGAGCCAGATGACCAGCGGTGTGCCCAGCGGCTTGGTCTCGAGGGTGCCGGCGAGGTCTCCTCGGCCCGGAGCCTGCGGGGGTGACCAGAGCCACCAGGAGGGCAGGGTGCGGAGAACGGCCTCCCAGAGGGCCCGGGTGCGTCCGCTGCCGGGTTCGCCTTCGGCGATGACGATCCGGTTCCCGGTGTGTGCGGGGTCCAGCGCGGCGGTGAGCTGCGCGTCGACGGCGCGTCGGACGTAGCCGGGCAGGCGGGTGGGACCTGCGATGCGACTGCCGACGGGTTTCACGCCGTGGACGATGGCGTCGCGGTCCGTCAGCTGTGCGATGGCCGTTCCGATGAGGAGGTCGGGAGCCGATCGGGTGCTGAGCTCCGGGCCGGTGCCCGCCGCGCCGAGCCGGTACACCGTCCCGTGTGCCGTCCGCAGGAAGACAGGGACGTGGCTGACCGGGACGGTGAGGATGTTCCCCTTGCGCAGGCTGATGAACGGGACGTCTTCCTCCCAGCTGTCGGCACCGGAGACCTGCAGCTGCAGCGGCTGGGTGTCGGGGACGCGGATGCCGGCTGCCGGCCAGGTGGGGTCGCCCAGGGTGATGTGGCTGCCGTCGTGGCGTACGGGCAGCACATAGGTCGGCGGACCCGGTGGCCAGGGCCCGGTCCGCTGGTCGTCGGTGGCGGAGCCCGTGGGCCGTTCGTGCTCCTCCAGGAGGGTACGGAGCTGCTGGAGGGTGAGGCTCGCCCGGACGGCCACGGGCAGGCGGTGCCGGGCGCCGGTCAGCCAGCGCAGGAGGCCGGGGCGCCGTTCTGGCTGTTCCTGGGCCGCGAGCAGCGCGGGCCCCAGGAGGTCCTCGATGGTGGCGTCCGGGACCGGCCGGCCGGCCTCCGCGGGGACGGCGACCCAGGTGACCTTCTCCTCCAGGCCGAGGATCGGCGCGATCGCCTGGTGGGCGGCGTCGATGACCTCGTCACAGCGCAGCAGGGGATCGTCCGGGGCGGCCCGCTCCAGCTCCTGGCGGAGCCGGTCGCGGAGCGGGGCGAGGAGGTCGGGGTGGAAGACCATGTACTCGCCGGCGGCGTGTACGGCCCAGGGGCCGAACCACAGGTCGGATTCGGCGCCGACGTCGAGCGCGGGACGTACGGCGAGGCGCATCGAGCGCAGCAGCGCCGGCTCGATGCGGATGGCGGTGCTCAGGGTGACGGCGAGGTCGAGGACGTGGCGGGGCATGTCCTGCAGGGTGGGCCGGTCGGTGGCGGCCTCGGGGAAGGAGGTCATGGCGACATCGGGTGGGAGGCGCTGCCGGGAGCAGAGGTGGAGCGGTCCCAGGCGAGGACCGGCATGAGGTGGGTGAGCCAGGACGGCCAGCGCGCGGGCGGCAGGGGGACGAGCGCGGTCGGCCGGCAGTTCCCGCGCCGCAGCATCACGCAGATCCGCCGCCACTCGTCGCGCAGGGCGGCAGGGGTCCGGCCGCCGGGGAGGTGGGCGGCGAAGTTGCTGAGGACGAGGACCTGGGTGCCGGGTGCCGGCGGTCGGTAGTGGCGCCAGGTCCAGCCCGGCCCGGGGCCGGTCCGGTGCAGCGGCGAGTCGGCGAAGTAGAGCACCTCGGTGGCGTGGCTGCCCGCGATGGCCCGGACCTTGGCGATCAGCATCTGCTGGTCCTCGCCGAACAGCTGCATGCCGGTGTCGAGGTCGGCCAGGATCTGCACGCCGAAACGCAGGGTGCGGACGGGGTGGCGGGGCAGGGTGTGCATGGGCTGCCCGGTGG
Organism: Kitasatospora sp. NPDC001664; assembly: GCF_053596675.1. NCBI lineage: Bacteria > Bacillati > Actinomycetota > Actinomycetes > Kitasatosporales > Streptomycetaceae > Kitasatospora > Kitasatospora sp. NPDC001664. Next base: position 230,609 of record NZ_JBSFGS010000002.1, read on the forward strand.
TGAGCATTTCGAGCAGGCGGTCGGTGTCGACGCGGCCTTCGGGGACCACGCGTGAGAGGACCGTCTGGAGGGTCGCCAACTCCGAGCGAGGCGGAAGCAGAGAGGGCTTGGGCCTGGGAGCGGTGGCCTCCCGAGGCGGCTCCGCGGGCAGCGGCGGGCCGACCGGCTTCATCGGGAGGGCCCGCGTCTCGGCCAGCGGGAGCAGCAGCTGCAGCGGCTCCCGGCCGGGGGTCGGCGGCGGGGGCGGCGAGGAGGTGGCCGGTGGATCGTCGGGGATGACGGGTGCTGGCGGGTCCGAGGGTGGAGCGGCCGGTGGGAGCGGGGCCCGGTCGGTCACCGGGGAGGGGGAACGCGGCCCGGGCACGGTCCGTAGCGGCTGTGGCGTCCGCAGGCCGAGCAGGGCGGCGATCCGCGCGGTCCGGGCGGTGTCGGAGGGGTCGACGTCGAGCGCGTCGAGCGCCAGTGCCAGGTCGGCGATCCAGGTCGCGCCGACCCGCCGTCCATGGGGGCGACGGGGCGTGGCTGCGGAATTGGCGTCCACCCGGGTCAGTCCTGCAGCTGCTGACGCTTGATCAGGGTCAGCCCCTTGAGGGTCTCCCAGCGACCGTCGCCCGGGATGATCGCCAGGCTGCGACAGGCCCACAGGGCGTCCAGGTACTCGGCCGTGCTCGGCAGACGGATGCCCTGGTTCTTGAGGTGGGCACGCAGTTCCTGGAGCTCCTTCGCGACGGCGGCCGCCAGCTCGAGGTCGGTGTCCTCGACGGCACCGAACCGGGCCCTGAGGTGCTGCTCGGCGATGGTGACCAGGTCCTCGACGGTCTCGGGGTGCTTGAGCTCCGCGATGACGCAGCGTCGCAGGAAGGCCTGGGGGAGCATCCGCTCGTCGTTGGTGGTGATCACGATCAGGTGACCGCCCTGGTCGGCGCCCTCCGCGTCGGTCCGTTCGACACTGACGTGCGTCCCGGTGTCGGTGACGAAGAACTCGTTGGACGCGAGGGGGACCAGGAGGCCGTTTGGCACGTCGGGGTCGGCCTTGTCGATCTCGTCGATCAGTACGACGGCGCCCTGCGTGAGAGCGACCTCGTCGGAGGTCCGCTGACGGCCGCCTCGGGCGTGGCGGGAAAGTCGGGTGCGGCCGCGGGACGCCGCCCTGGCCGCTGACCGCGGGGCGAAGGCCCACCACAGCGGGCCCGGTACCACGTAGGCGCTCGCATCGACGGGCAGGGTGCGGGGCCCGCCGCCGCTCCGGAACGCCTGGGCGTCGGCGAGCCGCCGGACGCTGTCGAAGGTCCAGAGCAGGTCCTTGGCGCGGGTGTGGGAGGTGACGACGTGCTCGTAGTACCGCCATTCCTTCTCACGGGCCACCCAAGGAGCCAGCGAGGACTTGCCGGAGCCCGGTTCGCCGCGCAGCAGGAGCGGCCGGCCGGTGGCCAGCGCGACCTCGACGGCCAGCTCGATCTCCGGCGAGGGTACGTACACCTGTCCGTCACGCCGGTCGGGGGTGTCGAGCGGCTCGGGTGTGGTGTCGGGCATGACGGTCCTTCCCTCTCCTCAGTGGCATCCGACGGGGACGCCGCCCGGCGTCACCACACCGTCGATCAGGCATTTCAGCTCGTAGGCGGCCCGTTCCTCGGCCACCGGCAACGGCGGTCGCACCGTCACGACACGGGCCGAGCAGGATGCCCGCAGTGCCTCCTCGGTGCAGTCGCGGTTCCCGGCGGTCAGCGTGACCACCGTCAGCCAGGGGAAGTCCCGCTGGAGGGCGTTCGCCACCGTGGCGAGCTCGTGACTGCCGCGTCCGCCCGCCCGCAGCACCAGGAAGTTGCGGACAGCGGGGTTGGCCCGCACCGTGGCCGCGTTCACCGGCATCCCCGGCGGTACGGAGAAGACCTGGCGCAGCAGGCCGCGGCACAGCTCCTCGAGGGCCTCCGTCACCGGGCGCTCGTCGGCCGGCAGGTGCTCGGGCTCCGTCTGCAGGCGGTAGGCGCCGGGTTCCTTGCGGACGGAGCGCTGGACGTACTGCTCGGCCGTCCAAGGGGACCAGACGTCCAGCACGACGACCTGACCGGAGGAGGCCGCAGCCTCGGCGGTGGCCGGATCGTCCGCCGGTACGGGCTGCCCCGCCCTCGGACCGGGGACGGTGACCGTCGCACCACCGGTCAACAGGCAGGCGGCCCGGTGGTCGACCCAGGCCGGCAGCACTTCGTCCGCCAGATGACGGAGTTGTTCGCCGCTCAGACCGGGCCGAAGCTGTGCCATCACGTCCGGCAACTTGGAGTGCAGCTCCCCGGACAGGAGTCGCTGAGCGAGGAACAGCTCGGAACCGATCTTGGACCGGATGTGGAACAGGTCCTCCTTCAGCAGGCCGGCGGCCTCGGCCGCCGCGATGTAACCGTCCTCGTTCACGGACCATGCCGTCCGCAGCAGGTTGGCGACCCGTCGTGCCCAGCTGTCGGAGCCCGGTTCCATGGGTGTGACCGGGGCGATCTCGTCGAGGATGCGCGTGGCCACGACCTCGGGTGCGGAACCGAGATCCTCGGCCAGGGCGCCGAGCGCCTGTGCGGCCTGTAACGACAGCACCGTGCCGAACCCGTTCCTCCGTGCGACGGAGGTCGTCAGCTGCCCCACCAGGCCGGGGAAGACGGCCCGCAGTCCGCCGGCCTTGTACCGTCCCACCAGGACTTCCGACTCCCGGCGGACCCACTCGGAGGCCCGCTGCGCACTCGGGTCGTCGCTGCCCATGCCGACGGTGTTCGGGCCGAGCAGGACGACGGCGGCATCGCAGCGGTACATCTCCCGGTACAACTGCCGGTTCCAGTCGTCACCGATCCGCAGGCCTTCGACGTCGACGAACACCTCGTAGCCGCGTTCGTCCAGCGCCGGGGCGAGGATGTCCAGGACCTGTTGCACTTCCGGGTCCCGGCCGGCGCCGTGGCTGATGAAGATCCGTGGACTCATCCTGCGGCACGACTCGATCCGGATCGAAGCGATTCACCACTGTCCGCAAGGGTCACGGCACTGATTGTGGTGCAGAGCGGTCGGCCTGCGCAGTCGATCCGCCAAAGACGGCGCACCGGCCGGCACCGGGGCCGTGGTCACCGGATGCCCTGGGGGAAGTCGAAGGCGCGGTCGGGGTCGTAGGCGGCCTTGACGGCTTCGAGGCGGGGGAGGTGTTCGCCGTAGTAGGCGGTGGGCCAGGTGGTGAGGGTGGGGTCGCGGTAGTTCTGGTAGGCGTGGCCGTTGGCGTACGGGGCGAGGGTGGTGCGGGCTTCGGTGACCCAGCGGAGGCGGGGGGCGGGGTCGGCGTCGGGGGGCCATTCGGTGATCAGTTGGGCGAGGAGCCGCGAGGAGCGGTGGCGGAAGGCGGTGGCGTCGGCGGGGACGCGGTTCACGGCTCCGCCGAGGGCGGTGAAGGTGACGGAGGCTTCGACTGAGTCGGGGCGTTCGGCGAAGCGGCGCAGGTCGGTGAGCGCGGCGTCGGGGAGGAACTCGTCGAAGAAGTGGGAGGCGGCGGCGAAGGCCTGGCTGCCCTGGCGGAGGCAGTCCTGCTCGGAGCGGCAGCCCGCGTAGGCCAGGACGGTGTCGAGGTAGGGGCGGGTGACGACCTGTTCGGAGGTGGTGCGGCCGGTGCGGGCGAGCAGCGGGGCGATGAGGCGGCGGAGGTCGTCGGCCGGGCCGAGGAGGATGCCGCCGGCGTCGACCGACGGGCCGTCAGGGCGGTTCCACACGTGGAAGTTCGACCAGAGCCGGTCCGGTGCGGCGAAGGCCCAGCGCTGCCACTCGTCGAGGGCGCGGCCGGCGTCCGGCCAGTCCCAGGAGTACTGGAAGAAGGTGCAGTCCGGGGCCGGGTGGGTGCGCAGCCGGAGGGAGGTGACCACGCCGAAGTTGCCGTTCCCGCCGCCGCGCAGGGCCCAGAAGAGTTCGGGCTCGCGCTCCGGGGAGCAGCGGAGGGTGCGGCCGTCGGCCAGCACCACCTCGGCCTCCAGCAGGCTGTCGCAGGTCAGCCCGTACGCGCGGCTGGTGACGCCGTGTCCGCCGCCGAGGGCCAGACCGGCCAGGCTGACGGTGGGGCAGCTCCCGGCGGGGACGGTGACGCCGTGCCGGGCGAGCGCGGTGTAGACGGTGATCAGCGGCGTGCCGGGGCCGATCTCGGCCTCCGGCCCGGTCCGACCCTCCGTCACCCGGACGGAGTCCAGGCCGGCGAGGTCGAGCACCAGGGGTGCGTCGCTGGACCAGCCGCCGTAGCAGTGGCCGCCGCTGCGCACCGCGAAGCGCAGGCCGTGGCGGCGGGAGAAGCGCAGGCACTCGGCGACGTCGGCGGTGTCCGCGCAGCGGGCGACGGCCTCGGGTCGGGCCCGGTCGGCGAAGCGGAGGTTGCGGGGGAGGCGGGCGGAGTCGTAGCGCGGGTCACCGGGGCGGAGCAGATCGCCGTGGAGCGCGGTGGCGAGGCCGTCCCAGTCGGGGCCGGTCGAGACCGCTCGGGCGGGCGTGCTGCTCGGGGCGAGGGCGGCCCCGAGCCCGAGGGTGAGGACGGTGCGACGGCTGGGGGCGGTCATGGGGACACGGTAGGCGCGGGTCCGGTTCGTGGACAGAGGGCGCGCGGGCCGTCGGCGGCGGGACGGAAGTGCGGCACCCGGTGTGACCAAGAGTGCCGTTCATGGTCGGCAGTGCCCCGGTGGATGGGTGAGGATTATCAGATGAAGCCGATCACTCATCAGGTCCCGTACCACGCGCAGTGGGAGTCGCCCGAGCTGGTGCCCGGGATCCTGGCCGGGACGGCGCTCGCGGTGGACGACCCGCTGTGGGCGCGGTCGGGGGCGGCCGACGAGGAGGAGTACGAGTACTGGTCGTGGCGCCTGTGCGGCGTCGCCTGCCTGCGGATGGCGCTGGACTACTGGTGGGGCGTCAGCCCGCCCGCCGTCCGGCTGGCCGAGGAGTGCCTGGCCGCCGGGGCGTACGTGCGGCACCCGGACGGGCGGCTGGACGGGCTGATCCACGCGCCGTTCGCCGCGTACGTGCGCACCCGCTGGGGCCTGTACGCCGAGGCCCGCTCCCCGCTCTCCGAGGCGGAGATCCGCGAGGAGCTGGCGGCGGGCCGGCTGGTGATGCTCTCGGTGCACCCCTCCATCCGCACCCTGGACCCGGACCCGCCGCGCCAGGGCGGCCACTTGGTCCTCGCGGTCGGAGCCTCGGACCAGGAGCTGCTGATCCACAACCCCTCGGGCTACCCGGACGGTTCGCAGAGCTTCGCCCGGGTGCCCTGGGACGCGCTGCCGCGCTTCTACGCGGGGCGCGGCATCGTGCTCGGCCCGCCGGAGGCGGGGTAGCGGAGCCGCCCCGGCGTGGCCTACGGCCGGGCCAGGACCCCGGCGACGTAGTCCTCCAGACGGGTGGTCAGCACGGCCGGGGTGAGGTCGGTGCGGCCCAGTTCGCGCCAGGGGACGGCGACCTTCTCGGCGTCGGGGGCGAAGGCCAGCGCGTCGAGCAGGCGCCAGTGGCGGCGGGCTCCGGCGGACGGGGCGAGCTCGCCGCCGGCCGCCCGGTAGCGGTCGGGGAAGCGGAGGCCGGCCGGGGCGCCGTGGAGCAGGGCCAGGGCGGTGGAGCAGTGGGCGACGTCGAGGTCGGCCGGGCCCCAGGAGGTCTCCACCCAGTCCACCACCCCGCTGATCCGCAGCCCGGGGCCCTCGCCGGAGAAGAGCACGTTGCCGGGGTGGAAGTCGCGGTGCAGGAAGCGCCCGGTGTACGGCGGCGGGGCCTGGCGGAGCACGTGCACCGCCCGCCGCCAGAGCTCGGGGCGGGTGGTGTGCTCCGGCACCCGGACGCGGTCGGGGGCGGTCCAGGCCTGGTAGCCACGGGGGCGTCGGCGGCCGTCCGCCGCGGTGCGGTGGATCGCGGCGAGCTGACTGGCGAGCAGCTCGGCCCGATGGTCGGCGTCCGGGCCGTCGTCCAGCCGGACGGTACCGGGGAGCAGGGTCATCAGGAGGGAGGGGTGGTCGCAGTGCGCGCCGGTGGAGTCCACCGCCACCAGCCCGGCCGTCGGAACGGTGGTCGGGCCGAGCAGGTCGAGGACGTCCGCCTCGCGGGTGAGCAGCCCGTCCGCGTGCTCCAGGAAGAAGGGGAGCACGAAGGAGCGCAGCACCAGGTCCCGCCCGGTGCCGGGACCCTCGACGCGCAGCCGCCGCATCTCGGAGGTCCAGCCGCCGCGCAGCCGCTCGGCCGCCACGATCCGTTCCCCGGGGGCCAGTTGGCCCTCCACCCAGGCCCGGGTCCTCGCCCAGCTCCGGCCGTCCTCGTTCAGCGCCAGTTCCATGGCCGAGACCCTAGGCACGGCTCGGCGGTCGGTGCGCTGGAATTACCGTGGAGGCTCACGGAAGGGGCGGCAGGTGCTCGACTACGACGACGAGGCGCGCGGGTACGACGAGACCCGGGGCGGGGAGCCGAGGGCGGCGGCCGCGGCGGCGGCGCTGGAGCGGCTGCTGCCGCCCGGCCCCGGTACGGTGCTGGACCTGGCCTGCGGCACCGGCATCGTGACGGAGCGTCTGCTGCGGCCCGGGCGGCGGGTGGTGGGGGCGGACCTCTCGGCCGGGATGCTCGGGGTGGCGGCGGGGCGGGTGCCGGGCGGGGTGGTGTGCGCGGACGCGACGCGGCTGCCGCTGGCGGGCGGCAGCGTGGACGCCGTGGTGATGGTCTGGCTGCTGCACCTGCTGCCGGAGCCGGTGGCGGAGGCCGTGTTCGCGGAGGCGGTCCGGGTGGTGCGGCCGGGCGGGGTGGTGGTCACCACCGTGGACAAGAACGGCGGGTACTTCGTCGAGGACGGTGACGTCGCCCGGGCCACGGCGGAGTTGCGGCGCCGGCACGCGCCGCGGGCCTCGGACGGGTTCGGGCGGGTGCGGGGCTGGGCGGCGGAGCGGGGGTTGGGGGTGGTCGGCGAGACGGTGTTCCCCGGGGTGGGGCAGGGGCGCAGCCCGCGGCGCTGGCTGGCGGAGATGGCGTCCGGGCACCTCCCGTGGGCGGCGGACGCCCCGGCGGGAGAGGCGGCGGAGGCGCGGAGGCGGTTGGCGGACCTGCCGGGGCAGGACGTGCCGAGGTCGGATCCGCTGTACCGGGTGGTGGCCCTGGGGGCCGCGGGGGCGTGAGGGCCGTGGGTGCTCGCCCCGGGCCGGCTGGGGGTGGCCCGGGGCGAGCGGTTGGGGGGCGGTGTTCGGGACCTGGGGCGACGGGGGGTCAGATCGGGCGGAGGTTGCGGCGGAGCTCGGCGTAGTGGCGGGTTTCGGCGGAGGCGACGGCGGCCAGCAGGAACGCCACCCCGGCCAGGCCGGCGACCGGGGGGAGGGCGGCGGCGGCCGGGGCCCAGCCGAGGAGGGGGACGAGGGCGCCGAGGCGGACGGGGCTCCAGGAGCGGTGCAGGATGCGCCCGAACAGGACCAGGCCGGTGAGGTAGAGCGCGGGCCCGCCGCACAGCGCGGCGGCGTAGAAGCCGCCGAGCGCCTCGCCGTCGGCGGCGTGGGCGACCACGCCCTCCACGCCGAGGGCGGTGAGCACCACGCCGGCCACGATCGGGAAGTGCGCGTAGCCGTACGCCCGGATGGCCAGGCCGAGCCGCTCGGAGTCCTCCGCGCCGCGCAGCCGGTGCTCGCCGTGCAGCGCGGCCACGTCGAAGTAGAGCCACCACAGGCCGAGGGCGACCGCGACGCCGAGCACGGCGGCGACCAGCAGCGGGCCGGTGACGGACTGCTCGGCGGCGCCCGCGCCCATCGCCAGCAGGGACTCGCCGATCGCGATGATCATGAAGAGCTCGTGCCGCTCGGCGAACCAACCCGCGTCGTGGATGCGCCAGTTGCCGCGCCGGGAGGTCACGTACACGCCGCCCCAGTCGACCAGGATGGCCACCGCCACGAAGACGGTCTGCACCTCGCCGCCGATCAGCGCCCCGGTCACCAGCAGCCCGGCGCCGGCCAGCACCGGGCCCCACGAGATCGCCACCTGACGGAGCAGGTCCTGGTCGCCGCGGGCCAGCACGCTGTAGAGCACCAGGTGGACGCAGCGCACCGAGAGGTAGGCCGCCGCCAGCACCACCGGCCCTGACAGTCCGTCGGGCGCGTCGTGCCAGGCCTCCGGCACGGCCAGCGCCACCACGAACATCCCGGCCATCGCCAGCGACATGCCCGCCCGCACCACGCCCGGGTCCGCCCGGGCCTGGTTGCCCAGCCAGGCGTACGCCGACCAGGAGAACCAGACCAGCGCGAGCAGCAGCAGGCCGCGCAGCACGCTGACGGCGTCGTGCTCGTGCGCCATCGCGCTGGTGACCTTGGTCAGCACGAAGACGTAGACCAGGTCGAAGAACAGCTCGAAGGTCGTCACCCGGTTCCCGGCCAGGACGGAGCCGACCCGGGCCGTCGGGCTGCTGTTCCCGGTCCGTTCCACCACGGTCCGCACTCCTCGTCCTCCTCCGGTACCGGGAGCGCCGGGGGAGGGCGCTCGTGACGGGCAGCCTGGCACGGGGAGGGCCGCCGGGCGGCCGGGCCGGGCTGCGGTGATGGGTGTGAACAGGATTGCCGGGTGGGGGAGTTGGCGGCGCGCAGGGAGGCGGAGCGGGACGTACTCCGTTCGGTCGACGCGGGTACTTCGCCGGGTGGGCCGCGGGGCGGCGCGCCGGCCGAGCGGGTGCGGCGGGGCGGCGGGCGGCCGATGATGGGGCTGACGGGGCGGCAGGAGGAGGGACAGCGGTGCTGCTGGAGCGGTTGGCGTCGACCTCGCGGGCGGTGGCGGCCGAACCGGCCCGGAACGGCAAGGTGGCGCTGATCGCCGACTGCCTGCGGGAGTTGGGGCCCGCCGAGATCCCGGCGGCGGTGGCGCTGCTCGCCGGCGAGGCGCGGCGGGCCGGGGTCGGATGGGCCGCGGTGCGGGAGCTGCCGGAGCCGGCCGCGGCGGCGAGCCTCGGAGTGGCGGAGGCGGAGGGGCTGCTGGTGCGGCTCGGGGAGGTGCACGGAGCGGGCTCGCGCGCCGAGCGGTCGCGGCTCCTGGCGGAGCTGTTCGGGCGGGCCACGGAGGTGGAGCAGGAGTTCCTGCGGGCCGTCCTGGTTGGGGAGTTGAGACAGGGTGCGCTGGACGCGCTGATGGGCGACGCGGTGGCGAAGGCGGCCGGGGTCCCGGCGGTGGCGGTACGGCGGGCGCTGATGCTGCGCGGTTCGGCACGGGTGGTGGCGGAGGCGGCGCTGACGGGCGGCGTGGCGGCGCTGCGGGAGTTCGGGCTGGAGGTGGGGCGGCCGGTGCGGCCGATGCTGGCGGCCTCCGCGCCGGACGTGGCGGCGGCGCTGGAGAAGGCCGGGGAGGGCCGCGCCGTCGGCGTGGAGTGGAAGCTGGACGGGATCCGGGTGCAGGTGCACCGGGACGGCGGACGGGTCTCGGTCTTCACCCGCAGCCTGGACGAGATCACCGCCCGGGTGCCGGAGGTGGTCGAGGCGGCGCTCTCGCTGGACGTGCGGAGCGCCGTCCTGGACGGCGAGGCCATCGCGCTCGGGCCCGGCGGCCGCCCCCGCCCGTTCCAGGAGACCGCCGCCCGGACCGCCTCGCGGCAGGACCCGGCCGCGCTGCGCGCCGAGACGCCGCTGAGCGTCCTCTTCTTCGACCTGCTGCACCGCGACGGCGCCGACCTGCTCGACCGCCCGGCCGCCGAGCGCTGGGCCGCGCTGGCGGAGCTCGTCCCCGAGGAGCTGCGGGTGCCCCGACTGGTCACGGCGACGGCGGAGGCGGCGGAGGGGTTCTTCGCGGCAGCGCTGGCGCACGGTCACGAGGGCGTGGTGGTGAAGGAGCTGACGGCGCCGTACGCGGCGGGTCGGCGCGGGGCGGGCTGGATCAAGGTCAAGCCGCGGCACACCCTGGACCTGGTGGTCACCGCCGCCGAGTGGGGCAGCGGACGGCGGCAGGGGTGGCTGAGCAACCTGCACCTGGCCGCCCGCAACCCCGAGGGAACCGGGGAACCGGGGCTGGAGCCCTGGGTGATGCTCGGCAAGACCTTCAAGGGCCTGACCGACCAGCTGCTCACCTGGCAGACGGAGCAGCTGCTGGCCCGGGAGACCCACCGGGACGCGTACACGGTGTACGTCCGGCCCGAGTTGGTGGTGGAGATCGCCTTCGACGGGCTCCAGCGCAGCCCGCGCTACCCGGCGGGGCTGGCGCTGCGCTTCGCCCGGGTCCTCCGCTACCGGGAGGACAAGCGGCCGGAGGAGGCGGACACCGTCGCTGCGGTGCGGGCCCTGGCGGTGGCTCCCTGAGGCCGCCCGGACCTACCTGTCCGCCGCTCCCCGAGGCCTCGGTCGTTGCCGCCCGGCGCTGCCGTCCGGTGTTCCGTAGGGGGCCGGTTCAGGGGTGGATGGGGGACGGGCCCCGATGACGGGTGGTCAGCGGCCGGACAGGATCGGGGCATGACCTCTTCGCAGCGCGGCCTCGGCCGACGGTTCCTGGTCCTCCTCGCCGGCACGGCCGTGGGCTTCGCCACCCTGTTCGGCGGTGGCTTCCTGCCCTGCCCGGGCTGACGAGGAGGACCGGCGGGTCAGCTGCTGACGGGCAGTCCGATCGGGTTGAGGGTGGGGAGTTCGGCCCGACACGCGGTCGCGATCGGCGTGAGGGCGTCGGCCAGCTGGTCCAGCTCGGCGCGGTGGAACGCGGCGGACCAGACCCGCGAGGCGGCCAGGTCGGTGGCGGCCTCCAGGGCCTGGTGGCGGTGGCGGCCGTCGGGGGAGACGGTGCCGTCCGGGTTGAGCCAGCCGCGGTCGACCAAGCGGGCGGCCGCCGCGTCCCACTCCTCGTCCGTCCAGCCCCGGAACGGCTGGAGCTGCTCGCGCCTGGTGTCCAGCGCACAGCGCAGCACCAGGGCCTCGCAGCCGTCCAGCCCCTCGCAGACCAGGGCGGCCATGTGCCCGTCGCCCCGGTGCTCGCGCAGCACGGTGGTGGCGTGCCAGAGCCGGGCCAGCCGCCCCTCGGGGGTCGGCAGGGCGGCGTTGGCGGCGGCCAGCACCCGGCCGGAACAGTCCAGCCCGGCCACCCCGCGCTCCAGCAGCTCCACCGAACGGTCGATCAGATCCGGCTTCACCTCGGCCAGGACGCGCTCCAGCGCGGCGACCGCCCCGTCCAGCCGGGCCGCCAGTGCGGCCTCGGGGGTGGCCCGGGACCAGACGTCCGGCAGGGCCCGCTCCACCATCTGCGGGGCGAAGTTGAAGAAGGCCGCCACCACCGGCGGCGCGTCCACCGCCCCCAGCGGCGCGGCCCGCCCGGCGAAGTACCCGCGCCAACTGCCGCGCAGCCCGGCGGCCTCGGTAGCAGCTCGGCCTTCGGGGGTGAAGTAGGTGAGGGCGTGCACGGGCTCGAAGAGCCACCACAGTGCACGGGCAGGGTGGACCGGCTGGGCCATCGGAGACCTTTCGGGTCGGACGGCGGGCCGGTGCGGCCGGGCTGCGCCCGGCCGGGTGCCACGGCCCGGGCACCGCTCCCGGGGGCTGCTTCCCCTGGGCGGAGTCTCGGGTGGTGCCACGACCCGGGGCGCTGCTGTGACGCGGGTCACCCGGCCCCCCGGGCTCTCACCGCCCGCCTCGGGCAGGGGAGATGATGGAGCCGGGCGGCTGCTCCGGCCGCCCCGCACCGAGTCTGAAGGTTCCCTCATATGGCCCAGATCAACCCCAGCATCCTGTCCTCGGACTTCGCCCGCCTGGCCGAGGAGGCGGAGGCCGTCCGCGGTGCGGACTGGCTGCACGTGGACGTGATGGACAATCACTTCGTCCCCAACCTCACGCTGGGCGTCCCGATCGTGGAGTCGCTGGCCCGGGCCACCGACATCCCGCTCGACTGCCACCTGATGATCGAGCAGCCCGACCGCTGGGCCCCGCAGTACGTGGAGGCGGGCGCCGGTTCGGTGACCTTCCACGCCGAGGCGGCCGCCGCCCCGGTGCGGCTGGCCCGGGAGATCCGGGCCAAGGGCGCCCGCGCCTCGATGGCCCTGCGGCCGGCCACCCCGATCGAGCAGTACGAGGACCTGCTGCCCGAGTTGGACATGGTCCTGATCATGACGGTGGAGCCCGGCTTCGGCGGGCAGGCCTTCCTCGACATCATGCTGCCGAAGATCCGCCGCACCCGGGAGCTGATCGCCAAGCACGGCCTGGACCTCTGGCTGCAGGTGGACGGCGGCGTCTCGGCCTCCACCATCGAGCGCTGCGCCGAGGCCGGCGCGGACGTCTTCGTGGCCGGTTCGGCGGTGTACGGGGCCGGTGACCCGGCCGAGGCGGTCCGCTCGCTGCGGGCGCAGGCGGAGGCGGCCACGGCGGGGGCGGCCTGGGCCTGCGGGCACTGAACCCCCCCGGGGGCTGGCGCGACCTGACAGGGCGGGGAGCGATCCCCGCCCTTCGGTTTGCTGCGGGCCCGAACTGACGGATGATCGGATGCGTCCCGCCGCCGACCCGGATGGAGTGCGCCCGCGATGAGCAACCTCGACCTCAAGCCCACCCCGACCCCCTGCGGCGGCGAGGCCGACTCCGGCCCGGTGAAGCAGCTGCTGACGGGGCGGCTGGTCCAGCTCGGCGAGTCGACCGAGGTCCGCCGCCTGCTGCCCAACCTCGGACGGCGGATGGTCGGCGCCTGGTGCTTCGTCGACCACTACGGCCCCGACGACATCACCGACGAGCCCGGCATGCAGGTCCCGCCCCACCCGCACGCCGGCCTGCAGACCGTCAGCTGGCTGCACGAGGGCTCCGTGCTGCACCGCGACAGCCTCGGCAGCCTGCAGCAGGTCCGGGCCCGCGAGCTGGGCCTGATGACCTCCGGCCGGGGCATCACCCACTCCGAGGAGTCCCCCCGGCAGCACGCCCGCTACCTGCACGGCGCCCAGCTCTGGGTCGCCCTCCCGGACGGCCACCGGCACACGGCCCCCACCTTCGAGCACCACCCCGAACTCCCCACCGTCACCGCGTCCGGCCTGGACGCCACCGTCATCCTCGGCACCCTGGACGGCGCCGCCTCCCCGGGCACCACCTACTCCCCGCTGGTCGGCGCCGACCTGACGCTCCGTGAGGGGGCCGCGCAGCGGGTCCCGCTGGAGGAGCAGTTCGAGTACGCCGTCCTCTCGATGACCGGCTCCGTCGACGTGGACGGCGTCCGGGTCGAGCCCGGCTCGATCCTCTACCTCGGCACCGGCCGCCGCGAACTCCCGCTGCTGGCCCGCACCGACGCCTCCGTCCTGCTGCTGGGCGGCGTCCCCTTCGAGGAGCGCCTGGTGATGTGGTGGAACTTCATCGCCCGGTCGGGGGAGGAGATCGCGCAGGCGCGCGCGGAGTGGATGGAGGGCTCGCTGTTCGGGGCGGTGCACGGCTACGACGGTGCCCGGCTGGCGGCTCCGGAGCTGCCGCCGGTGCCGCTGAAGCCGCGCGGGCGGGTGCGCTGACCTGAGCGTGGTCCACGACGGAGCGCCGCGATCGCTGTCGGCGGCCACCCGTCGGCGGGCAACGTGGTGCGGGTGTCCGGGGCGGCGGTCCCGAAAGCGCCCCGGGGTGGTCGCAGCGCGGCGGTCAAGTCCAGGCCACCAGGTGGGCGTAGATGATGAGGTTGCTCAGGTACTGGTGGTTGCGCTGGTCGAAGGGCGGGGCGCAGGTGATCAGGCGCAGGCCGGCTTCTGCTCCTGTTTGCATGACGCGGGTGGTCGGGAAACGGGTCTTGCTCACGTACTGGCGGGACTGCACCTCGAACGCTGCCGTCGTCCCGTCGGCACGGCCCACCAGGATCCGCTGCCCGGGCTTCAGTTCACTGAGGCGGAAGAAGACGCCTCGTGCGTGGGCGTCGTCCACATGGCCCACGATCACTCCCGAACCGGCTGATCCCGGCATCACACTGCCGTTGAACCAGGCCGCCGTCTGGGCGCGCTGGAGCGGAGGGGCGCCGATCCGGCCTGCTGGATCGGTGCCCACCACTTCGAGGGGGGTGTCGACCTTGATGTCCGGTACCTGCAGTCGCACCGGGGTCGACGGGGGCCGTGGTGTCTGCAAGGCGCCCGGATCGGACTCGTCCACGCACTCCGGGCAAGGGGAGGTGTCGTCCGCGGCGTGACCCACCGTGGCCTGCGGCGTCCCACTTCCGCCGCCACCGACCAGCGCCGTGAGAAGCACACCGGCGCACACCACTGCCGCGGCCCTCCCCGGCCACCTGCCCCAGGCGCGCGGCGCCGTGTCGCGAGGGCCCCGAGGCCCGGGCCGCACCGTCCGCCGCCGTCGAATCACCGCTCTGCGTGTCACTCGGCCATTCAAGAGGCACTGATCAACAACAGCGACCGCAACACACAGGGACCTTCCCCGCATCCGGGTGATGACTGCACCTTCGGCACCACCAGGCATCGACGAAGCCTCGCCGACTTCGAACCGTCGTGCGCGACCTCATCCGCTGGCTGGCCGTCCGGACCTTCCCCGGACGGCCAACCAGACACGCCTTCGGCGCCTTCTAGAGCACGGTCTAGCGGACAGCGCGGCGACGCCGCTTGACCAGTGCCATCGCGCCCGCGAGGAGGGTCACACCAGTGATGGCGGCCGCGGCCGTGCCGATGCCCGGCCCGGAGCTGTCGGACGCCCGAAGGTTGGTCTCCTGTGCCGTTCGGCCACGCGTCAGTTCGTCGGCGGCGCCGCCGCCGCCGGTGTCGGGCCCGTGGGCGGACGCGGGGGGAGGAGCCGCAGCCGCGGGCGTGCCCCCGGTGTGCGGGGCCGCGGCTGCGGGTGCGGCCGGTGCCCCTGCTGCCGGTGCTGCCTGCGCTGCCGGTGCTGCGGGTGCTGCCGCCAGGACGGTCAGGGTGTCCTTGACCTGGGGGCCGGAGACGTCCCATTCGACGTTGGCCGATTCACCTGCGGCGAGGCCGGCCGGAACGCTGACGGCAATCTCGGCCCGGTAGGTGACCTGGCCGCCGGTCCGGCTGACCTCGCTCAGCGGGCAGCCGTAGAGGTAGTTGGTCCGGGTGCAGCCGGGAAGGACCAGCCAATCCGGTAGGCCGACCGGCCCGAGGGAGGAGCCGGACTTGAGGAACGCCGTGGGCGCGGCGCTCATGCCGGCCGCCGGGCCGGTGTAGGTGAGCTCCAGTGTGGTCTTGCCGCCTGCGGCGACCTGGTTGGGCTTGAAGTACGTGCTGACCGTGATCTCGGCGACGGTCACTGAGTCGGCGGCCGCTTGAGCGACCGGAAGAACCGTCACAACGGCCGTTACTGCGGCGGCCGTTGAGATGAGCCGGGCTCTGCGACGGGATAGTGGCGTACGTGCCATGACGTGCCTTTCGTCGGAATGCTCGCATGGTCCCTTCAACGCCCGGGAACATGATCACCGGGCGATTTGATAATCAGGTCTGGGGTGGGGGTAGCGCGGAGGTTAGGCCGACGGCGGCGTGTTGACCCGGGGCGGCTGGGCCGAAGGGTCTAAAGTGCCCCAACGGCCCATCCAGCGGGATCGGGCTTTCCCCTGCGCTGAGGACACCGGAGCCCGGGTCTTGACGATTCGGGAGGACGGGGTCCCCGCGGGGACGAGGAGCTGCCCCCCGGAGTTCTGGGCGGACACGGTCGTGTTGTCACGCTGGTGCCCGGGCGCCACGGTCTCAGCGGTCGCCGCGGACCCGGGCGTCCGCCTGAAGACGCCGCAGAGCTGGATCCGCAAGGCCGACCGACTCGGTGCGAAGCGCGAACGTGCCCGTCCGGCGACTGCGGAAGGCGGGGAGGAGGTGGCGCGACCCCGGGACTTCCGGCGGGCCCAGGCCCCGCTCCGGCGAGCGGAGTAGCCTGGGTGTCCCTTTCGCCCGGCCCTGATCCGTAAGGTCGCCATGGCAAGCTCGTCGGTAGGCAAGCCCGGCTCGGGGCGCCGCGCGGGATTCGCGTTCGTGGGCCGCGGGGACGAGCTGCGGCTGCTGGTGGAGGCTCTGCGGCACGGGCCGGCGGTGGTGTTCGTCGAGGGTGAGGCCGGGGTGGGGAAGTCCCGGTTGCTGCAGGAGGCCGTCCCGCTGCTGGAGGGGGAGGGGCTGGCGGTCCTGCGGGGGTGGTGCCATCCGCTGCGCGAGCCGCTGCCCTACGGACCGGTCGTCGACGCGTTGCGGGACGCGCACGCGCTGTTCGGCCCCGCGACCCGTTTCACTGCGGCGACGGCCGTGCTGGCTCCCCATTTGCCGGAACTCGCCGACCGCCTGCCGGAGTTGGGTCCGGAGATCGGCACCGAGCCGCGCAAGCAGCAGCTCATGCGGGGGGTGCACGACCTGCTCGGTGCGCTGGGCCCGGCCGTGCTGATGGTGGAGGACCTGCACTGGGTGGACGAGGCGACCCGGGACCTGCTCCTGCTGCTCGCCAGGAATCCGCCCCAGCAGCTGCGGATGGTCCTGACCTACCGGCGGTTCGACCTGCCGGGCGCCCGGAACGTGCTCGGCGTGCCGTACCGGCGGCCAGTGGGAATCGGCGGCACCGAGATCGCGCTGAGCTCGCTCGCCGAGGCGGACGTGCGCGAGCTGGCCGCCTCGGCGATCGGCGGGCCGGCCGCGGCGCGGCTCGGCCGGGTGCTGTTCGAGCGCAGCGGCGGGCTCCCACTGGTCGCCGAGGAGGACCTGCTGGTTCTGGTGGACCGTCAGGTCGAGGGGGTGAGCCCGGCCTCGCTGCTGGCGGACGCGGCGGTGCCGCGGGCCTTGCAGGAGGCGGTGAACAGCCGGGTGGCGGTGCTCGACCCGGGAGCCGTCGCGGTGGTGCAGGCCGCCGCGGTGCTCGCCGTGCCGGCCGGCGAGGAGCAGTTGGCGGCGTTGGCCGGGCTCGCGGACGAGCAGGCGGAGCAGGCGCTGACGGCCGCGCTGGAGGCCGACGTCCTGGTCGAACGCGCCCCCGGCCGGTACGGGTTCCGCCACGTCCTGGCCCGCCAGGCCGTGTACGAGCGGATCCTCGGCCCGCGCCGCCGGCGGCTGCACCTGCGCGCCATCGAGTCGCTGAGCGGGCAGGGCAGGCCGGCGCTGGTGCAGATCGCCCACCACGCCCGGCAGTTGGGCGACGTCGCGGCCTGGCTGCCCAGGGCGCTGGCGGCGGCCGACCACGCGGTGGCCGTCGGCGACGAGGGCGTTGCCGCCGAACTCCTGCAGCAACTCCTCGCCGAACCCGCCCTCTCCCCGGTGGACCGGGCCCGTACTGCTCTCACGCTGAGCAACGTCGCCTTCTGGAGCGCGGACTCGGTGGCCAGTACGGCGATCCTGAGCCGGATCATCGCCGACCCGGCGCTGCCCACCCCCGTCCGCGGCGAGATCCGGCTCAACCTCGCCCGCACCCTGATGAACACCAGCACCGACCGGGCCCGCCAGATGGCGGAACTGGAGCGCGCGATCACCGAGTTGGAGAGCCGACCGGGTCTGGCCGCCAGTGCCATGGCGGCGCTCGGCATGGGCCACCGTTCGGCCACCACGCTCGCGCAGGACCGGGAGATGATGGACCGGGCGGGGGAGATCGTGGCCCGTAGCGACGACTTGGTGGCCCGGGCGACCGTGCTCGCTCTGACGATCACCTTGCTGGCGGTCTCCGGTGACCCGCAGGCCTGGGAGCTCGCGAGGGCACTGCCCCGGCAGAGCACGGACCGCGACGTCCTGCGTCAGGTCACCCGGGCGCTGCACAACCTGGCCGACGCGGCCTTCGTGTTCGGCCACGACGACCGGGCGGGCAGCCCGCTGAACGAGGCTCAGGAACTGGCCCGGCGCACCGGCTACAAGCTGTTCGGGTACGGCTGCGACCTGATCCGGGTGAGGCTGGACTTCGCGGCGGGACGCTGGGACGGCCTGGACGAGCGGATCGCGGAGATGATCCCGCGGACCTCCCACGGCAGCGGCTTCCAGACCGAGACGGTGATGGTCCGGGCGATGCTGAACGTGGCGCGCGGGCAGTGGCCGTGGGCCCGCGAGGACCTCGCGACCTTCGAGGACGCCGACGAGGACCACACCTACTGGCAGCTCGGGCAGCAGGGCGTCGCCCTGCTGGGGCGCATCGACCTGCTGGAGGGCCGGCCCTCCAGGGCGTGGGAGCGGGTGCAGGGGGCGCTCGCGGTCAGACGTCACAAGGGCGGCTGGTTCTGGGCGACCGAGCTGGTGCCGGTCGCCGTGCAGGCGGCGCTGGCCTGCGGCCTGCACGAGGAGGCTGAACGGCTCACGGCCGAGGCCGCCGCCGGGATCGCGGGCCACGACGCGCCCGGGGCCGAGGCCGAGGACGCCTGGTGCCGGGGACTGCTGGCCGCCGACAGCGCTCCCGAGGCCGACACCGCTCCCGAAGCCGACACCGTTCCCGAAGCTGCCGACGCGCTGCTGGAGCAGGCCAGGATCCGGTACGAGGCCATCGGTCGGGTGTACAGCGGCGCCCTCGTCGCCGAGCAGCAGGGACGTCTGCGGCTCGCCCACGACCCTGACCGGGGTGCGCCGGTGCTCCAGCAGGCCCTGGAGGTCTTCACCCGGCTCGGCGCCACCGCCGACGTGGCGCGCTGCCGACAGGCCCTGCGCGACGCGGGACGGCGTTCGCCCGATCCGCGCGGTCGCCAGAGCTACGGCTCGGAGCTGTCCCCCCGGGAGGAGCAGGTCGCCGCGCTGCTCGCCACCGGTGCCAGCAACCAGGCCATCGCGCGCGTGCTGGGGCTGTCCCCCCGGACCGCCGAGCACCACGTCGCCCACACGCTCAAGAAGCTCGGTGTCCGGCGGGGCGAGGTCGGCGAGGTACGGGAGGAGCACCGCGACGGGGCCTGATCCGGTACGGGGGTCGGTTCGTCAGCCCTTGACCTGGACCTGGGTCCAGACCGGGTTGCCGAAGGAGTCGAACTTCACGTTCTGGACGTGGGTGGAGAACCCCGAGGTGGTGCGGGTGTACCAGAGCGGGATGGCGGGCACGTCCCGCGCGAGGAGCCGCTCGGCCTTCTGGTAGTCCGAGGCCGAGCTCTGGACCGAGGCGGCCTGGTCGGCCTGGGTGGCCAACCGGTCGAACTCCGGGTTGCTGTAGCCGGTGTCGTTGGACCCGGCGCCGGTCTTGTAGACGTCGGCGAGGAAGTTGGCGTTCAGCGGGTAGTCCTGCACCCAGCCGGTGCGGAAGGCGCCGCTGACGGTGTGTCCGGTGATCGCGGCGCGGGCGGTCTTGAAGTCCGTCTTCGGGTCGCCCGCGCAGTCCACGCCGGTGGTCTGACGGATCGAATTGCAGACCGCGTCGACCCACTCCTTGTGGCCGCCGTCGGCGTTGTAGGTGATGGTCAGCTTGTTGCCGGGGACGCCGCCGCCTTCGGTGATCAACTGCCGGGCCCTGATGGGGTCGAAGGTGCAGACTTCGCCGCAGGCGGCTGCGTCGTAGCCCTCCACGCCCTCCGCGACCCAGGCGGTGGCGGGCTTGCGGGAGCCCTGCAGCACCGTCTTGGTGATGGTGTCGCGGTCGATCGCCATGGAGAGGCCCTGGCGGACCTCGGCCTTCTCGGCGCCGGACCACTCGGGTCGGTAGAGGGGGAAGCCGATGTTCTGGATGGCGCCCTGCGGGGAGTCGACCGCCCGGTCGCCGAGGTCGTTCTTGTAGCTCGCCAGCGCCGACGGCGGCACCTGGTCCAGCACGTCCAGGTTGTCGGACTGCAGATCCGCGTACGCCGCCTCGGCGGTGCTGTACATCTTGAAGACCACCCCGCCGTTCCGTGCCGGGTCGGCGCCCTTGTAGCCGGCGTACGCCTTGGTGACCACCTGCGCGTTGTGGTCCCAACTGACGAACCGGTAGGGCCCGTTGCCGACCGGCCGCTGACCGAAGGCGGCCGGGTCGCGGTAGAAGGAGTCCGGCAGCGGCGAGAAGGCGATGTAGCCGAGCTTGTACTCGAAGTACGACACCTTGTCGGTCAGCTGGATGGTGAAGTGCGTGTCGTCGACGACCGCCAGGCCGGACATCCGGGAGGCGGTCGGAGCGCCGCTCGCCGGGTGGACGTCCCGGTAGCCCTCGATGTCGGAGAACCAGGAGCTGTTGACCTGGTTGTTGGTCGTCGTCGCGGCCCAGTTCCACGCGTCGACGAAGTTCCTGGCCAGGACGGGCGTGCCGTCGTGGAAGGTCCAGCCGGTCTTCAGCGTGACGGTGAAGCTCCGGGCGTCACTGGTGTCGATCTTCTCGGCCACCTGCATCCGGAGCTTCGCGTCGGACGGGGAGTAGTCGACCAGGCCTTTGAAGAGGGTCTGCAGGATGCGGCTGCCACCCGACTCGTTCGCGTTCCCGGGCTGGAGGGGGTTCTGCGGCTCGCTGCTCCGGTAGCTGAAGGTCTTGCCGGCGTCGCTGGGGCTGTCGCCGCCTCCGTTACCGCAGCCGGTGGCCAGCAGGACCACGGTCGTCGCAGCGGCCAGGACCAGCTTGGCCGTACGGGCTGTCCTCATGGAAGTCACATCCCTCGGAACCCACTGTACGCGCAGCACCGCACGGCACCGGCGGCCGAATGAGGCCCCGTCGCCGCCCGCCCGGATGGGCGGCGCGGCAACGGGGCCGGGTACGGCTGTTGACGAGGGGTCAGGTGCAGGTGACGGTGGGCCCGGCCCAGTCGGCGTGGTCGTAGGCGTTCTTGTCGCCGGCGTCGGTGACCAGCAGGGTGAGCTGCTGGCCGCCGGTGAGGTCGGCGGTGAGGGGCTTGGGGGCGTCGGCGCCGGTGAGGGTGCCGCTGTCGGCGACCTTGACGCCGTCCAGCAGGACCTGGAAGGTGACGGTGCCTCGGTTGCCGACCTCGTCGTCGATGCCGACGGTCGTGGTCAGGGAGGTGCAGGTGCCGCCGAGGAAGTAGGTGATCTCGGAGCTCGCGTGGGTGCCGAGGCCCTTGGCGTACGTGGTGCCGCCGATCTTCAACGGTGCGCCGTCGCCGGTCGCCGACCCGCCGTTGCTCCTGTCGTGCTCCGGCCGGCCGTAGCCGTTGACGGCGTACTGCGGGGTCAGGTCGGAGACGGAGCTGGCGCCGGCGGCGGGGCCGTGGCCGCAGGAGATCCGGGCGTCGGCCCAGTCGGCGTGGTCGTACCAGAGGCCGTCGCCGCCGTCGGTGACGCGCAGGGTGAGCTGCTGGCCGCCGGTGAGGTCGGCGGTCAGGGGCTTGGCTGCGTCGGCGCCGGTGAGGGTGCCGCTGTCGGCGACCTTGGCGCCGTCCAGCAGGACCTGGAAGGCGACCTTCCCGCGGTTGCCGACCTCGTCGTCGATGCCGACGGTCGTGGTCAGGGAGGTGCAGCTGCCGCCGAGGAAGTAGGAGATGTCGGAGTTCGCGTGGGTGCCGAGGCCCTTGGCGAACTTGGCCCCGCCGATGGACATCGTGCGGCCGTCGAGGCTGCCCTGCTCGCCGTTGCTGAGATTGCGCTCGGTGGGGCCCCAGCCGCCGGCCGGCGGGGCGGACCACACGAGGTCGGAGAGCTGGTGCAGGCCGGTGGTGGGCGCGACCCGGGAGGCGGGGGTGACCCTGTAGACCACCGTGTCGTGCGGGGCGACCTGCGCGCTGATCGTCCCGGTGGTCGTCGAGGTGACGGCCTTGGACCACAGCTCCTCGAGCTGGTGGCCGGTGGCGCCGCCGAGGCCGATCGCCTCGGCGGTGGTGGAGACGGTCGCGGCGGTGAGGGTCTCGTTGGTGAGGGTGACGGCCCGGGCGCCATCGGCGAGGGGCTTGGTCATGACCACCAGGCCGCCGGTGTCGGAGACGACGGTGCCCTGTTGGCCGAGCGGGTCCTGGTCGACGGCGAGGATGTCGGGGTTCTTCAGGAGGTCGACCGTGGCGGCGTCCGCGGTGGCCAGGTTGTTGCCCAGCAGCAGGGGAGCCGCCATCTCGGCCCACAGGCTGAGGTGGGTGCGGGACTCCGCGGGGGTGAGCTTCCCGTTGCCGATCTGGAGCATGTCGGGGTCGTTCCACGCGCCGGGCCGGGCGAGGTGGGCGAGCGGTTGGTTGCTGTGGGCGGTGCTGATCATGCTGGACCAGCTGTTGCCGATGTCCGGCGTGGTGCGCCAGGAGTTGGCGACGGCCGGGCGCCAGGGGTCGACGGGCTGCTGGGCCTCGCGGTGGATGCTGAAGAACACGGGGCGCCCGGTGGCGTCGAGGGCGTCGCGCATGGTGCTGAACGCCTGTTCGGCGTTGACGCCGTCCTCGTCGGCCCTGCACCAGTCGTACTTGAGGTAGTCGATGCCCCAGTCGGCGAAGGACCGGGCGTCCTGCGTCTCGTGCCCGAGGCTGCCGAGCTGTCCCGGGTAGCTGTCCCAGATGTTGGCGCAGGTACGGCTTCCGGGGGTGGCGTAGAGGCCGAGCTTGAGGCCCTTGCCGTGGACGTAGTTGGCGAGGTCCTTGATACCGGAGGGGAAGCGGGTGGGATGGGGCTGGAGGGCGCCGTCCGCGTCCCGGCCGGGGGCCTGCCAGCAGTCGTCGATGTTGACGTACTGGTAGCCGGCGCCCTTGAGGCCCTTGTCGACGATCGCGTCGGCGGCGGCCTTGATCTTGCTTTCGTCGATGTTGCAGCGGAAGGCGTTCCAGCTGTTCCAGCCCATCTGCGGAGTGCGTCCGAGCCTGTTGTCGAGCGCGGCGGCGGGAGGGGCGGTGGCCAGCTGGAAGGCGGCGGTGGCCAGCAGCGGGCTGGTGGCCAGGAGGGCGGCGTAGGCGGTGGCGGTCAGGCGGCGGAGGAGGGTGGAGCGGCGACGCGGCATGTGCGGTCCGATCGGTGGGGGTGGCGGGCGGGCGAGGCGCCGTCTCAGGGCCTCGCCCGCCCGCCGTGCGGGGTGGTGCCGATCAGCCGGTCTTGATGAAGGTCCAGCTCTGGGCCGCGGCGGGGGCCTGCTGGGTGAGGAGTGCGCCGTTGGTGGTTCCGGAGGGGGTGAGGGCGAGGCCGCTGTGCTTGGCGATCAGCTTGTACCTGTCGGCGCCGTCGGGGGTGAGGGTGAACTTCTGGTTGTTCTGGCCGTTGCAGGTGTACTGGATGACCTTCGCGCCGGCCGTCTTGGAGGCGTTGTCGATGTCGAGGCACTTGCCGGTGGTCTTGTGCTTGACGCTGTAGCTGCTGTCGCCGTTGGCGGTGAGGATCCACTCCTGGTTGGCGTTGCGCTTGCGCTCCCAGGTGATCAGCTGCTTGCCGTTGCTGGACGAGCCGCTGTTGTCGAGGACCTGCGAGGGGCTGGCCGCGGAGGTGATGTCGTAGGTGCCGGTGGTCGGGGCCGCCTGGTCGGGGCTGACCGTGCCGTTGGGGGTGATGCGGTACAGGGCGGTGGCGTGCGGGGCCAGGGTCGCGGAGAGCGCACCGGTCGTGGTGGTGGAGGGGGTGCCGTCGGGGGCCCACACGTCACTGACGGTGTAGGTGGGCGCCCCGGCGATGCCGAGCTCGGCGGCCGAGGTGGTCACGGTGGCGGTCGTGTCGGCGGTGTTGGTGAGGGTCACCGACCGGTCGCCGCCCGCGAGTTCACGGACCGTCAGCACCTGGGTGGCGGAGTCGGTGACGATCCGGGCCGCCTTGCCGAGGCTGTCCTGGTCGATGCTGATCAGCTTCTCGTTGGTGAGGACCTTCCTGGCGTCCTCGTTGGCCGCCGCGACCTCGGCGCTGACCGTCAGGGGGTCGGCCATCATCGCCCTGATGTCGTTGCCGGCGATCAGGGGCGCGGCCATCTGGGCCCACAGGGACATGTGGCTGCGCGCCTCGGCCGGGGTCAGGCTCCGGCCGTCCTTGGTGACGCCGACTTCGAGCATGTCGGGGTCGTTCCAGTGGCCCGGGCCGGTCTGCGCACCGAGCGGGCCGGTGACGTGGGTGATGTCCAGGGCGCCCAAGCCGTAGCGCGTGTCGTCCGGGCCGCTCCTCCAAGCGTTCTTGATGTCCTCCGTCGTCCGCCAGAGGTTGGCGATGGAGGACCAGTCGACGGTCGCCCCGGCGTCCTGCTTGAAGTACGAGTTGGGGTTGATGCTGTAGACGATCCGACGCTCGGCCTTCCCGTTGTCGGTGGCGAACTTGGCGGTGGCCCTGGCCAGTTCGTCGCGCATGAGGGCGAACTTCTGCTTCTGCTCCTCGACGTCCGAGGTCCCCTTGCACCAGTCGTACTTCAGGTAGTCGACGCCCCACTCCGCGAAGGTCTCGGCGTCCGTCCTCTCGTGCCCCTGACTCCCGGTGCCGGTGCCGGCGGTCCCCTTCCCGTAGCCGCTGCGCTGGGCGCAGGTCAGATCGGTGGGCACCTGGTAGATGCCGAACTTGAGCCCCTTGCCGTGGAGGTAGTCGCCGAGGGCCTTCATGCCGCTGGGGAACCGGACCGGGTCCCCCTGCAGCTTGCCGCTGGCGTCGCGGTCGGGGTTGAACCAGCAGTCGTCGATGATGACGTACTCGTAGTGGGCGTCCTTCAACCCGCCCGGCTTGGCCATGGCATCGGCGGTTTCCTTGATCAGCTTCTCGCTGATGTTGCAGCCGAAGGTGTTCCAGGTGTTCCAGCCCATCGGCGGGGTGAGGGCGGCCCCGTTGGCGGCGGCCGTGGCCCCGGGGGCGGTGCCGAGCTGGACGCCGGCGACGGAGCCGAGCAGGGCGGCGGCGGCCGCGAGGGTGGTGGTGGCTCGGCGGCGTCTGGTGGCGCCGGGGTGGGGGTGACGGCTCATCGGGACTCCCTGGGTGGGGGTGGGGGGTGGGGGTTGTGAGCGGCGTGGGTCGACCTCGGGGTTCGGACGCGTGTCTGGGGGGACGGTCCGAAGCCGTCAAGAATCAACATGTCCAAATGGAATGGAGCACATGAAATCCCTGTTAAGGATTTCCGTCAAGGCCCATGAGGAAAAGGGTGCGGATTGCGGCCGTTGAATTCCCGTCATTGCGACAATGGGGGTTCTGGGACCGTTCCAATGGCCGGGTTTTTCCGGGATGGAATTCCCCGGATTCACCGGGCCCGGTGCGGGGCGAACCGCTGGCGCGGGTCGCCCTGCTTGCACTCGGAAATGGTCAGCCCGGTGCCGGCGACGATCCGGTAGCCGGGCTTGCCGGGCTCCTCGGCGGTGGGGAGGTGAAGGCACCGGCCGGAGGCCGGGTTGTACAGGGTGCCGATCTGGGGGATCCACTCCTGGTTGGTGCCGCCGTGGCAGTCCCAGAGGACCACCTTGGAGCCCCGGGCCGGGCCGCCCCGGTAGACGTCCAGGCATTTGCCGCCGACGCGGACCGTCCGGTCGGTGCCCACGGTCCACTGCTGCGGGCCGCTGCCGTCGCAGGGTTCGGTCCGCACGGCGGTGCCGTCCGGGTCGGTCGGTCCGTTGCCGTCGAGGCAGCCGACCACGTTGTTGTCCCAGTGGGTGAGCTCGACCGGGCCGGTGGTGGCGGTGGGCGAGCCGAGCGGAGTGACCGTCAGGTTGTCGAACTGGTCGGCGTGGTAGCCGTCGGCGCTCAGGCCGATCATGCCGGTGGTGAAGGCGGTGTCGGTGGCCGATCCGACCGTGCTGCCGTCGACGGCGGCGGTGAGCGTCGAGCCGGAGGCGGTCAGCGCCAGGCGGTGCCAACGGTCCGTGCCGACGGCGGGGACGGTGCCGTGCGCCAGGACGGTGCGTTCGCCCCGTTCCTTGGTGGAGCGGACGATCGACCAGTCCCCGGTGTCGGACAGCTCCAGGGCGTAGGAGTCGACGTAGGCGGGGTGCCAGCCCTGGTAGCCGGTGCGGGCCATCAGCCGGACGGAGCCGGCCTGCTGGAGCAGCGCGTCGGCGGCGACGGTGTAGTCGGCCCAGCTCAGGTCGCCGCCCATGGTGTAGGGGTGGTCGACGTCGTGGTTCTCGTTCCAGACGATCGGCTTGGCCGGTGCCCGCTGGGTGAGGCAGCGTCCGGGGCGGCCGCCGGCGCACGGGGTGGCCTCGTAGGCGCCCTGCTGCTGGGAGAGGTAGCGGGGCTGCTGGTCGAGCTCGGTCCCGTCGAAGTCGTCGGCGTACGGGAGCGGGATGGTGGCGGGCCTCGGGGGTGTGGTGACGGCCCTGCCCTGCCCGGTGGTGGTGGTCAGGGTGTAGACGTGGCCGGGCTCGACGGTCAGTGCGTAGGAGCCGTCGACGGGGGTGAGATCGGCCAAGTGCACCATGTTGGTGGGGGAGTTGAGGTCGTTGACGTCGGTGGTCCAGACGTGCACCGGGCCGCTGGAGAGTCCGTGGGAGACGTCGAGCCGGACGGTCTGCGGGGTGGTCGCGGTGGTGGTCTCG
Organism: Kitasatospora sp. NPDC001664; assembly: GCF_053596675.1. Taxonomy (NCBI): domain Bacteria; kingdom Bacillati; phylum Actinomycetota; class Actinomycetes; order Kitasatosporales; family Streptomycetaceae; genus Kitasatospora; species Kitasatospora sp. NPDC001664. Next base: position 256,760 of record NZ_JBSFGS010000002.1, read on the forward strand.
ATGACGGTGGAGTAGTCGGAGCCGCCGGGTGACCGCAGGGTCACGTAGCTGCCGCTGTCCGTGGTGCCGCGCAGGTAGCCGGAGCCCTGGTCGAGGAACTTCCAGCCGGGCGCGGTGAATTGGGTGACCTGTGCGGTGGCCCAGGTGTTCTTGCCCACCGTGTAGGCGCCGGAGGCGGGCTGATGGGCCATCACCAGGCCGACGGTGTTGTAGGGCTGGTTCGGGTAGACCGCCGCGACGGCGGGCCAGTTGAGGTGGGCGGTCAGCCGGCCGTCGATGTAGCCGCGGGTGAAGGTGCGGATCAGCGGTGCGGCCCCCGAGGTGAGGTCCTGCGAGCCGTTCTCACCGGCCCAGAGCGGCTTGCCGGAGTCGAGCGCGGCCGCGTCGACCGGGCAGGAGCGCGCCCCGCCGCCGTTGCCGCCCCCGCCGTTGCCGCCCTCGCAGGGGTAGTGGGCGCTGATCACCGAGACGGCGTCGGCGAAGCCGGGATCGGCGAGGACGTCGGTCGCCACCTTCCAGGCGCCGGCTCCCCAGTCGTCCGAGACCACGGTCCGGACGTGGGCGTTGCCGGAGGCGTCCAGGGCGGCGCGCAACTCCTTGAACCAGCCGGTGTTGTAGGCGTTCTCGTTCCAGCCGCCGAGGTAGTCGACGGTCAGGCCCTGCTGCGCGGCGCAGCCGAGCCAGCTGGTCAGGTAGTGGATGGTGTCGGTGGACCAGAAGTCGCCGCCGCCGACCCACCCCGGTGCTCCCCAGCTGAGCGCGGCGAGCTTGATGTCCGGGTTGCGCTGCTTGGCCTGCCGCATCATCCACCACTCGTACCCGGTGGTGCAGTTGACCGCGGTGGGGGTCCGCATGTGGCTGGACTCGGAGCCGTCCGTGGAGTTGGTGTCGCCGCCGATCTCGACCTTGAGGATCTGCAGGTTCGCGCCGTAGCCGGGCTTGAACAGGTAGTCGAGGATCTGCTGTTGCTGCGCGGCGGGGTAGTCGGTCAGCAGGCGGGTGTTGCCGCCCCCGCCGCTGATCGCCCCGATGCCGTCGAAGGTCCGGCCGGGGCTGGAGCCGTCGACGGTGATGGTGGTCTGCGCGAGGGCCGCCGCGGTCGCGGTCGCGGGTGCGGGCGCGAGCACGGGCGCGAGGGCGAGCGAGGCCGCCAGCAGGCCGAGCGGTGCGCGCGGGAGGCGGGAGAGCAGCGGTCTACCGGTTCTGAGCATGGGGGATCCTCGGGAGGATGGCGGCATGGGTGGGGTCGGCGAGACGGCCGGATCGGCTCAATATCAAACAGAAGTCAACGCCGTTTCGAACATGAAACATCGCTCGCCGCACGGGAGTCAACGGAACGGCGAGCCCGGGCCCGCACTACCCATCCGAGCGCTACCCACTACCCGGTGAACCCCTACCCGAGACGGAAACGACACCGGAAAAAGGCACCGGAAGCAGTGGAACGGGGCGGACCTGCGGGGCTTTCATGGAGGAGCACCGGAGGAACCGGCCCTTTGGAACACTCCTCCCGGATCGGTCCTCCCGGCGCATCCGCAGGGACATCACCTGCCCGAACCGCCCCCCGCGGCACCGGACATCGGAACCTCGTGCGCCTCCACGGCGCGGCTCCGGCGTGCCCGCGACCGGGGAGCACAGACCCGGGAGAGCGCCATGCCCCCCATCCTCATCACCGACGCGGCCGCCCTCGGGCCGGTCGTCACCGTCGCGCCCGCCACCGGTCCGGCCACCGTGCACCGCGCACTCGGCCGGGCGGTCTGCGCCGCCGGGGCGGGCCCGGCCTCGGTGCCCCGGCTGCGCGGCTTCGTCCGGACCTGGGCCCGCTGGCAGGGGCTGTCCGAGGGCACCGGGTACACCGCCTGTCTGATCGTCAGCGAGCTGGCGACCAACGCGGTCCTGCACAGCGGGAGCCGTTCGGTCGCGGTGCTGGTCGACCTGGGCCCGGGCGGTCTGCGGATGGTGGTGCGCGACCGCGGGCGGTGGCTGCAGCGGTTCGAGCCGCGGCACAGCCAGGCCGACGACGCCGTCCGGTGCGGACGGGGCCTCGGTCTGGTCCGGGGCCTGGTCGACCGCTGCGTGGTGGCCACCGGGCCGGACGGCACCGTGGTCGAGGTCCTGGTGCGTCTGGAGCCGGCCGACCTCGCTCGTTGCGGGACCGTCCGATGACGGCCGTCGGCCCGGGCTCCGGTCCGGGATCCGGCCCGGGGCCGGGCGGTGGGGCGCGGCTGCCCGAACGGGGCCAGGCGTTCCGGCGGGCCACCCACCGGGCGTTGCTGCTGCACCTGCTGCGGCGGTACGGCCCGGCGACCCGTCAGATGCTCGCCCGGCGCAGCGAGCTCTCGCCGACCACGGTGTCCAGCCTGGTGGTCGAACTGGAGGAGCGGGGGCTGGTCGTCCAGCGGCCGGTGATCCTGGGCCGGGCCGGCCGCCGCCCCTCGCTGGTCTCCTTCAATCCGGCGGCGGGCACCGCGCTGGCCGTCGAGCTGGGCCCGCGCCACCTGGCCGTCATGGTCGGGAGCCGGAGCCAACTCGCCCTGGCGCAGCGGTGGGTGGACCTTCCGCCGGGGCTGTCCCGGCAGGCGGTGGCGCAGGCCGTGCTGGACTGCACCGAGGGCGTGCTGGCCGACACCTCGTCAGGTCCCGAGCTGCTGACCGGAGTCGTCCTCACCGTCGGCCCGCGGACGTACCCGGAGGCGGCGGGGCAGTCGGCCGAGCAGTGGCCGGCCACCCTGGTCCACCTGCTGCGGCAGCGCTGGCGCGTCCCGGTCGAGGTGGTCGGCGGCGCGGCGCTCGCCGCGCTCGCGGAGCACGCCGAGGGCGGGGCGGCGGGTGCGCACAGCCTGCTGCACGTCACCTGGACCGACCGGGTCGAGATGGGCGTCGTCCTCGGCGGGGTGCTCCACCGGGGGCCGACCGGGCGGGCCGGGAGCCTGGGCCACGTGGTGGTCCGGCCGGACGGTGCGCTCTGCCGCTGCGGCCGCCGGGGCTGCCTGGACGCGTACCTGCGGCCTCCGGGCGGGCAGTCGCCCCCGCCGGGAGGGGAGGGCGCCCGGCTGGTGGTGGAGGTGGTGACCACGGCGGCGCTGCTGTACGACCCGTCCGTGGTGGTGCTCGGCGGTGCGCTCGCGGACCCCGACGACGGGCTCGCCGCACCGTTGGCGGCGGCATTGCGGGCACTGCCGGGCGGGGAGTCGCAGCCCGTGCCGGTGAGGTGCTCCACCCTGGGCGACCGGGCCGTCCGGCTGGGCGGGGTGCACCTGGTGCTCTCCCGTCAGAAACCGTCCATTGGAACCGATTGCGCCTCCGTGCCTTGACGGTTCTTCAGCTGTTTGGATCTGATGGTTTTTCCGTACGCATTCCGGTGGGCCGGGCGCGCGATCAGCGCTGCTCCGACGGCCCCTCCGTACGTGATCGGGCGCTGGTCGACGCGCACCAACTTGCCATTCCCACACCGTGGTTGACGCATCATCGGCCCATTGGTCACAAGCTGATCTCGACTGCGGAAGTTGCTTGACCTCGGCGATTCACGCCGCTGTCATATGTTGCATCCCGTAGGGAAATGTTTGGTCCTGTGGGATTCATCCTGAAGGAGCACCTCATGTCCAGAACCCCCAGCCGCACCGCCGCCGCAGCCGTCCTGCTGCTCGGCCTCGGCCTGACCACCGCGTGTTCGACCGGTTCGACCGGCGGGCAGGCCGGCTCGGGCGAGGCCCAGGTCTCGCCGGTCAGCGGCAAGATCTCGATGACGTACCTGCAGAAGCAGGGCGACCAGGAGTACTTCGTCGGTGAGGCCGCCGGAGCACGGGCCAAGGCGGCCGAGCTCGGCGTCGACCTCAAGGTCGTGAACCTGGGCAGCGACGCCAACAAGACCGTCAGCGAGGTGCAGGCGGCCGTCGCGCAGAAGAGCAACGGCCTGATCATCGTGGTGCCGGACCCGGCCGTCGGCCCGCAGGTGGTGCAGGCCGCGAAGGACGCCAAGGTGGCGCTGCTCACCTCCGACGACCAGATCTGTGCCAGTGGCCCCGACCCGGCGGCCTGCGCCAAGGACGACCTGGTCGCCCGGATCGGCTTCTCCGGGCAGCAGATGGGCGGCGAGGTCGGCAAGCGGGCCGCCGAGGAGTTCAAGAAGGCGGGGTGGAACCCGGCCGAGACCCGGACGGTCTCCGCCTGGAAGCAGGACGTCACCGTCTGCGGTGACCGGGTGAAGGCCGCCAAGGCCGCCTTCACCGCCGCCGTCCCCGGCGTGCAGAACATCGACGTGGCGACCGACAACACCCCCACCGGCGCCCAGGACAAGATCGCCGCGACCGTGACGGCCAACCGCAGCGTCAAGAACTGGGTGGTCTGGGGCTGCAACGACGAGAACGTGCAGGGCGGGGTGACGGCGCTGGAGAACGCCGGCTTCAAGGCCGACAACGTCATCGGCGTCGGCCTGGGCGCCTATCTGGCCTGCAAGAACTGGGGCGGCGACAAGCCCTCGGGGATGAAGGCCGCGCTGTTCATCAACGGCAAGGAGGTCGGAGCCCTGGCGGTGCAGACCATGTACGACCGCCTCAAGAACGGCAAGGACTTCCCGAAGGAGGCGTTCGCCTCCACCACCATGGTCGACGCCACGACCTGGAAGTCCGCCGGGGTCAGCTGCAGCTGACGCCCTCTCAGTCGGCCCGTTCCCCCTCCCCGGGGAGCGGGCCCTCGGACCCTCCCGCACGACCGAAGGCGACCACGATGAGCAGAGCCCGCGAAACCAACCCGGACCCCCGACCGCCGACCGCCCCGCAGACCTCCGGCAGCGCCGGGGTGCGGCTCCTCTCCAAGCGCTTCGGTGCGGTGCGGGCCCTGGAGGGGGTCACCCTGGACTTCCCGGCCGGTCAGGTGACGGCACTCATGGGGGAGAACGGGGCCGGCAAGTCCACCCTGCTGAAGATCCTCACCGGCGACCACCAGCCCACCGAAGGCGGCGTGGTCCTGGACGGCCGGCCGGTCCGGCTGGCCTCGCCGACCGACGCCCGCCGCCTGGGCATCAGGATCATCCCGCAGGAGCCGGAGATCATCCCGCACGTCTCGGTCGCCGAGAACGTCTACGCCGGCGCCCTGCCCCGCAAGGCCGGCCGCCGCCTGGACCGGGCCGAGCTGCGCCGCCGGATCACCGCCGACCTGAAGCGCCTGGGCTTCGAGAAGGTCCTCGACCCGGACCTGCTCGGCTCCCGACTCACCCCCGCACAACGCCAGTTGGTGGAGATCCTGCGGGCGCTGACCGGCGAGGCGAAGGTGATCGCCTTCGACGAACCCACCTCCTCGCTCTCCGAGCACGAGGTGGAGGCGCTGTTCGCCCTGATCCGCCGCCTGCGCGACCAGGGCGTGGCCGTGGTCTACGTCTCGCACCGGATGCAGGAGATCTTCCAACTCGCCGACCGCATCGCCGTGTTGCGGGACGGCGCGCTGGCCGGAGTGCAGGACGCCGCCACCACCAGCGAGGGCGACCTGGTGCGCCTGATGGTCGGCCGCGACCTGACCTCGATGTTCTCCCGCACCCGGGTCGCCACCGAACGCCTCGTGCTGGACGTCCGCGGCCTGACCACCGACGCCGTGCGCGGCATCGACCTCAAGGTCCACGCGGGCGAAGTGGTCGGCCTGGCCGGGCTGATCGGCGCGGGGCGCTCCGAGCTGGCCCTCGCGCTGGCCGGTGACCTCCCCGTCCGCTCCGGCACCGCCACCCTCGACGGCGTGCGGCTGCGCCCCGGCCGCCCCGGCGACGCCATCGCCGCCGGACTCGGGCTCGCGCCCGAGGAGCGCAAGGCCCAGGCGCTGTTCCTGCACCGCACCATCCGCGACAACACCACGCTGGTGGTGCTGGAGCGGCTGTGCCGCTTCCGCTTCGTCCGGCGGCGCCAGGAACGGGCGCTGGCCCAGGAGTTCACCGACCGGCTGCGGGTGCGCACCCCCTCGATCGAGCACGAGGTGCGCAAGCTGTCCGGCGGCAACCAGCAGAAGGTGGTGCTGGCCCGCTGGCTGGCCCGCAAACCGAAGCTGCTGATCCTGGACGAGCCCACCCGCGGCATCGACATCGGCGCCAAGGCGGAGATCTACCGGATCATCGCCGACCTGGCCGCCGAAGGCGTCGCCGTCCTGGTGATCTCCTCCGAACTCCCCGAGGTGCTCGGCCTGGCCGACCGGATCGTGGTCATGCAGAACGGCCGGATCACCGGCGAACTCGACCGCGCCGAAGCCACCGAGGAGGCCATCCTCCAGCTCGCCATGGCCGACGACATCGCCCCCGCCCACACCCCTGGAGCACCCGCATGAGCACCACCACCAAGACCCCGCCGGCCGTGGGCGCGCACGCTGGCCCCGCCGAGGGCCGGCTGGCCGTCCTGGCCTCCGTCGGCGGCCAGAACCTCAGCCTGATCGGCGCCCTGGTCGTGGTCCTCGCCCTGTTCGGGACGCTGAACGACAACTACCTCAGCCTCACCAACATGCAGGTGATCGCCGAGGCCGCCACCATCACCGGCCTGCTCGCCATCGTCCAGACCGTCGTGATCATCTGCGGCGGCCTGGACATCTCGGTCGGCTCGCAGGCCGGCGTCGCCTCGGTGGTCTCCGCGATGGCCTTCACCACCACCGGCGGCAACGCCTACCTCGGCATGGCCGTCGCCGTCGTCGTCGGCATCACGGTCGGCCTGCTCAACGGCGCCGTCATCGTCTACGGCCGGGTCAACCCCACCATCGCCACCCTGGCCGGGCTGGCCGCGTACAAGGGCCTGGCCCAACTCCTGTCCGGCGGCCGGGCCCAGGGCTACGTGCTGAACGACGGCGTGTTCGTCTTCCTCGGCCGCGGCCGGATCGCCGGACTGCCGGTGATGGTGTGGATCCTGATCCTCACCGCCGTCGCCGTGCACGTGCTGCTCAAGTACACCGACATCGGCCGCAACCTCTACGCCGTCGGTGGCAACGACACCGCCGCCCGGCTGGCCGGCATCAACATCAACAAGTACCTGATCGCCGTCTACGCCCTGATCGGCACCGTCGCGGCCGTGGCCGGCATCCTGCTCACCGCCCGCACCGGCTCCGGCCAACCCGTCTCCGGCAGCGAGGGGTTGGAGCTCAAGGCGATCACCGCCGCCGCCCTCGGCGGGGCCGCTCTCAAGGGCGGCAAGGGCACGGTGGGTGGCACCCTGCTCGCCGTCGCGCTGCTCGGCGCGCTGGAGAACGGCCTCACCGTCCAGGGCATCAACTCCTTCTGGCAGAACGTCGCCCAGGGCGCCCTCCTGGTGATCGCCGTCGTCATCCAGCAGCGCCGCAGCGGCGAACGCGCCGTCGGCCTGCCCGCCTGATGCTCCCTGAGGCCCGGTGGTGCCCCCGAACCACCGGTCCTCAGGGCCTGCCGACCGAGCTACGGAAGCGTGCGTGACGATGCCAGGCCCCGACCGACCCGAGGCCCCGACGGACCGCCGCACCACCGGAGGATTCGCCTTCGTGGGCCGGGAGGCGGAGCTCGCCCGGCTGCTGGCCGCCGCGCAGGACGGGCCTGCCGTCGTCCTGGTCGAGGGCGAGGCGGGCAGCGGGAAGTCCCGTCTGCTCCGCGAGGCCGTGCCCGGGCTGGAGGCCGTCGGCCTCGCGGTGCTCCGGGGCGGGTGCCATCCGCTGCGCGAGCCGCCCGCCTTCGGGGCCGTCCTGGAGGCGCTGCGGGACGCGCCGCAGCTCCTCCCGGCCGACACCCGGTTCGGCCAGGTCACCGCTCCGCTCGCCGGGTACCTTCCCGGCGCGGTCGGTGATCCGGCCGGTCAGCTGGCGGCCGGTCAGCGGCCGGCCGGGGTGGGCACCCACCGTCAGCAACTGATGCGCGCCGTCCACGAGTTGCTGCGCCTGCTCGGCCCGGTCGCCCTCCTGGTGGAGGACCTGCAGTGGGCGGACGACGACACCCGCGAACTCCTGGTGCTGCTGGCCCGAAACCCACCGGCGCAGCTCCGCCTGGTGCTCAGCTACCGGGCCGGCGAGCTGCCCGGCCACGGCAACGTGCTCGGCGTCCCCTACCGGCGCCCGGTCGGGGTCGGCGGGACGGAGATCGCGCTCGCCGCGTTGACCGAGCCGCAGGTCCGCGACCTGGCGGTGTCCGTCCTCGGCCCGGCCGCCACCGGGGCGCTGGTCCGTCAGCTGTACGAGTGCAGCGGCGGTCTTCCGCTGGCCGTCGAGGAGGTGCTGGGGGAGCTGACGGTCCATCAGGTGCCGGGCCGCCCGCGGGCCTCCGACCGGGCGCCGCGCGCCGTGCGGGAGCTCGTCGCCGAACGGACCGCCCGGCTCGCCCCGTCGGCCGCCGCGGTCGTCCGGGCCGCCGCCGTGCTCGGCCTGCCCGCCGACGAGGACCTGCTCGGCGCGGTCGCCCGGCTCCCGGAGGGCGAGACCGATCCGGCCCTGACCGCGGCCCTGGCGGTCGGCCTCCTGATGGAGACGGACCCGGGCCGCTACGGCTTCCGCCACGTGCTGGCCCGGCGGGCGGCCTACGAGGCGATCCCGGCTCCGCAGCGGGTGCGGTTGCACGCCCGGGCCGCCGAGGTGCTCTCCGGCCACGGGGCTCCCGCCCTGCTGCGCACCGCCCACCACGTCCGGCGGACGGGTGACGTCGCGGCCTGGATCACCACGGCCGGGGCGGCCGCCCACCGTGCCGTGGAGTCCGGGGACGACGGGGCCGCCGCCGTCCTGCTGCGGGACCTGCTCGCCGAGCCGACCCTGTCCAAGGCCGACCGGACCGCCCACGCCCTGACGCTCGCCCGGATCTCCCAGTACCGGGCCGGCACGGCCGACGGGGCCGAGCTGCTGCGCCGGTTGGCGGCGGACCGGGCCCGGCCCGCCGGAGTCAGGGGGGAGCTGCGGCTCGGCCTCTGCCGGGCCCGGGCTCTCGGCCCGGGCGATCCCGCCGCCCTGCTCGCGGAGTTGGAGCAGACGGCCGCCGACCTGGTGGACCGGCCCGGCCCGGCGGCCGTCGCCCTGGCGGAGCTCGCCGCCGTCGGCGTGCTCCGGGGCCCGGGCTCTCGCGAGCGGGCCGTCGCGGACTTGGCGCGCGCCGCCGCCGCGGCGGCCCGGTGCGAGGACGAACTCGCCCGCACCGTCGTGCTGGTGGGCCGGGTCGCGGTGGCGGAGGCGTTCGGCGACCCGGGCGGACCGGGGCTGGTGGCGCGGCTGCGAGGCACCGGACTGCGGCTGCCGGGCCACGGCACGGAGCGGAGTCCGGACCGGAGGATCGAGCGCGAACGGGCCCGGGGCCTGCACCTCGCGGCGGTGGGTGCCTGGGCCCGGGGGCGTGACGACCGGGCCCGGGCGCGTCAGCAGGAGGCGGTCGCGGCAGCCGGGCGTTCCGGCCATCAGCTGGTCCAACTGGCCGGGCTGGCGCTGGAGTTGCAGCTCGACCTCGAGGCCGGCCGGTGGGACGGGCTGGACGGCCGGATCGAGGCGCTGCTGCCGCGGCTCGACGGGCACGGCGGCCTGCGGCTGGAGGCCCTCGCGGTCCGCGCGGCGCTGGACACCGCCCGGGGCCGCTGGGCCGCTGCCCGTCGGGCCCTCCCGCCCCGGGGCGGCCGGTCGGAGCCGCCCGACGGTGTGCCGCGCCGCATCGCCGCGGCCCTGCTGGGCAGGCTGGAGCTGCTGGAGGGCGCCGACACCGCGGCCTGGGCCGCCGTCCGGCCGACGGTCGAGGCCAGTCGCCGTAACGGTCAGTGGAGTTGGGCCACCGGCCTGCTGCCGGTCGCGGTCCGGGCCGCGCTCGCCTGCGGCCTGCGCGAGGAGGCGGAGGGGATCGTCGCCGACGCCGCCCGCGGGGTCGAGGGCCTGGACACGCCGGGGGTGGACGCGGAGCTCGTGCTGGCCCGCGGGCTGCTCGGCGCCGCGGACGACCCCCGGGCCGCGGTGACCCTGCTGGTCGAGGCCGGGGCCCGCTACGGCGCGATCGGCCGGGAGTACCAGCGGGCGCTGGCCGCCGAGGAGACGGCGGCCGTCCTGCTCGGACTGGGCCGGGCCGCGGACGCCGACACCGCCGTGCGCCGCGCGCTCGAGGTCCTCACCCGCCTCGGAGCCACGGCCGACGCCGCCCGGTGCCGCCGGATGCTGCGGGCAAGCGGCCGTCCGGCGGCGGTGCCGCGCGCCCGTCGCGGCGAGGGCGGTCACCTCTCGCCCCGTGAGCGGGAGGTGGCCCTGCTGGTGGCCGACGGCGCCGGCAACCGGCAGATCGCCGGTGCCCTCGCGCTCTCGCCGAGGACCGCCGAGCACCACGTCGCCAAGGTGCTCGGCAAGCTCGGGGTGACCCGCGCGGAGCTGCGGTCCGGGGAATTGCCCGAGATCGAACGGAAAGCCGCGGATTCCCTTCCGGCCCTGCCGCCCCACGCCTGACCATGCATCCAGCTCGTTCGAATCCGTCGGAGTCTGTGCGATTCCGTCGGTTCGACGTTCCCCCACCCACCCCTCCTCCCCCAGGAGACCCGATGAGCAGAACCGGCCCCAGGGCACTCGCCCTGTTGGTCAGCCTCGCCCTGGCAGTCGGCGGCGTCACCGGCACCGTGACGGCCGTCGCGGACGCGCCCGCACCCACCCCGCCGACCGCCAGCACCCCGCACGACGTGGCCTACGACGGCTACTCGCTCACCATCGACGGCAAGCGCACCTACGTCTGGGCGGGGGAGTTCCACTACTTCCGGCTCCCCAGCCCGGACCTGTGGCGCGACGTCCTGCAGAAGATGAAGTCCGGCGGCTTCAACGCCGTCTCGCTCTACTTCGACTGGGCGTACCACTCGCCGAAGAAGGGCGTCTACGACTTCACCGGCGTGCGCGACGTCGACAAGCTGCTCGACATCGCCGAGGAGGTCGGCATCTACGTCATCGCCCGCCCCGGCCCCTACATCCAGGCCGAGGTGGACGGCGGCGGCTACCCCGCCTGGCTGGACGTCAGGCCCGGGCGGGAGAAGACCACCGACCCCGCCCACCTGGCGGACGTGGACGAGTGGTTCGACCACATCAACCCGATCCTGGCCCGCCACCAGCTGGAGAACGGCACCGGCACGGTGATCGCCTACCAGGTGGAGAACGAGTTCTACCAGTACACCGAGGCGGACCGCGGCTACGTGGCCCACCTGCGGGACAAGGCCCGCGCCGACGGCATCACCGTCCCGCTGACGGGCAATCACATCCACTTCAACGCCAATCCCGCCGACTACAAGTCCTACAACGAGGGCACCGGCGCGCTCGACATCGACGGCGTCGACAAGTACCCGCTCGGCTTCGACTGCAAGGACCCGGCCTGGAAGCCGGTGCAGGCCGACCTGGCGGGCTACCGCCGCCCCGGGAAGCCGCTCTACATCCCCGAGTTCCAGGGCGGCTCGATCAACTACTGGGGCGGGGCCGACGGCGACAAGTGCCGGGAGAAGATGGGGGCGGACTTCGCCTCGGTCTTCTACAAGAACAACATCGCGGCCGGCGCCACCCTGCAGAGCCTCTACATGCTCTACGGCGGCACCAACTGGGGCCGCCAGGCGGTCTCCGGCACCTACACCTCCTACGACTACGGCGCTGCGATCACCGAGTCCCGGCAGCTCACCGACCGGTACCGGGAGGACAAGCTGATCGGCTCCTTCCTGCAGAGCGTCGAGCCGATCACCAAGACCGACCCCGCACCCCCGAGCGTGCTCAGCAACCCGGCGGTCACCGGCACCGTCCGGCTCAACCCCGACACCCGCACCCAGTTCCACGTGCTGCGGCACACCGACTCCACCTCGGCCGCCACCGACTCCACCGGCCTGTCGCTCAAGCTCAGCGGCAACCACCTCGGCTACGCCTTCGACGACGCCGACAGCCGGATCCGGTACACCGGGGCCTGGCAGCACGTCGGGGCCGAAGTCCCCTACACGGCGGGGGAGTACCAGCACACCGAGTCCTTCTCGTTCAAGGCCGGCGACAGCCTCACCGTGCCGTTCACCGGCAGCTCCGTGCGCTGGATCGGCTCCCTGGCCGCCAACCACGGCATCGCCGACGTGTACGTGGACGGTGCGAAGGCCGCCTCGGTGGACGCCTACGGCAGCCCCGAGGTCAAGGGGCAGGTGCTCTTCGCCAAAGACGGACTCACCGACGGCGCGCACGAGTTGAAGCTCGTGGTGAGCGGCGGCAAGAACCCCGCTGCGATCGGCACCGCCCTCTCGGTCGACGCCGTCGACACCACCACCGCCCGGGTCTACCCCACCGTCCCGCAGAAGCCCGGCACCGCCATCACCCTGGCCGGCCGCGACTCCCGGACCCTGGTCGCCGACTACCGCCTCGGCGAGGCCCAACTCCAGTACTCCACCTCGGAGATCATGACCCACGCGGCGATCGGCGGCCGGGACGTCGCGGTGCTGTACGGCCGCCCCGGGCAGGCCGGCGAGACCGTCCTGAACTATCCGCAGCGCCCCACCGTCCAGGTGCTGGCCGGTGCGGTCGAGCAGACCTGGGACGCCGCCACCGGAGACCTCCGGCTGAACTACGTCCACGACGGCCTGGCCCGCGTGCTGGTCACCGGCGGCCCCCGGCCGTTGTTGCTGCTGCTGGGCGACGACCGGGCCGCCGGGAAGTTCTGGCGGGCCGACACCGCGAACGGCCCCGTGCTGGTGTACGGCAGCGACCTGCTGCGCACCGCCGCCGTGCAGTCCGGCCGCCTCGACCTGACCGGCGACAGCGGCTCGGCCCAGCCGGTGGAGGTCTTCGCCGACGGCTCCGGCCCGGTCACCTTCAACGGTGCCGCGCTGACCGGACAGCCGGGCCCCGGCGCCCGGGCCGGGGGCGAACTGCCCGGCCCCGCCCAGGTCGTGCTTCCCGCGCTCACCGGGTGGAAGCACGCGGCCGGATCCCCGGAGGCGCAGCCCGAGTTCGACGACTCCTCCTGGAAGGTCGCGGACAAGGCGTCCTCCCAGAGCGTCACCAAGCCCGCCACGCTGCCGGTGCTGTTCTCCGACGACTACGGCTACCACTACGGCGAGGTCTGGTACCGGGGCCGGTTCAAGGCCGGTGCCGGGACGGACTCCGTCACCCTCTTCGCCCAGCCCGGCAGCGGCGGGGTGTACTCGCTCTGGCTGAACGGCACCTTCCTCGGCAGCTCCGGCGACGCCATCCGCAAGTGGACCTTCCCGGCCGGGCTGCTGAAGGCCACCGGGGACAACGTGCTGTCGGTGCTGGCCGCCAACAACGGCCACAACCAGAACCCCGGCATGAACGACAACAACAAGGAGGCGCGCGGCCTCACCGGCGCCTTCGTCGGCAACTCCTCCGGCCCGTCGATCACTTGGCGGATCCAGGGCGCCAAGGGCGGCGAGGAGCTGACCGACACCGCGCGCGGCCCGATGAACACCGGCGGCCTGCACGGTGAGCGGGCCGGCTGGACCCTGCCCGGGTTCCCGGACGCCGCCTGGGCGGACACCGCCCTCACCACCCGCGACACCACGCCCGGTGTCTCCTGGTACCGGACCACGGCCACCCTGAACCTGCCGACGGGGCAGGACACGTCGGTCGGGCTGAAGATCACCGACGACCCGGCCCGCAAGTACCGGGCGCTGATCTACCTCAACGGGTGGCTGCTCGGCACCTACATCAACCACAAGGGACCGCAGCACGTCTTCGCGCTCCCCAACGGCATCCTGGACCCGCACGGCGCGAACACCATCGCGATCGCCCTGTGGAACGAGGAGAAGACCAACGGGGGCCTGGGCGCGGTCAGTCTGGAGAACCTGGGCAGCACCGTCTCCCCGCTGGCCCCGGCCCCGGTGACCGGGCCCGGCTACGACGCCGCCCAGGCCGATCCGGCGCCCGCGACCGCCGGGCTGGTGCTCGCCGCCCCGGACGCCGTGGCCGCCTCGGCCACCTTCCCGGTGTCGGCGACCTTCTCGGTGCCGGCCGGGCAGCCGACCGCCTCCGAGCTGGCGCTCACGCTGGGCGTGCCGTCCGGCTGGACGACGCAGCCCGTCGGCGCCACCGGCGCGAGCATCGCGGCGGGCGGTTCGCTGACCGCCTCCTGGAACGTCACCGCCCCCGCCGGGACGCTCCCCGCCTTCACCCGGATCGACGTCACCGCGGCCTTCCGGCAGGGGAGTTCGCCCCGGCAGCTGACCGACGCCAGGACGGTGGCGAACCCGGCCGCCGGTCTGCGCGCCCCGACCGGGGAGACCTCCGTCAGCACCCTGCCGTTCCTGGCCGAGCAGAACGGCTACGGACCGGTCGAACGGGACCGGAGCAACGGCGACGACAAGGCGGGGGACGGCAGGCCGCTCAAGGTGGACGGCGTCGGCTACGCCGGCGGCCTCGGCGTCCACGCCACCAGCGAGGTGGTGCTCTACCTCGGCGGGCGGTGCAGCCGCTTCACCGCGACCGTCGGGGTCGACGACGAGGTGGGCAGCAGCGGCTCGGTGGTCTTCAAGGTCTGGGCGGACAACACCTGGCGGACCGACTCCCCGACGCTGCTCGGCAGCGGCCGGGCGGCCACCGTGGACGTGAACACCACCGGTGCGGACCTGCTCCGGCTCCGGGTGGAGAACGCTGACGGCAGCAGCAGCGGGGACCACGCCGACTGGGCCGACGCCAAGGTGCGGTGCTCCTGACACCTGACCAGCACTGAACACCGGGCAGGCCGGGTGGCGCGACCACCCGGCCTGCTCCGGCACGTCCGGACCCGGGCCGTCGATCTGACGATGCATCAGATCGCTCGCCGAGCAAGGCATTTGGCGAAATCCGGCCCAGTGCGGCGATTGGGCGGAGCGGCGGTCGAGTTCCTTGACGTGGCAGCCGGATCGACCCGACGCTCATCCCTGCTCGGTTCTGTTGGATTCGGTCCGATCGTGTTCCGAACGCCCTGGGAGGGCTTCCTTGCGCATGCTCCGACACAGAGGCACCGGCCTGGCCGTCACCCTCGCCCTGATGGGCGGCTCGCTCGCCGCCGTCGGCGCGGTCGGCTTCGATCTGGTGACCGCGGCCCCGGCCGCGGCGAGCCAGAACGGCCTCACCCCGACGCCGCAGATGGGCTTCAACAACTGGAACTCCACGCACTGCCGTGCGGAGTTCAACGAGTCGATGGTGCGCGGCATCGCCGACCTGTTCGTCTCGCAGGGCCTGCGCGAGGCGGGCTACACCTACGTCAACCTGGACGACTGCTGGGCGCTGCCCAGCCGCAACGCGGCCGGAGACCTGGTCGCCGACCCGGTGCGCTTCCCGAACGGCATCAAGGCGGTGGCCGACTACGTGCACGCCAAGGGCCTCAAGTTCGGCATCTACTCCAGCGCCGGGACCAAGACCTGCGACGGCAAGGGCTTCCCCGGCGGGCTCGGCCACGAGCAGCAGGACGCCGACCTGTGGGCCTCCTGGGGCGTGGACTACCTGAAGTACGACAACTGCAACAACCAGAAGGTCGACGCGCGGAAGCGCTACGAGGACATGGGCAACGCCCTCCGGAACACCGGCCGCCCGATCCTCTACAGCATCTGCGAGTGGGGGACGAGCCAGCCCTGGACCTGGGCCCGGGGCGTCGGGAACTCCTGGCGCACCACCTACGACATCGGCGACAGCTGGGGCAGCATGCTCAACATCGCCCACCTCAACCAGAGCCTCGCCCCCTACGCGAGCCCGGGCTCCTGGAACGACCCCGACATGCTGGAGGTCGGCAACGGCGGCATGACCGACACCGAGTACCGCACCCACTTCAGCCTCTGGGCCCAGATGGCCGCACCCCTGCTGATCGGGGCCGACCTGCGGACCGCGACCCCGGCGACGTACGAGATCCTCAAGAACGCGGACGTGATAGCCGTCGACCAGGACCCGCTCGGTCGGCAGGGCGTGGTCATCGCCGAGGACGGCGGCCTGGTGGTGATGAGCAAGCCGCTGGCGGACGGCGGCCGTTCGGTGACCCTCACCAACGAGACCGACACCGCCCGCACCGTCGCCACCACCGCCGAGGCGGCCGGGATCGGCGGGGCCTCCTCGTACCGGCTGAAGGACCTGTGGTCCAAGGAGACCGGCACGTCGAGCGGCGAGATCAGCGCCACCGTCCCCGCCCACGGCACCGTGATGTACCGGATCACCCCCGAGCAGCCCGCCGACATGGCCGCCGGGGACCACCAACTGGGCGACCTGGCCTGGACGGTGGCGTACAACGCGAACGGGCCGGTCGAGCGCGACCACAGCAACGGCGGCCCGGCGGCCGGGGACGGGCAGCCGCTGACCGTCGGCGGCACCGCCTTCCGGCGCGGCCTCGGGACGGCGGCCGAGTCCGACGTCCGCTTCCACCTCGGCGGGACCTGCCACGGCCTCACCGTCGACGTCGGCGTCGACGACGAGGACGCCACCGGCTCGGCCGTCTTCCGGATCTACCGCGACAGCACCGTGGTCGCCGACAGCGGCTGGCGCACGGCCGGGCAGCCCCCGATGCGGCTGACCGCGGACCTGACGGGTGCTGAGGACCTGCGCCTGATCGCCACCTCCCCGGGCGGTACGGGCGCCGCGCACGCCGACTGGGGCAACCCGCGGCTGCGCTGCGGCACCGCCGCGGTCCCCGGCGTCCAAGCCCTCGGCGACCGGACCGCGACCTCCGCGAGCAACGGCTGGGGCCCGGTCGAGCACGACCGCAGCAACGGCGAGAAGAAGGCCGGCGACGGCGCCCCGCTGAAGGTCAACGGCAAGCTCTACCCGAAGGGACTGGGCGTCAACTCCCTCTCGGCGGTGACCTACTACCTCGGCGGGGCGTGCAGCTCGCTGACCGTCGAGGTCGGCATCGACGACGAGGTGCAGGCCAAGGGCTCGGCGGTGTTCCGGATCCTCACGGACGGCCGGACGGCCGCCGACAGCGGCCTGCTCACCGGTGCGGACGGACCCGTCCGGCTGACCGTCCCGCTCGACGGGGTCTTCGCCCTCTCCCTCCAGGTGACCGACGGCGGTGACGACACCCAGTACGACCACGCCGACTGGGGATCGCCGGAGATCGTCTGCGCCTGACCCGTCCACGGACCGGCCCGTCGCGCCTCCTCGGCGGGGAGTGCGACGGGCCGGTCCCGGCGCAACGGCGGCATTGCGCCGGAACGGCCGGACGTCCGTTGACCCTGCGGCCGGCCGGGTGTTTCGATGTGGCCCGCCGTGGCGGTCCCGGTCGGCGCCGTCGGCGGTGGGAGAATCAGGTCTGCGGCCGTCGGCCGTGCGTTCGGAGGCACCATGCAAGACCCACGGGCTGCCACTCCCGGCCGTCGTCCCGTCCACCGCGACGGATTCGCGTTCGTCGGACGGGACCGGGAGCTGGCCGCGCTGCTGGCCGCCCTGGCCGAGGGGCCGTCGGTGGTGCTGGTCGAGGGCGAGGCCGGCATCGGCAAGTCCCGGCTGCTGCGCGAGGCGGGCCGGCGGCTGACCGCCCGGGGCACCCCCGTCCTGCACGGCGCCTGCCACCCGCTGCGCGAGCCGCTGCCGCTCGGGCCGGTGGTGGACGCCCTCCGGGCGGGCGCCCCGTACTTTGGGCCCGACGTTGCCCTCGGGCCCGGCACGGCGGTACTGGCCCCCTACGTGCCCGAGTTGGCGGACCGGCTGCCCGCCACCGACCCGGCCGGTGCCGAGGTGGTGCAGGCCCATCAGCTGATGCGCGCCGTCCACGAGGTGCTGGGCGCCCTCGGCCCGGCGGTGCTGATGGTCGAGGACCTGCACTGGGTCGACGACGCCACCCGCGACCTGATGCTGCTGCTCGCCCGCAACCCTCCCCGGCAGCTCCGCCTGGTGCTCAGCTACCGGGCCCGGGACCTGCCCGGCAGCGGCAACGTGCTGGGCCCGCCCTACCGCCGCCCGGTCGGGGTGCTCGGCACCGAGATCGCCCTGGACCTGCTCACCGAGCCGCAGGTGCGGGAGCTGGCCGCCTCCGCGATCGGCTTCGCGGCCGCCGGGCCGCTCGGCCGGGAGCTGTACGAACGCAGCGGCGGACTCCCGCTGGTGGTCGAGGAGGACCTGCTGGTCCTGACCGACCGGGAGACCCTGCCCACCCCGGCCGGGGCGACCTCGATGCTGGCGGGCGCCGGTGTGCCGAGGGGATTCCAGGAGGCGGTGAACAGCAGGATCGCGCTGCTCGGCGAGGACGCCCGGGCCGTGGTGCAGGCCGCCGCCGTGGTGGCCGTCCCGGCCGACGAGGCGCTGCTCGCCCGGGTGGCCGGCCTGGACGAGGAACGGGCCGAGGCCGCCCTCACCACCGCCCTGGCGGCGGACGCGCTGGCCGAACGGGCCCCCGGCAGCTACGGCTTCCGGCACGTGCTGGCCCGGCGCGCGGTGTACGAGCGGATCCCCGGCCCCCGGCGCAGACGCCTGCACACCCGCGCCATCGACGCCCTCGCCGAGCACCCCGAATCCGCGCTGGTCCGGATCGCCCACCACACCCGGCAGTTGGGCGACGTCGCGGCCTGGCTGCCCCGGGCGCTGGCCGCCGTCGAGCAGGCCACCGAGGTCGGCGACGACGGCGTCGCCGCCGACCTGCTGCGGCAGGTCCTGGCCGAGCCGACCCTGCCCGCCGAGCAGCGCACCCGCAGCGCCCTGGCCCTCAGCTCCATCGCCGTCTACCGGGCCGACCCCGTCACCAGCGAGCTGACCCTGCGCCGGATCCTCGCCGACCCGGACCTGGCCGCCCACGTCCGCGGCGAGATCCGCTTCAACCTGGTCCGCGCCCTGGGCGCCTCCAACCCGAACATCGACAGCAGGGCCGAACTGGAGCTGGCCATCACGGAGTTGGCGGACCGGCCGGGAGCGGCGGCCGCCGCGCTCGCCTCGCTGGCCGTCAGCTCCAGCGTGAACGCGCACGGCGGCCACATCGACGAGTGCCTGGCGATGACCGAGCGGGCGGTGCGGCTGGCCGCCGGGAGCGAGGACCCGGTCGCCCGGGCGGACGTGGCCGCCAACCGGATCACGGTGCTGGAGTTCGCGGGGGACCCGCGCGGCGCGCAGCTGCTGGCGGAGCTGCCCCGGCGCTCCACCGACCGGCAGGTGCTGCGCCAGGTCGCCCGGGCGCTGAGCAACGCGGCGTACGACGAACTGGTCCGGGGCTGCGACGGCCGGGCCCGCACCCTGCTGGACGAGGCCGAGCAGCTCGCCGAGCGGGTCGGCTACCAACTGCTCGCCTCGTTCTGCGGGGTGACGCGGGTTCAGCTCGACCTGCACTCCGGGCACTGGGACGGGCTGGACGAGCGCATCGAGGCGCAGCTGCGGGAGGTCGGCGAGGACGACACCGTCCGGGTCGGCCTGCTGGTGGCCCGGGCCACCCTGGACACCGCCCGGGGCCGGTGGGCCCGGGCGGCCGAGCACCTGCTCCCGGTCGAGGCCAAGCGCGAGGAGATCCACGACTGGGACGTGTTCCCCGCCGTGCTGGTCCTGCTCGCCCGGATCGACCTGCTCCGGGGCGAGCCCGCGCAGGCCTGGCGGCGGGTGGAGCCGGTCGTCGACTTCACCCGCGCCAAGGGCCTGTGGGCCCGGCCGGTGGACCTGCTGCCGACGGCCGTCCGGGCCGGACTCGACTCCGGCCGGGCGGAGCAGGCGCGCCGCCTGGTGGCCGAGGCCGAGTCGGGCGTCGCCGGGCTGGTCGCCCCCGGGGTCGAGGCGGACCTGTCCTGGAGCCGGGGCCTGCTGGCCGCCGAGCGGGAGCCGGTCACCGCCCTCGCCCACCTGGACCGCGCCCGGGCCGGGTACGAGGCCATCGGCCGCGTCCACACCGCGGCCCGGGTGGCGGAACAGGCGGGCCGGCTCGGGCTGGTGGCCGACCCCGACCACCCGGGGGAGGCCGTCCACCGGCTGGAGGACGCGCTGGCCGTCTTTGCCCGCCTCGACGCCACCGCCGACGTCGAACGCTGCCGACAGGCCCTGCGCCGGACCGGCCGCCTCCGCCCCGAGCCGGCCGGCCGGCGCAGCTACGGCGACGACCTGTCCCCGAGGGAGCGTCAGGTGGCCGAGCTGCTCGCCACCGGTGCCACCAACCAGGACATCGCCCGGGCCCTCTCGCTCTCCCCCCGCACCGCCGAGCACCACGCCGCCGCCGTGCTGCGCAAGCTCGGGGTCACCCGCGCCGAGGTCCGCGACGCCCTCTGACCGGATGACCGGACGTGCCGTCAGGAGCCCCAGCGCGAGGCCCGCGCCGCGAGCTCGACGCCGGTGACGGCACCGGGTTCGGCGCGCTCGCGGAGGAACTCACCGGGAAGCGTGTAGCGGGCACCGGCCTTCGGGGAACGGGCGGCCTGCCGGACGATGTCGTCCACCAGCACGGTGGCCATGTCCAGCCTCGGGTACCGACCGTGGAGGGCCTCGCCCTGGGCGTCGGTGACGAACTCGACGCCCA
Source organism: Kitasatospora sp. NPDC001664 (assembly GCF_053596675.1). NCBI lineage: Bacteria > Bacillati > Actinomycetota > Actinomycetes > Kitasatosporales > Streptomycetaceae > Kitasatospora > Kitasatospora sp. NPDC001664. The sequence continues at coordinate 277,092 of NZ_JBSFGS010000002.1, forward strand.
CACCGAAGTCCATGCCCACGCCCCGCCGGGTCAGGTAGGTCAGCGCGCCCCGGCGTTCGGCGATGCCGTCCGAGGTGTGCAGGGCGATCGCCTCCCACACCAGGTCGGTCCGGTCGGCGCCGTAGCCCTGCTCGGTGAGGAACCGGGCGGCCATGTCGGCCCCTTCGACCTCGAAGCGCGACTGGCCCGGCGCCGACGGCGAGGCGCCGAGATCGTGCAGGACGCAGGCGTGGAAGAGGAGTTCGGGGTCGAAGTCGGTGCCGGCCGACAGGCCCTCGTGCTCGGCCGCCAACGTGGCGAACAGGTAGCTGCGGATGCTGTGGTTGGCGACGGGCACGCTCTCGCACGACCGGACGAGCTCGACGGCGGCGCGGGCGGCAGGGGTTTCCGGGAGCATCGGCAGGATGCGGTCTTCGGTGTCCATGCGGCGACCCTAGGCGCGTGCCGGGCCCGTCCGTCAGTGGCACGCGTGCCGTCGGGGGATAGGATCGTGCCATGACGAGTCCTCAGGCTCCGGACGAGACGCACCACGTGGTGGTGCTCGCGCTCGAGAACGTGCTCGCCCTGGACCTCGGGATCCCCTGGCAGATCTTCGGGAGCTGGCCGGACGGCCCCTACTCGCTCTCGGTCTGCGCCGAACGGCCCGGCCCCGTCCAGGTGCACGGCGGCCCGGCGCTCTCCGTCACGCACGGTCTGGACCGCCTGGCGACCGCCGACACCGTGATCGTCCCGGGGTACCAGGACCCGGCCGCAGCGCCTGGCGCCGAGGTGATCGACGCACTGCCGCGGGCAGCGGCCCGCGGCACCCGCATTCCGTCCATCTGCACCGGCGCGTTCGCCCTCGCCGCCGCCGGCCTGCTCGACGGCCGCCGGGCCACCACGCACTGGCTGTACGCACGGGAGTTGGCCGCACGGTACCCCGGGTGACGGTCGTGCCCGAGGACCTGTACATCGACGAGGGCCGGATCCTCACCTCGGGCGGCGTGTCCTCCGGCCTGGACCTGTGCCTCCACCTCGTCCGCCGCGACCACGGCCCGCAGCTGGCGAACCGGCTGGCCCGCATGCTGGTGGCCGCCCCGCACCGCACCGGCGGCCAGGCCCAGTTCATCGACCTGCCGGTGCGCCCCGAGCCGTCCGCCACCCCCGCCCTGTACGACTGGGCCCTGCGCAACCTCCACCAACCGCTCACCGTCGACCAGTTGGCGCAGCGGGCCGGCCTGTCCCGACGGACCCTGATCCGCCGCTTCCACACCGACACCGGCCAACCGCCCATGCGCTGGCTCCTCGACGCCCGGCTCGCCCGCGCCCGCGAACTCCTCGCCTCCGGCGACCTCACGGTCGAAGCCGTCGCACGCCGCTGCGGCCTGGGCACCCCCGCCAACTTCCGAACCCTCTTCAAGGCGCACGTCGGGGTGCCGCCGCGCACCTACCGTGAGACCTTCAACTCCGACACCACGAACGGCCGTTGACCCACCCCGCACACCCGGGCCCGCGGTCCCGCCCTCCTCGTCGGCCATCGACGGCACCGGCCTGCCTCCGACCTGCCCGGGCGAGGGTTCAGCAGCAGCCACCGCCCGCGGTCGGTGCGGGCTGGTCGAAGAGGCCGGCGCCGCCGCAGACGCCGGTCTCGGGGAGGGTCAACTCGACGCGGGCGGCGGCCTCGTGGTCGCCGGCGAGGTGGGCGGCGACGGAGCGGACCTGCTCGTAGCCGGTGAGGGCGAGGAAGGTGGGGGCGCGGCCGTAGGACTTCTGGCCGACCAGGAAGACGCCCTCCTCGGGGTGGGTGAGCTGGGCGGCGCCGTGGGGTTCGACGCTGCCGCAGGAGTGCTGGTTGGGGTCGATCAGCGGGGCGAGGGCGGCCGGGGCCTGGAGGCGCTCGTCGAGGTGGAGGCGGAGCTCGCTGAGGAAGGAGTGGTCGGGGCGCAGGCCGGTGAGGACGATGATCTCGTCGAGGGCGTCGGCGCGTTCGCCGTTGTCGGCAATCAGGGCGAGCCTGCCGTCGGCGGTCTGCTCGACGGTGGTGGTGCGGAAGCCGGTGAGGGCGGTGGCGTGGCCGCCTGCGACGGCGGCCTTGGCGGCGAGGCCGAGGGCGCCGCGGGCGGGGAGCTGGTCGGCGGTGCCGCCGCCGAGGGTGGAGCCGCTGATGCCGCGGCGGAGGGCCCAGACGGTGTGGGTGCCGGGTGCGGTCTTCGCGAGGTCGGCGAGGCTGGTCAGGGCGGTGAAGGCGGAGGCGCCGGAGCCGATGACGGCGGTGCGCTTGCCGGCGTAACGGGCTTGCTGGGCGGGGTCGTTGAGGTCGGGGACGCGGTAGGCGATCCGGGCGGCGTGGGTCTTCTCGCCGAGGGCGGGCAGGCCGTCGGCACCGGCCGGGCTCGGGGTGGTCCAGGTGCCGGAGGCGTCGATGACGGCGGAGGCGGCCAGGCGGTGTTCGGTGCCGTCGGCGGTGGTGAGGTGGACGGTGAAGGGCTGTTCGGCGCGGCCGGAGTCGACGACCCGGTCGCGGCCGGTGCGGGCGATGCCGGTGACGGTGGTGCGGTAGCGGACGCGGCCGCCGAGGGCGTCGGCGAGGGGCTGGAGGTAGCGCTCGGCCCAGTCGGCGCCGGTGGGGTAGGCGTCCGGGTCGGGGCTGGTCCAGCCGGTCGGCGTAAGCAGCTTGGCGGCGGCGGGGTCGACCAGTTCGGACCAGGTGGAGAAGAGCCGGACGTGTCCCCACTCACGGACCGCCGCACCAGCTGCGGCTCCGGACTCGGCGACGACCACATCCAAGCCGCGTTCGACCAGGCGGGCGGCTGCTGCCAGGCCGACGGGTCCTGCGCCGATGACGAGGACGGGCAGGCCGGTGCTTTCGGACATGACGGTCTCCCTGATCGTGGCGGCACCAGCCGCCTCGCTGATTCGACAAACGTCGATGTATGACGTCTTCGACCTTGCCAGTGGGGATCGACAGGTGTCAACATAGATGCATGTCGAATCAGGAGTTGACGGTGCTGGAGCCCGAGGGCGGGGCGTGCTGCCCGCCGATCACCTCGGCCGAGCTGTCCGTGGCGGACTCCGAGAGGATGGCCGCCATGTTCAAGGCCCTGTCCGACCCGGTGCGACTGCGCCTGTTCTCCAAGGTCGCCTCGCACGCGGGCGGGGAGGCGTGCGTCTGTGACATCCAGGACGTGGGGGTCTCCCAACCGACCGTCTCCCACCACCTGAAGAAGCTGCGCGAGGCCGGGCTGCTCAGCAGCGAACGGCGCGGCACCTGGGTCTACTACCGGATCGAGCCTTCCGTGCTGGCCGCCATGTCGGCCATGCTCGACCGGCACCACTGACGCACCGTCCGAAGGAGCACCCGTCTTGCACGTCGCCCCGCTGCGTGCCGAGCACGCCGAGCAGGTCCTCGCCGTCTACCAGGCCGGGCTCGACGAGGGGAACTCCTCCTTCGAGACCACCGCTCCCGACTGGGCCCGCTTCGACGCCGCCAAACTCCCCGAGCACCGCTTCGTGGCCCTGGACGGGGACGGCCGGGTCCTCGGCTGGGTCGCGGTGAGCCGGGTCTCCGAGCGCAGCGCGTACGCCGGGGTGGTGGAGCACTCGGTGTACGTCGGCCCCGGGGCACGTGGCCGGGGCGTCGGTGGTCAACTGCTGCGCGCGCTCGCGGAGTCCACCGAGGCCGCCGGGATCTGGACCATCCAGTCCGGCATCTTCCCGGAGAACACCGCCAGCCTGGCCGTCCACGCCAGGGCCGGCTTCCGGGTCATCGGTACCCGTGAACGGATCGGACGGCTGAACGGCGTCTGGCGTGACGTCCTGTTGGTGGAGCGCCGCAGTTCCGCCGTCAACTGACCGGCTCCGCCGATGAGGCTGGCGGAGCATCAGAAGTGCCACTTGCCGTCCTTCGCCGTCCGCTCAGGATCCCGGCGTCACTGCCGGCAGCCCGTAGCCGGGAGCAGACCCGGCAGCTGAAGGCCTCTTCAGGTCTTCAGCAACCCTTCAGCGCGCGCTCGTCATGCTGAGCCCATCAGCCGGGCGTGGTGCCGGGCAAGGTCGGGAGGCCGGGGTGAGCAGGGTGGACGAGTCCGCGGGCGAGCAGGAGTTCCAGGAGCCGCAGGGGAAGCAGGGGCCCGCCGGAGGGCTTCGGCGGTGGCGCCCGGGCTGCCGGGCGCGCTGGGCTGGCGCGGCGGCCGCGGTGGTCGTCCTGGCCGGCGGCGCGGTCGCCGTTGCCGCGCACGACGGCTTCGAGGAGGAAGGCCGGGCCTCCGTCCGCGCGGAGGGCCACGGCCACGGCCACGGCCACGACCGCGACCGCGTCCGGACGGACCGTGCGGACGGGCGCGACGGCGAGCAGGGTGCGGAGCGCGAGGGCCGGGACGACGGCACGGATGCGGCCGGCCCGGCTCGGGCGCCCGCGCCGCTGCCGTCGCTGGACGCCGCCGACGCCGTGGTCAAGGCGTCCTCCGCCGTGCCCGGCGGCAAGGTCGAATCGCTGCACCCGGTGTCCGTCAGCGGCGGCGGCCGCGCCTGGCAGGCGGTGGTCCTCGGCCCGGACGGCGTCCGGCACGCGGTCACCGTCGACGGCACCACCTTCGCCATCACCTCCAACACCGTCGTCGGCGGCTGACGCCCCCTCAGCTGGCGGCACGGGCAAGGCCCGTGCCGTGAAAGGAGTGCGCCGCTGTGAGCGCCACCACGACGACCGACGCACCCGCGCACCGTCAGGGCGAGGTCCCGCCCGGCGCGGCCCGGAGCAAGGTGCCCGCCGTGACCGCCGGGTTCTGGGCGGTCAAGGTCCTCACCACCGGCATGGGCGAGACGACCTCCGACTACCTGGCCCGCGCGCTCGGCCCGGTCCCGGCCGTTGCCGGCGCCGCGGTGCTGCTCACGGCCGCGCTGTACGCCCAGGCCCGCAGCGACCGCTACCGGCCGGCCGTGTACTGGGCGGCGGTGGTCATGGTCAGCGTCTTCGGCACCATGGCCGCCGACGTCGCGCACGTCGCGCTCGGCATCCCGTACGCCGTGTCCACCATCGTCTTCGCGGTCGCGCTCGCCGCGACCTTCGGGCTGTGGCGCCGCCTGGAGGGCACCCTCGATGTGGCCACGGTGCGCGGCGGGCGCCGCGAGGTCCTGTACTGGGCGGTGGTGATGGCCACCTTCGCGCTGGGCACCGCGGTCGGTGACCTGACCGCCGCCACCCTCGGCTGGGGATACCTGCCGTCCGGGCTGCTGTTCGCCGCCCTGATCGCGATTCCCGCGCTCGGTCGTCGCGCGCTGCGGCTGCCGACCGTCCTGGCGTTCTGGTGGGCGTACGTCCTCACCCGCCCGCTCGGCGCGTGCTTCGCCGACTGGGCCGGCGTCAGCCACCAGCGCGGCGGCCTCGACCTGGGCACGGGCCCCGTCAGCCTCGTGCTGGCCGCGATCATCGCGGCGGCCGTCCTCGCGCTCGGTGTCCAGGCCCGGCGACCCGCCCGCGCCGAAGTCTGACCAACCGCGCCCACCCGACCCGGTCGGGGACCGGGCCTTCAGGAAACGTTCAGCACACCTCGGCCATGCTGGCCGAGCCGCACGCCCGCACGGCACAACGCGCACCGAGCAGGTGCAGGATCCTGCCCCCCGTCCCCGGGCCGCCACCCGGAACGGCGTCGGCACACGAGCGCTGCACGGCGGGTGGCGCCAGCGCACGTCCCCAACCCGAACAGGAAGACACGATGCGAAGCCAGCGACGGACGAGCACGGCGGGTGCCCGGTGACCGAGTGGCTCCACGCGGCCGTCCTCGGCCTGATCCAGGGACTCACCGAGTTCCTGCCCGTCTCCTCCAGCGCCCACCTGCGCGTCTCCTCCGCCCTCCTCGGCTGGGACGACCCCGGCGCGGCCTTCACCGCGGTCACCCAACTCGGCACCGAGACCGCCGTCCTGATCTACTTCCGCAAGGACATCGCCGCGATCGTCTCCACCTGGGTGCGCTCGCTCCTCAAGCCCGCCCTGCGCAGTGACCCGCACGCCCGGATGGGCTGGTTCGTCATCGTCGGCACCCTCCCGATCGCGATCCTCGGCAAGCTGTTCCAGACCACGATCGAGACCCAGCTGCGCGACCTGCGGATCATCGGCACCACCCTGATCGTCTTCGGCCTGATCCTCGCGGTCGCCGACCGCACCCGCGCCGTCCGCGACGCCCGTACCGCCGACCAGCTGACCTTCCCGCACGCGCTGATCTACGGCGCGGCCCAGTCCCTCGCGCTGATCCCGGGCGTCTCCCGCTCGGGCGGCACCATCAGCGCCGGCCTGCTGCTCGGCTACAGCCGGGAGGCCGCGGCGCGGTACTCGTTCCTGCTCGCCATCCCGGCGGTGCTCGCCTCCGGCCTGCTGGAACTCTTCAAGATCGGCGAGGGCCCGGCCCCCGCCTGGGGACCGACCATCCTCGCCACCCTGATCGCCTTCGCCGTCGGCTACGCCGGGATCGCCTGGTTCCTGAAGTACATCTCCCACCACAGCTTCCTGCCGTTCGTGATCTACCGGATCCTGCTCGGCATCCTGATCATCGGCCTGGTCACCGCCGGCGTCCTCGCCCCGACCGCAGGCGCCGCCCACTAACGGGCGACCCGTAACAGCCGACTCGCCAACCGACTGTTGGACACGACGCCGACCGCAGCGGGGGACACCCGCCCCGCGCCCGGCCCGGCGGCGCCGGCCGGCAGCCCCTCCCGGAAAGGCATCGAACGATGCTCACCTCCTCGGCCCTGCTGGCCGTCAACCCGCTGGACGCCGGCTCCCTGCTGGCCGCGTTCGGCGCCCTGGGCATCGCCGTGATCATGTTCGCGGAGACCGGCCTGCTGGTCGGGTTCTTCCTGCCCGGGGACTCGCTGCTGTTCACCGCAGGCCTGCTGTGCACCACCGGGGCCCACAGCGGCCCCCACCTCCAGCTCGGCCAGGTCCTCGCCGCCGCCGCGGTCGGCGCCCTCACCGGCGCGCAGGTGGGCTACCTGATCGGACGCCGTGGCGGACCCGCCCTGCTCGCCCGATCCCGCAGCAGGCACCTGCACGAAGGCGCCGTCCGGGCCGAGGAGATCCTCACCCGCTACGGCCACGGCAAGGCCGTCGTCCTCGCCCGCTTCGTCCCCGTCGTGCGCACCGTCCTCAACCCGCTGGCGGGCGCGCTCGGCGTGAGCGCCCGGACCTTCACCGTGTGGCAGGTCGTCGGCGGCCTCGTGTGGACGGTCGGCCTGGTCATGGCCGGGTACGCGCTCGGCTCCTCGATCCCGAACGTCGACCGCTACCTGCTGCCGATCGTCGCCGCCGTCGTCGCGGTGTCGCTGGCGCCGCTGGTACTGGAGGTGCTCCGCTCCCGCCGTCAGGCCAGAACCCGATGAACGGGCCCGCGAGCAGACTCGCCCGCTGCGGCCGCGGAATCGACGGCGGCCTGTACCAGCGGATCGACCAAGGGGTCCAGCACCTGCCCGCACCCCCGTCTCCACGTTCTCCGCGTACGGCCTGGCCCTGGGCCGTCTTGATGCTCCTCGCCTGCTGGCGCGTCCGCCGACCCTGATGCGCTGGGGCGCTTGGCGGTGCGAGCTGGCGACACCGACAGGAGCGACTCAGAGATGAAGGGAAATCCCCCGGTGCGCTGCGAAGTCGTCGAAGCGATCGAGCGGCAGAACGGCATCGACGGCCTCCGGGGTGTGACCGGAGGGGTTACGAAACGCGACCGTGCCTGCGCGGTGGCCGGTGACGAGCACCAAGTGCCCGCCGCGAGCGGGTGCGGCGAGGTCGGGGCGGCGGATCTCCTTGTGCACGGAGGCGATCACGAGGTGGCCTTGTTCGAGTTCGGCGACGAGTCGGTCCGTGTCCAGGGCAGTGATGATCTCCGACTTGAGTCCGTGCTCGGCGGCGGCGTACTCGGTGAACGGTCGGTAGTAGAGCCCGCCGACGCCACCGTCCTCCCGCGGGACGTAGCCGCCGTGGTCGAGGCAGCCGGTCAGGAGGTCGAACAGTGAGGGGGCACGGCCGTCACGCGCGAACAGGGCCATCCGCAGGCAGGCCATGCCGCACATGCGGGTGCACCAGTAGCCGTACGCGGCCTTGTCGGGGGCGCCGCTGGCCTGCCAGTTGTCGTCGTCGCCCGGAGGGTGGCCTTGGTAGGCGATGGCGTTGATCAGGCCGGGGGTGGCGTACTGGGTGATCAGCGGGATCGGGTGGCGTACGGACTGCTCAGGCAACGGCTGGTTCCTTCCCGGAGGGTGGGGTGGCAACGAGGTGGTGAAAGGTGTTCAGGTCCACCGAGCCGCCGGAGATGATCACGCCGACCGGCCCGGGGGGCAGGTCAAGACCGGCGACGGCCGCGAGCGCGACCGCTCCCGACGGCTCGGCCACGACCTTCAGGTGCTGGAACGCCCAGCGCATAGCCTGCCCGATCTGTAGGTCCGTCACGGTTGCCACGCCGTCGAGCAGTTGGCGGTTGACTTCCCACGGGAGAGGAGCGGGGACGGTGTGCCGCAGACCGTCCGCGACGGTGTCCGGCACGGTCGCAAGCTCTGTGCGTCGACCGGCTCGCAGCGACGTCGCCGTATCGGCAGCCGTCTCGGGCTCCACACCGATCACTTTGATGCTCGGGTTGATGTGCTTGGCCGCGACGGCGGTGCCGGCCGCCAGGCCGCCTCCGCCGATCGGAACGAGGATCGCGGTCAACGCCGGGGCCTGCCAGAGCAGTTCCAACGCGACGGTACCCGCTCCCGCCATCACCGTCGGGGAGTCGGCGGACGGCACGATGGTGTAGCCGTGGTCGGCGGCCAGGCGCTCGACGATCGCGTCGCGGTCCTCAAGTCGGCGGTCGTAAACGACGATGTCGGCACCGAGAGCGCGCACGCCGTCCACCTTGGTGGTGGGGGCATCGTGAGGTACGACCACGCGGACCGGTGTCCCGAGCAGGCGGCCTGCCAGGGCGAGGGCCTGGGCGTGGTTGCCGGAGGAGGCGCCGATCACCCCGTACTGCCGATCGCTCGCGCTGAGTGCGGCCAGCGCGTTGTAGGCGCCGCGGAACTTGAACGAGCCGCTCCGCTGGAGGGCTTCGACCTTGACCACCACGTTCCGCCCGGTGAGCCCGTCCAACACGGGGTGGGAGAGTACGGGGGTGGAGACCGCGACACCGCGCAGTCGGTGTTGGGCGTCGTAGATGTCAGCCGCGGCCAGCGGCAGGGCTGCCCTCACGGCCGGTACCCCTTGGTGTGGGCGCTGGCGAGGATGGTCTGGATCAGGTCGTCGTAGCTGATCCCGGCGGCCTTGGCCATGGTGGCGAGGTTGCCGTGCGGGGACAGGCCCGGGAGCGTGTTGAGCTCCAGCCAGTACACGTCACCGGTCTCGGTGACGAGGAAGTCCGAGCGCGAGTAGCCCGAGCAGTTGAGGACCCGGTGGGCTCGGACGGCCGCGCGGGAGATGGTGGCCAGGGCGGTGTCCGGAAGCTGGGCGGGGCAGCGGTAGCGGTGGCCGGCCGGGTTGCGCTTGGCCTTGTAGTCGTAGAAGTCGGCGGTGGTGGGGACGGTCTCCAGCGGCGGGAGTGCCAGGAGGGCGCCGTCCTGCTCCAGCACGCCGCAGGTGACTGCAGTCCCCTCCTTGAAGGGCTCGACGAACCACTCGCCACCGTGGGTGTCGTGGGTGAGCGTGGTGGTGAGCGAGTTCAGGTCCCGGAAGACGCGCATGCCGATCGAGCCGCCCTCCGAGGCGAGCTTGAGGATGACCGGCAGGTCGAGCTCCTCCGTGCAGGCCTTGGCGGCGTCCTCCGGGTCCTGACCGCTCCGGAGCGGAATGTGCGGCAGGACGGTGACACCAGCGGTGCGGACGACGGTCTTCGCGGTCGGCTTGTGCATCGCCATGGCGCTGGCCAGCACGCCGGAGCCGGTGTACGGGACGTCGAGGCTGTCCAGCAGGCCTTGGAGCTTCCCGTCCTCGGCCCACTGGCCGGCGATGGCGAGGAAGGCGAGGTCCGCCTCGCGGACGCGGTCGGCGAAGTCCTTGTCGGTGGGGTCGAGCACGACGTGCGCCAGTTGCCGGCGGACCAGCGAGGTTCGGACGGCCTCGCCGGAGATCAGCGAGCGGTCGCGCTCGCCGGAGCGCCCGCCGGTGACGAGTGCAATACGACGGTCAGCAGACATATCCATCTTCCTTTTGTCACAGTCTGGTTCGGAATGCGTGGGGCTTCGGGTCGGAGGCTGCGGAGCCGCTAGCGTCGGCGGCAGGACGCCCCGAGGTGGGGCGGATGTCGAAGTGGAGCCGCCATGGTCCCCATGTCCTTGCAAGAGATCGCCGAGGCTGTCGGGGGTGCTCTGCACGACGTCCCCGACCCGGGGGCGGTGGTGGACCGGGCCGGTGTCATCGACTCACGGCTGGTGGAGCCCGGGGCGCTATTCATCGCGCTGCCCGGCGAGCACACCGACGGGCACCGATTCGCCGAGGCCGCGGTGGCCGCGGGCGCGGTGGCCGTGCTGGCCGCGCGACCGGTCGGGGTGCCGGCGATCGTGGTGGTCGATGTGCAGGACGCGATGGGAGCACTGGCCCGCGCGGTGCTGGCCCGGTTGGACGCTCCGACGGTGATCGGGCTGACCGGTTCGGCCGGGAAGACCAGTACCAAGGACCTGCTGGCCCAGGTGCTGCAGACCATGGACACGACGGTGGCGACTCCGTTGTCGTTCAACGGGGAGATCGGCATGCCGATCACGGTCTTCCAGGCCGACGAGAAGACCCGGCTGCTGGTGCTGGAGATGGGCTCGCGGGGGAAGGGGCACATCAAGTACCTGACGGGGATCGTCCCGCCGAAGGTCGGCCTGGTGATCAACGTCGGGACCGCCCACGTAGGCGAGTTCGGGGGGGGGGGAAGGCGTCGATCGCCGAGGCGAAGGGCGAGCTCGTCGAGGCCCTCCCCGCCGATGGCCTGGCGGTGCTGAACGCTGACGACCCGTACGTCATGTCGATGGCCCCGCGTACGAGCGCGCAGGTGCTGACGTTCGGCCTGGAAGCCGGGGACGTGCGGGCCGTTGACGTCGTGTTGGACGCGGCCGGTCGACCGTCGTTCACCCTGACCCACAGAGGGGAGCGAGCCGAGGTCACGCTTGGGCTGCACGGTGCACACCACGTCGCGAACGCCGCTGCCGCTGCGGCGGTGGCGATCGGCCTCGGCGCGAGCGTGCCGCAGGTGGCCGAGGCGCTGAGCGGAGCAAGGCAGTTGACGCCGGGTCGGATGGACGTCACCGAGCGGCTGGACGGGGTGACCGTGATCAACGACGCGTTCAACGCGAACCCCGATTCGATGGCGGTGGCCCTGGCCGCACTGACCGCGATGGCCGGTGGCGGGCGGAGGACGGTGGCAGTACTGGGCGAGATGCGGGAGTTGGGCGAGGCGTCGAACGCCCACCACGCGGAGCTGGGACGGGCGGTGGCACTGGCCGGCGTCACTGACCTGATCGCGGTCGGCGGCGCGGAAGCCGCGCTGGTGTATGCCGCAGCAGTCGAGGGTGGTGTGCGCTCCACGCTGGTTGCGGACCGGGACGCTGCCCTCGACCTGCTGGAGAGCTACCTGGAGCCTGGGGACGTGGTACTGGTCAAGGGCTCCCACAGCGTCGGGTTGGAGGACACCGCAGTGCGGTTGGCCAAGTCCGATGTAGTGGGCAGGGCGGCCTGACCTACGCGGCCGGGGCCGACAGCGCAGCTTCCGCCAGCCGCATCAGGAGCGACTGACCGAGGTGGCCGACCGTCTCGGTTCCCATGGTCACGACGAGGTCGCCGGGTTCGGCCAGCTCGGCGACCAGGTCCTCGAGTTGCCGGGAGTTCGCGCTGTGGACCCGGCCGCCCAACTCGGTGATCTGTACGGCGATCGGCGCGGTGTTGACCGCTGCGAGAGGGGCTTCGAGGGAGCCCTGCACGTTGAGCAGGACCACGTCGTCGGCTGCGGCGAGGCGGCGGCCGATCTCCTCGCCGAGAGTGGCGGTGCGGGTCCGGCCGACGGGTTCGAACACGGCGATCACCCGGCCGTCGGTGAGCATGCGGGCGGCCGCCAGGTCCGCGGTGATCGCGCTGGGGTGGTGAGCGAAGGAGTCCAGCACCGTCACTCCTCCCGAGCTGCCGGTGATGGTCAGACGCCGCCGCACACCGCGGAAGGAGTTGATGCCGTTCACCAGGTCGGCGGGCTCGGCTCCGAGGACACGCCCGGCGGTGAAGGCGGCGGCGGCGTTGAGGGCGTTGTGGTGGCCGGGGACGGACAGGGTGAAATGGTGCCAGGAGCCGTCGGTGTCCTGGACGGTGACGAGGCTGGCCTGGCCGTTCCACAGCACGCGCATCACCCGCACGTCCGCGTCCCGGTTCTCGCCCACGGTCACCACGCGCGGGCCGGGAGCGCGCCGCAGGCACTCGGTCAGCAACCGGGCGCCGTGGTCGTCGGCGGAGATGACCAGCACGGAGCTGTTGCGGGCCAGCAGTTCGAAGGTGTCGAGGACATCGTCGAGGTCCGTGTACTGCTCGGGGTGGTCGTCGTCGACGTTGAGGACGACGGCGACCGTGGGGTGGTAGCGGCCGACGGTCCGGTCGCTCTCGTCGGCCTCGGCGATCATGAGGCGGCTGGTCCCGTGGCGGGCGCTGGGGAAGCCGAGGGGGTCGCCGCCGACGGCGTAGGAGGGGGCGAGGTGGGTCATGGCCGCACTGAGGGCGGCGGTGGTCAGGGTCTTGCCGTGGGTGCCGGTGACGGTGACGGACTGCTCGGCGTCGTCGATCAGGTGGGCCAGGACATCCGAGCGGTGGACGACGGGGATGCCGGCGCGGCGGGCCGCGGCGACCTCGGGGTTGCCGGGGGAGACCGCGCTGGACCACACGAGGACGGTGGTGTCCGCGGGCAGGTTGCCGGCGGTGTGGCCGACGAAGACCCGGGTGCCCGAGTCCTCCAACGAGCGGAGGCGGTCGGTGTCGCTGGTGTCCGAGCCCGAGACGCGGCTGCCGCGCTCGAGCAGCAGCCGGGCGAGGGCCGACATGCCGGTGCCCCCGATGCCCACGAAATGCGGGCGGTCCAGGTCGAGGTGGCCACCGAAGGCGGGAACGATCACGCTCCTGGTTTCCATGCTGTGTGCTCCGATCAGAGGTAAGGGCCTGCCTGAGTGGTGGTCAGCATCGGTCACGCGCCTGCTCGGCGCGGCCCACGCGAGTACAGCGCCGCGCTAGACGAGCGGCTCGTGGTCAGGTGTTGAATGGGTGGCCCGCTCCGTGCCGAGGTGGCCCGGGTCGAGCTGGTTGTGGACGATGCCGCCCATCAGGGCGATCACGACCGCGTGGCCGAGTGCCCATACGGTGTTGAGGGCTGCCCCGACGGGGTCGTGGTGTTTGCCCCGATGGCGACTTGGGGGCTGGCGCACGGTGAACTCCTCGTAGCGGGAGGGCTGGTGGAAGGTCGCTCGTCGGGGGTCGCTGGTGATCCCCGCCCAGTGGGTCAATGACAGCTGCGAAGGCGACCGTGACGCGATGGTGAGCTAAGGTCACTCACGGTTCACTCATCACTCACCCGGGGGCGGAGCGGATGGAGACGCAGGCCGACGACGTGGCTGACCCGACGGCAGAGGCGTTCTGTGCCGAGGTCGCCCACTGGCGGGAGGTGCGGGGCTTGTCCAAGCGCGCTCTGGCCAGGGAGATGGGCTTCGACCCGTCGTACGTCAGCCACGTCGAATCCGGCCGTCACAAGCCGACCGAGGACTTCGCGCGCAGGGCCGACGAGGTGCTGAACGCGGGCAAGGCGATCTGGCGGAGGTGGAGCGAGTACGACGGAGCCCGGGCTCGTAGTCGTTCGCAGGCGGGGCCGCCGGCCCCGCGGCGCCCCGAGCAGCCGTACGCCTCCGGATCGGCGATCCTGGTCGAGCACGACGAGGCCGTTCTCGAATTCGACGGCTCCACCTACCGGCTGACGATGCGTCGGCTGCTACGGAACACCGGAAGCGATCCGATCACCCGCTACCTGATCCGCATCGCCGTCGACCGGTACCCTGGTGAGCCCGAGCGCTCCAATGCGCACTACCGCGAACACCCTTTGACCTGGCATGAGTTGGCACTGACCGCCGAATGCCAGGGAGAAGAAATGCGCTGGCAGGCGAAGCACGACCGCGACGCCTTCAAGGAGGTCTGGCTGTTGTTCGACAACGAGCACGGCCGCTTCCCGCTCTACCCGGGCGAAGCGACCTGGATCGAGTACGCCTACTCGGTGGGCGCCGACAAGTGGGGCCACTGGTTCCAGCGGGCAGTCCGACTGCCTACCGAGCACCTCGCCGTCCGGCTCGACTTCCCAGCTGCCCTGGATCCGGTGGTGTGGGGTACAGAAACGTCGATGACCGCCGAGGCCGTTCCGCTTCGAACCGCGGTGGGGCGGAAGAATGTTGATGATCGGCGGCGCTTCGCGTGGGCGACCGATGACCCGCCCCTGCACGCACGCTTCCGCCTCGAGTGGCGCTTTCGCGCCGACCCCAATGAGCAGCAGACCAAGGAGACCAGGTGATCGAGGTGCGGCCCAGCCAGCAGATGCAGTCCCTCGGCGTCGTCCAGCAGGGCACCCCCATCCTCCACCGGCCGGCCGAACCGTTCGACCTGCCCGCTGAGCGCGCCACCGCAGAGGGGGTGATCGAGGAACTGTTCGCCGCTGTCGAACGGATCGGCCGTGTCCACTCCTTCGCCAAGGGCATGGGCATCGCCGCTCCGCAGATCGGCATCCCCCGGGCCGCTGCCATCGTTCTGCCGCCGTCGGGCGGTTCCGAGCCGATCATCCTGCTCAACCCGAAGGTCACCACCGTGTCGGCGGAGGCGGACGAGCAGTACGAGGGATGTCTCAGCTTCTTCGACGTTCGCGGCATGGTGCCCCGCCCGCTGCGGATGCACGTCGTTGCGACTGACCTCGACGGTGCGGTCACCACGACGCAGTACGAGTTCGGCCTCGCACGTCTCATCGCCCACGAGATCGACCACTTGGACGGCCTGCTCTACACCGACCGGATGCACGACGGGATCCATCCGATCCCGGTCGAGGAGTATCGCGGCACCGGCTCCACCTGGAACTACTGAACCCAGTTGCTGCCGAGGGTGCGATCAGAGCTGATGGCGGTACTGGGCGGGCGAGTGAAGTTCCCCCGTGATCCTGGACACTCGTTCTTATGCTGCGAGGGTGTGTCGTTGTCGGGTCTCGTGTGGGGTGAGGTATCCCCAGGCGGGGTGTCTGCGTAGTCGTCGGCGGTTGTAGAAGGTCTCGATGTAGGCGAAGACGTCGGCGCGTGCGGTGGCCCGATCGGGCCATTCGTGGGTGCCGATCTCGGCTTCCAGGAGTGCCCAGAAGCTCTCGGCGGGGGCGTTGTCGTAGCACGAGCCGGTGCGCCCTGTGCTTGCCAGAATGCCCAACTGGGTTGCTGCCGTGCGGAATTGGGTGGAAGTGTATTCGCTGCCGCGGTCGTTGTGCGCCACGCGGCCGGACTCCAGGCGGCCTCGTGCGTGGGCCATGTGCAGGGCGTCGACGACCAGGTCGGCGCGGTGGTGCTCGGCCATCGCGTAGCCGACGACCTCGCGGGTGGCGAGGTCGAGCCAGCAGGCGAGGTAGAGCCAGCCCTGGCCGGTGGGCAGGTAGGTGATGTCGCCGACCAGGCGGGTTCCGGGCCGGGTGGCGGCGAAGTCACGACCGATCAGGTCGGGTGCGGGGCGGGCCTGGTGGTCGGGGCGGGTCAGCGAGCGGCGCCGGCGGCGGGTGATCCCGGCGATGCCGCGTTCGCGCATCAGGCGTTCCACTCGCTTGTGGTTCACCACGCATCCCACACGCCGAAGCTGGCCCGGGTCGTTCCGGAGGATTTCCCGATCGCTGACCCCGACAGTGTCAAGGCCCTGCGCAGCGAGCTCGACTTCATCGTCGACCAGAAGCCACGCCGGGCCGCAGCCGTCATCGCTCCGGCTTTCATCCAGGCCATCCATGACTACCAGCATGTCCTTCCCCGCCACTACCGAGCAGCAGCGGGCCGGCCGTTCACCCGTCTGCGGATCAACACCCAGCCCACCGTGCCCGGAGAACCGCTGCGGGACCAACCGCTGGCCGGTCTCTACCGAGCCGAGGTCGACCCGGCGTTGACCCAGGTACTGGAGGACGCCGACCTGGCCCAGGTCGCAGCCAGGGATCTGGCAGGGGACCGGACCCAGGAGTGGCTGGGAGTCGATCCGGCTCTGGCCTGGGTCTACAAGTGCGCCCTCACCGAGGAGTTGGCCCGTCAGACGGGCTACATTCCCACCACCGACCAGGTCAGTGCGCACACCGCGGCGGGCGACTGGACGACCGAGAACATTGCCGCCGCGCTGCTCGGTCATCCCGTCGCCACCCAGGAGACGGATATCGCGGTGAAGGTCGGGCAGATGGCCGTCCAGATCATCCTGCCTGCCGGCTGCGCCACGTCCCCATCCAAAAGATCATCGACCTGCGGATCCGCTACGAGGCGGAGTTCGCCGCCTTCGCCGAAGCTGTCGACCGGACCGTCAGCGACCTGGGGGAGGCCACGGCTTCCGTCACTGACCGCAGTGCCTTCGAACGGCACCTCCAGCTGGCCTTCGACAAGAACATTGCCCAGCCGCTGGCGGCGCTGCGCGCCGCGATGGTAGGTCTCGACCTGAAGGTCTTCACCAGCGCGCTCGGGTTCCAGGCCCCCGCCCTCACCAGCGTGGTGGGCGGACTTTGGGGCGGTGTCACTCCCGTCGCGGTCACCGGCATGGCGGTACTCGGCGTCACCGTTCGCCAGGCGGCATCCGAACTCCGCTCGGAGCGGATGGCCGGATCTGCAACCGGCTTCCTCCTCCGCGCTGAGCGTCACCTCAAGCCGGCCACTCTGGTACGTCGCATCGGTCGTACGGCGCACCGGGCGTTCGGGACCGGCATCTGATGCGCGGCGACCCGAACGCCAAGGGCGTCACCCGCCACGTCAGCTCCTTCAGCTCCGCCTCGGCTGACCGGTCGTCAACCCGTGCCGGTGCCCTCGTCCCCGCCGATTCCCGGTGGGGACGGGGGCACCCGTGGTCGTACCGTCGTGCCGGAGCGTCCCGAACGCCACCGGCGCTGCGGTGCACCGCCCCCGTGCGTGGACTGACCGGAGGAAGGGTGCGGGGCGGCCGAGATTTGCGGATCGGGCAAATGGTGCAAAGCTTGCCTCTAGGGGATGTTCGAGGGGATGCGGCGCTGCCGACGGGCCGGGTGCGGCACGCGCGTGCGGGGAAGCGGGGGTAGCAGGGGGTCGAGGCTCAGCCGGGTGCCGGTCGCTGTGGCGGGGCCGATGTGGGGGTCTCCACCGAGGAGGTGCGGCGATGTCCCGCGCTCTTGCCACCCGACGTCCCGTGACGGTCCGCAGGGCGGAGCCGATCGTGGTGATCGGTGCTGGGCCGTACGGTCTGGCCCTCGCGGCGCACCTGCGCCTGCTGGGGATCGAACCACGGGTGTTCGGCCGGCCGATGGACGGCTGGCGCTCGCACATGCCGGCCGGGATGCGGCTGAAGTCCACCCCGCGGGCCTCGGACATCGGGTCGGTCCGCGGCTACGGCTTCAACGACTTCCGGATGCGGCACGGACGCGCGGCGGTCGGTGACCTGTATCCGATCCCGCTGGAGGAGTTCGTCGCGTACGGGGAGTGGTTCCAACGGGAGTTGGTGGCCGGCGTCGAGCCCGAGGACGTGATCGCGGTCCACCGCGAGGGCGGCGCCTTCCGCCTCGTGCTGTCCGGCGGGGCGGAGTTGACCGCCCGTCAGGTCGTCCTGGCCAACGGGGTCCAGTGCTTCGCCAACACCCCGCACCTCTTCCGGCCGCTGGTCGAGCAGGGGCTCGCCTCCCATCCGGCCCACCACCGTGACCTGCGGGTGTTCGCGGGCCGGACGGTCGCCGTGATCGGCGCCGGCCAGTCGGCGTTGGAGAGCGCGGCCCTGCTGCACGAGTGCGGGGCCCGCCCGGTGCTGGTCGCCCGTACCCGCGAACTGGTCTTCGGCACGATGCCCGAGGCGAACCGGCCCGGCTCGCGCGCGGTCGGCGCGCGGCTGCTCAGGCCCGCCTCCGCGCTGGGGCCCGGCTGGCGCCTCCGGGCGTACTGCGCCAACCCTGGCCCGTTCCGGCTGCTGCCGGACGCGGTGCGGGCCGCCAAGGTCCGCACCGTGCTCGGCCCGGCCGGCGCCTGGTGGCTGCTCGAACGCGTCCTGGACGCGTTCCCGGTCGTCACCGGACACACCGTCAGCGAGGCCCGCGCCGTCGACGGGAAGGCGGTGCTCGGCTTCACCGCCTGCGAGTCCCGGCTGGAGGCGGACCACGTGCTGGTCGCCACCGGGTACCGGGTGGACCTGAGCCGCCTGGACTTCCTGGAACCGGCGTTGCGCGGCGACATCGAGCGGCTGCCCACCGGTTCGCCCCGGCTCGGCCCGGACTTCGGGTCCTCGGTCGACGGGCTCCACTTCTCCGGCCTGGCCGCGGCCGGCACCTTCGGCCCGCTGATGCGGTTCGTCGCCGGCACCGGCTTCGCCGCCCGGCGCACCGCGAGGGCCCTGCGGGCGCGGGTCTGAAGCGTGGCCGGGAGGCGTGGGCCCGCCCCGGTCGGCCGGACCGCCGGGAGAGTGCCCGGCCCTACTATGAGCGGCATGAGCACGGGCACCTCAGCAGCAGCTGCGCACGAGTCGCACCAGCGGGACGACGGCGAGCGCCTCGACGTCGCCGCGACGATCCTCTCCCTGCTCGCCGACCGCACCCGCCTTGCCCTGCTCCGTCAGCTCGGCCTCGGCGAGGCCGACGTCACCACCCTCACCGAGGCCTGCGGCGCGGCCAGACCCGCCGTCAGCCAGCACCTGGCCAAGCTGCGTCTGGCCGGTCTGGTCACCACCCGCAAGGACGGCCGCCGGGTGGTCTACTCGCTGCGCCACGGCCACCTGCGCCGCCTGGTGGACGAAGCGCTGAGCGCGGCCGACCACCAGATCGGCGCCCTGCCCTCGCACGACTGACGGCCGGGCCGGGGGTCGGAGGGGGTGCCCTCCATCTGATACGTGCCTGGATGCGCACATGTGCACTACTCTGAGGGTGTGCCGCCGTCAGAAGGGGCCCGCCCGCATGCTCGCCGTCCTGCGCAACCGCACCTACCGCCGCCTGTTCACCGCCCAGGTCGTCGCTCTGGCGGGGACGGGGCTGGCGACCGTCGCTCTGAGCCTGCTCGCCTACGACCTGGCGGGCTCCAACGCGTCGGCCGTGCTGGGCACGGCGCTGGCGATCAAGATGGTCGCCTACGTCTCCGTCGCCCCCCTGATCGGCGCGCTCGCGGACCGGATTCCCCGGCGGACCCTGATGGTGGCGACGGACCTCGTCCGGGCCGGCGTCGCACTGACCCTGCCGTTCGTCACCCAGGTCTGGCAGGTCTACCTGATGGTCTTCGTGCTGCAGACCGCCTCCGCCGCCTTCACCCCCACCTTCCAGGCCACCATCCCGCAGGTGCTGCCGGAGGAACGCGACTACACCCAGGCCCTGTCGATGTCCCGGCTCGCCTACGACCTGGAGTCCCTGGCCAGCCCCGCCCTCGCCGCGCTCCTGCTGACCGTCGTCTCGTACAACTGGCTGTTCACCGGCACCGCCCTGGGCTTCGCCGCCTCCGCCGCGCTGGTCGTCTCGGCCGTGCTGCCGAAGGCGGTGCCCGTCGAGCGCGAGGGCGGCGTCTACGCCAAGGCCACCCACGGCACCCGCCTGTTCTGGCGCACCCCGCGCCTGCGGGCCCTGATCGCGCTCGACCTGGCGGTCGCCGCCGCCGGTGCCGTCGTCTACGTCAACACCGTGGTCATCGTCCGCGACCACTTCCAACGCCCGGCCGCAGCCGTCTCGGTCGCCCTGGCCGCCTTCGGTGTCGGCTCCATCCTCACCGCCCTCGCGCTGCCCGCCCTGCTCCGCCGCGTCCCCGACCGCGCCGTGATGCTGCCCGCCGCCTTGGCTCTGGCCCCGGTGCTGGTGGGCGTAGTCGTGGTCACGGCCGCCCCGGCGGGCACGCCGAGCTGGCTCGGACTCCTCCTCGTCTGGGCCGCCATCGGGGCGGCCACCTCCGCCGTCCTCACGCCGGGCGGGCGGATCATCCGACGCTCCGTCAGCGACGAGGACCTGCCCGCCGCCTTCGCCGCCCAGTTCTCGCTCTCGCACGGCTGCTGGCTCCTCACCTACCCCCTCGCGGGCTGGCTGGCCGCGGCGGCCGGGCTCCCGGTCACCGCCGCCACCCTCGCGGTGATCGCTCTGGCGGCGGCCAGCACCGCCGCGCGCCTCTGGCCCGCCCGCGACCTGGCCGTGGTCGAGCACCTCCACCCCGAACTCCCCGCAGACCACCCGCACCTCGCCGACGCCCGCGTCACAGCGGGCGGCCTCGGCCACAGTCACCCGTACGTCCTGGACCACCGGCACCGCCACCTGCGCCGCGCCGCGTGACCGGCCCCGCGCGGGCCGCGCCGGCCCGGTTGGTGCTCAGAGTTCGACGAGGGTGATCTCGGCGATCAGGTCGGGGGTCTGAGCGGAGGTCAGCACCTCGGGGTGGTGCAGCGGAACGGCACGTGACGGTGGGCGCGGTGTTCAGGCGAGGTCGACGTGGGCGCTGGTGGACTTCACCCGGCCGGTCGCCCGCATTCCCACGTCCAGCCCCATTTCCTCCACCGCTTCGCGGGTCGGCTGCGAGAACCGGCCGGTGGGGTCGGCATGGAATTCCACCAGGGCCGCCACGTCGCCGAGTTCGACGGCGGCGATGATGCCCGGGAACGAGTTGCGGACCGAACTGTGGACCGGTGCGTCGTCCGCCGGTGCGCGGTGCGCGGTGCGCGGTGCGCGGTGCGCCGGGTGGCGAGCCGGCCGGCGTCGGCCGAGCGGCGGGCCGTGTCGGGGCTGACGCCGAGCACGCGTGCGGCCTGGCCCGCGGTTCAGTGCTGCAGGTGCGACGCATGAGGGAGCAAAACCGGGCATTTGCAATTCTGTCGCACGTCGGCATATCAGACGCCCGAACCGAGGCGGCCGTCCGAATCTCCGAAATGGTGTGGTGGCCGGCCTGAATTGTTGTGATGTTCTGCCCAGGTGAACTTGCGAGGCGCAACCGCTGTCCGTCCTGGCGGATGCGAGGGGCCCGCTGCGTGCGCCGGGCGGCGCGATTAGCGTGGCCGGTGGCGGCCCGAAAGCCGCGGAATCCGCAACCGACCCGAGTGAGGCGTACTTCCATGAGCCTGAGCATCCGCAACCAGATCCCCGGCACCGTCACCTCCGTCACGGCCGGCGAGGCCATGTCCACGGTGAAGGTCCGGCTGACGGGCGGTCAGGACATCACCGCGGCGATCACCACCGACGCCGTGAAGGACCTCGGCATCGCCGAGGGCACCGCCGTGAAGGCCCTGGTGAAGTCCACCGAGGTCTCGCTGGCCACCGCCCCGGTCGCGGGCATCTCGATCCGCAACCAGATCGCGGGCACCGTCACCGACGTGGCCACTGGTGGCGCCATGGGCTCGGTGAAGGTGGACGTCCAGGGCGGCGCGCTGACCGCTGCCATCACCAAGGACGCCGTCGAGGCGCTCGGGCTGGCGGCCGGGACCTCCGTGGTCGCGCTGATCAAGTCGACCGAGATCTCGCTCTCGCTCTGACCAAACCCGTACGGCACACGTACGCGCCCGTGCGGCCGAGGGCCCCGCTCCCGAGCAGGAGCGGGGCCCTCGGCGTGCCGTCGGGGCGCCGATGTCAGGCGAGGTCGAGGAGTTGCTCGTGGAAGCCGCCGAAGCCGTGGGACGGGTCGACGAGGTGGACCTCCAGGATCCAGTGGCAGCGCCAGCCGGACCGGTCGGTGCGGCGGAGCGGGGTGTGGTTGTCGGGGGTGACGTAGGACTCGGCCTTGGCGCCGTCGATGGTCTCGTGCGGGAACTCGCCCACCAGGTGCCCGGCGTGCCAGCCGCCGAGGAGCCAGCCGCGATCGGCGGCCAACCGGCTCACCCTGGCGTGGAGTTGCGCGCCGGTGATGTCGGGGTCGGCGTGGAAGGCGGCCCGCCCGGCGGCGAAGACGGTGGAGAGGTCGTCGCGCAGGCGGTGCTTGTCGGGGTCGTCGCCGAAGACGAAGGTGCGGCCGAAGTCGGCCTCGTACTCCTCGAAGACCGGGCCGAAGTCGGCGAAGGCGATGTCGTCCTCGCCGATGACCCGGTCCGGCGGGTTCTCCCGGTAGGGGAACACGGTGTGCGGGCCGGAGCGGACGATCCGCTTGTGCCAGTGCTTGGTGGTGCCGAACATCTCGTTCGCCAAGTCCCGGATCAGGTCGCTGACTTCGCGCTCGCCCCGGCCGGGGGCCACCAGGCCGCGGGCCTCGACCTCGGCGAAGAGCCGTTCCGCCTTGGACTGGGCCTCGACGAGCCCGAGGGCCCGCAGTTGTTCGTCCATCCGGTCGGGTGTTCCCACGGTGCCGTCTTCCGTTCTGGTCACGGGGTCGCGCGCACGAGGACGAGCGCCCCTTCGTACTGGGGTCGGGTGCGCAGGTGGCCGAAGCGCCGGTCCCAGGCCCCGGAGGCCAGGTCGGCGCGGAGGGTCCGGTCGAACCGCTCGCGGACCGAGTCGCCGACGGAACTCCAAGTCCAGTCGACCCGGCGGGCGTTGGGGTCCAGCAGGAGATCCGGGCGGCCGTAGCAGGCCTCGTCCAGGCCGTCCGTGCAGTCGAACGGGATCGGCGCCGGCCGCACCGTGGACCGGCCGCCCAGGGCGGCCGTCAGCTCGTCGAGCGGCGGGTACCGCCGGGCTTCGGCTGCGACCACCTCGGGCGCGTACTCGTGCAGCCAGAAGTCCCCGACCCGGGCGGGGTCACGGGGCAGGACGAGGACCGGGCCGCGGGTGACCCGGCGCATCTCGCGCAGGCCGAGCCGGACGTCGTCCCACAGGTGGATGTTGAGCAGCGTCATGGCGGCGTCGAACTCGCCGTCGTGGAAGGGGAGTTCTCCGGCCACGGTATCGACGGACGGTACCGTTCGGGACGGTCGCGAGGGGGCGGCGGGAGCCGATGGGCCGGTGCCGCGTGCGGCCGCACCGACGTTGAGCACTGTCCGAGCGGTGCCGAGCGCCTCGGCGACGAACCGCGCCGGCCGGGGGTCCGGCCGATGGGCGGCGCCTGCGGAGCGGTTCGGGGCGGCCGGGCCGGGGAGCACGGACGTGGCGGCGCGGTCGACCCCCGTCACGACCAGATCCGCAGCCGGTCCCAGCCCTCGCCGCCCCGCTCGTAGCGCAATCGGGTGTGCGCGCGGTCCTGTGCGGCCTGCCAGAACTCCACCCGGTCGGCGGCCAGGGTGTAGAGCGTCCAGGCCGGATCGACCAGGGAGGGATCCCGGGCGATCAGGGCGGCCGCCTTCTCCGCCTCCACGTCACGTTCGGCGGGGTCGCGCAGGTACTGGCTCTGACGGCCGATCAGGACCTCGGCGCGGGCGGAGCGCGAACGCCGCAGGAAGTCGGCCGAGTTCTCCGCTGCGGTGCCGGGCGTCACGGTGCCGCGGATCCGGACCTGGCGGCCCTGCTCGGGCCAGTAGAAGGTCAGGGCCGCGCGCGGGTGCCCGGCCAGCTGCTCGCCCTTCGGGCTGAAGGCGTGCCCGGCGAACTGCCAGCCGCCCGCGTCCACGCCCTTCAGGATCAGCACCCGCGCGTCCGGGGCACCCGCCCCGTCGACGGTGGACACCGTCATCGCGTGCGGCTCGCGCACGCCCTCCGCCACCGCCTCCTCCAGCCAGGCCAGGAACAGCCGGACCGGATCGGCCGGCGCGAGCGCCGGGTCGAACGCCGGCAGCGGCCCCGCGAAGACCTCCAGGCGGCGCAGCCACTCCCGGGTCCTCTGCGCCTCCTCCGAACCCGCTGCCATCTCCGGCTCCTCAGATCTCGGCGAGCATGTTCCAGACATCTTGCAGCCGCGAGGGCTGGTTCGTAAAACACCTGGCAAATGCTTGTCATTTCCGCTGATCGTCTGGAAGGTGCGATGTCGAGGGCTTGTGGGTGCCTCCAAGGCGGCCCGGTGCGCCGCGACCCTGCGGGCGGATGTCCGGTCAGGGGTGGGTGGGGGCGGTGCCGAAGGTGACGAGCCGGGGTGCGGCCGGGGCGGAGCAGCAGCCCCCGGTGGCGGCCTGTTCCGCTTCGGGCTGGTCGAAGACGCCGGCGCCGCCGCAGACTCCGGTCTCGGGGAGGGTCAACTCGACGCGGGCGGCGGCCTCGTGGTCGCCGGCGAGGTGGGCGGCGACGGAGCGGACCTGCTCGTAGCCGGTGAGGGCGAGGAAGGTGGGAGCGCGGCCGTAGGACTTCTGGCCGACCAGGAAGACGCCCTCCTCGGGGTGGGTGAGCTCGGCCGCGCCGTGCGGGTAGACGGTGCCGCAGGAGTGCTGGTTGGGGTCGATGAGAGGGGCCAGGGCGGTCGGGGCCTGGAGGCGCTCGTCCAGTCCGAGGCGGAGCTCGGAGAGGAAGGAGAGGTCGGGGCGCAGGCCCGTGAGGACGACGACCTCGTCGACGGGCTCGCTGCGGCGGCCGTCCTCGGAGACCAGCATCAGTCGGTCGCCGTCCGGTTCGATCGCGGCGGTGCGGAAGCCGGTGAGGGCGGTGGCGTGGCCGTGGTCGACGGCGGCCTTGGCGCGCAGGCCGAGCGCGCCGCGGGCGGGCAGCCCGTCGGCCTCGCCGCCGCCGTAGGTGTCGGCGCCGATGCCGCGGCGCAGGATCCAGGTCGCGTGGGTGCCGGGGGCGTCTGCGGCCAGGTCGGCGAGCAGGGCGAGGGCGGTGAAGGCGGAGGCGCCGGAGCCGATGACGGCGGTGCGCTTGCCGGCGTAACGGGCTTGCTGGGCCGGGTCGTCGAGGTCGGGGACGCGGTAGGAGATCCGGGCGGTGTGGGCGTGCTCACCGAGGGCGGGCAGGCCGTCGGCGCCGGCCGGGCTCGGGGTGGACCAGGTGCCGGAGGCGTCGACGACGGCCCGGGCGGTGAGGCGTTCCTGGCGGCCGTCGGCGAGCTGGAGGTGGACGGTGAACGGCTGTTCGGCGCGACCGGAGTCGACGACGCGGTCACGCCCGGCGCGGGCGACCCCGGTGACGGTGGTGCCGTAGCGGACGCGGTCGCCGAGGGCGTCGGCGAGGGGCTGGAGGTAGCGCTCGGCCCAGTCCGCGCCGGTGGGGTAGGCGGCGGGATCGGGAGTGGTCCAGCCGGTCGGGGCGAGGAGCCGCGCCGCGGCCCGGTCGACGAGCTCGGACCAGGTGGAGAAGAGGCGGACGTGGCCCCAGGCGCGGACCGCGGTGGCCGCGGTGGGGCCGGCCTCGGCGACGACCACGTCCAGGCCGCGCTCGGTGAGGTGGGCGGCGGCGGCCAGGCCGGCGGGGCCCGCGCCGATGACGAGGACGGGCAGGCCGGTGTTCTCGGACGACATGACGGTCTCCCTGATGGGGCGGCAGCTGCCGCTCGTTGATTCGACAAACGTCGATGTGTGACGTCCTCGACCTTGGCACCGGGTATCGACGGATGTCAACATAGACACATGTCGAATCTGGAGCTGACCGTACTGGAGCCCGAGAGCGGTGCCTGCTGCCCGCCGATCACCTCGGGGGAGCTGTCGGTGGCGGACTCCGAGCGGATGGCCGCCATGTTCAAGGCGCTCTCCGACCCGGTGCGACTGCGACTGTTCTCGAAGATCGCCTCCCACGAGGGCGGTGAGGCGTGCGTCTGCGACATCCAGGACGTCGGGGTCTCCCAGCCGACCGTCTCGCACCACCTCAAGAAGCTGCGCGAGGCCGGACTGCTCAGCAGCGAGCGGCGCGGCACCTGGGTCTACTACCGCGTCGAGCCTTCCGTGCTCGCCTCGATGTCGGCCATGCTCGACCGGCACAGCTGATCCGCCGTCACCCCGAAGGAGCCGCCTTGCACGTCGCCCCGCTGCGCGCCGAGCACGCCGAGCAGGTCCTTGCCATCTACCAGGCCGGTCTCGACGAGGGGAACTCCTCCTTCGAGACCACCGCCCCCGACTGGGCCCGCTTCGACGCCGCCAAGCTCCCCGAGCACCGCTTCGTCGCCCTCGACGAGGACGGCAGGGTCCTCGGCTGGGTGGCGGTGAGCCGGGTGTCCGACCGCTGCGCGTACGCCGGGGTGGTCGAGCACTCCGTCTACGTCCACCCCGAGGCGCGCGGCCGGGGCGTGGGCGGGGTGCTGCTGCGGGCGTTGGCCGAGTCCACCGAGGCCGCCGGGATCTGGACCGTCCAGTCCGGCATCTTCCCGGAGAACGCCGCCAGTCTCGCGGTCCACGCCAAGGCCGGCTTCCGGGTCATCGGCACCCGCGAACGGATCGGCCGGCTCAACGGCGTCTGGCGGGACGTCCTGTTGGTCGAGCGCCGTAGTCCGGTGGTCGGCTGAACAAGGGCCCGAACGGCGGACCCCCGTGCGTGGTGCGGCCCTTCGGCAGGCCGGTGGTCCTCCGTGGCGGCGCCCGGGGCGCCGGTCAGCCGAGCTGGGCGCGCAGCTGCTCGACCGCGGTGCGGGCGGTGCGGCCGACACCGATGAGGGTGGCGGAGGCGGGGCCGGTCCAGTCGCCGTAGCCGAGGAGGTGGATGCGCGGGTCCTCGGTGGAGCGGGTGCCGTCTGTGGTGATGCGGCCGTCGGTGCGGGGGAGGTCGATCGGGGGGAGGTCGGGGCGGAAGCCGGTGCACCAGATGACGGTGTCGCAGTCCCAGGTGGTGCCGTCGGCCCAGGCCGCGCCGGTGGGGGTGAGGCGGTCGAACATCGGACGGTCCGTCAGTCCGGCGGCGCGGGCGGCGCGGACGGGCGGCACGGCGACGATGTCGCCGAGGTCGGAGATGCGGGGCCCGCCGGACTGGACGCGGCGGGTGGCGAGGTCGAAGAGGGCGCGGCCGTCGATCTCGTCCGGGAGGTGGCGGGCCGGGCGCCGGGTGACCCAGTGGACCTCGGCGGTGGCGTGCAGGTCGGCGGCGATCTGGGCACCGGAGTTGGCGCCGCCGACCACGACGACGCGCTGTCCGGTGAAGTCGGCGGCGCTGCGGTACGCGTGGGTGTGGAGCTGACGGCCCGTGAAGTCGGCTCGGCCGGGTACGGCCGGGATGAAGGGACGCTCCCAGTTCCCGGTGGCCAGGACCAGGGCCCGGCCGCGCCAGTCGCCGTCGTCGGTGGTCACGGTGATGCCGTCGAGGTCGCGGGCGATCGCCTCGACCCGGACGGGGCGGTGGACGGGGAGGTCGTAGCGCCTCTCGTAGTCGGTGAGGTACGAGACGACGTGGGCGGCGTCGGGGTACTCCTGGCCGGGCTGCTGCGGCATGGGGCGGCCGGGGAGGGAGGAGTAGCCGGCGGGCGAGAACAGTCGGAGCGTGTCCCAGTAGTGCTGCCAGGCGCCGCCGGGCGCCGGGTTGGCGTCCAGGATCGCGAAGTCCAGCCCGGCGCGCCGCAGGTGGTACCCCGCGGCGAGGCCGGCCTGGCCCGCGCCGACCACCAGGACCTGGGCGTGCCGGGCGGCGGTCACTTCTGCCCGGCCGTGCGGCCTCGGTGGTCGAAGACCAGCGCGACCAGGGCCAGGCCCAGCGCACCGCCGATCAACTGCATGCCGATGAAGCCGGGGACGGACGACGGGGCGATGCCGGCGAAGGTGTCGGTGAAGGCGCGGCCGAGGGTGACGGCGGGGTTGGCGAAGGAGGTGGAGGAGGTGAACCAGTAGGCGGCGCCGATGTAGGAGGCGACGGCGGCGGGGGCGAAGCGCAGGTTGCTGGTCCTGCCGAGGCCGAAGATCAGCAGGACCAGGCCGGCGGTGGCGACGACCTCGCCGAGCAGCAGGTGCCCGGCCGAGCGGTCGTGGGTCGACCACGTCACCAGGGCCCGGCCGAACATCGCGTCCGCGAGGACCGCTCCGGCGATCGCGCCGACCGTCTGTGCGGCGCAGTACGCGGCGACCTCCGCCGGGCGCAGGGCCTCGGGGCCGCGGCGGCCGGTCCACCACTCGGCGAGGGTGACCACCGGGTTGAAGTGGGCGCCGGAGACGGGGCCGAGGAGCAGGATCAGCACGCCGAGGCCGAAGACGGTGGCCAGCGAGTTGGCCAGCAGCTGGAGGCCGACGTCGTGGGTGAGCTCGGTGGCCTGGATCCCGGAGCCGACCACGACCGCCACCAGGGCGGCGGTGCCGAGCAGTTCGGCCGCCACCCGGTTCAGCAGCGGGACGGCCGGAGGCTCGGCGGTGAGCGGCTCGGCCTCGGTGGTCTCCGGTCTGGCCTCGTCTATGGCGTTCAACGGATGGTGCTCCTCGTGCGGGTGGCTCAGCAGGACCGCTTGAATCCGGCTTCGGCGGTGAGTCGTGCGGTGGAGGCCAGTGCGGCGAACTCGGCCGCCAGGGCCGTGAGGGCGGCGGGGCGGAGCGAGTAGTACGTGAAGCGACCGCAGGGCTCGGTGTCCACCAGCCCCGCCTCACGCAGGATCTTCAGATGGTTCGACAGATTGGTCTGCTTGGCACCCGTCTCCTCGACGAGGTGGGTGGTGCACAGCGCCTCTCTGGCCAGCAGCTCGACGATCCGCATCCGCAGCGGGTCGGCCAGGGCCTTCAATACATCACTGTCGACTGACGTCACCATGGGCTGATACGTTAGCCGACGCCCGGGAGGAACCCAAGCCCAAGGACCGCCATGACCACCGCCCCCGCCGCCTCCGTGCTGTTCGTCTGCATCCACAACGCGGGCCGCTCCCAGATGGCCGCCGGGTTCCTGCGCCACCTCGCCGGTGACCGCGTCGAGGTCCGCTCCGCCGGCTCGATCCCCGGCGACCAGGTCAACCCCGCCGCGGTCGCGGCGATGGCCGAGCTCGGTATCGACATCTCCGACCAGCGGCCGAAGGTGCTGACCACCGAGGCCGTCCAGGCCTCCGACTACGTGATCACCATGGGCTGCGGCGACGCCTGCCCGTACTTCCCCGGAAAGACCTACCTGGACTGGCAGTTGGAGGACCCGGCCGGCCAGGGCATCGAGGCCGTCCGCCCGATCCGCGACGAGATCAAAGCCCTGATCGAGGGCCTGGTCGCCGAGATCGACGCCGCGTGCTGATCGGCGCGCGGGACGGCTTCGCGCTGGAGTTCCACGTGGAGCGGGACGCGCAACTGCTGTGCGTGGACGTGTTCGTGGGCGGGGCGCACGTGAACGCCTGGGACAACGCGTTCTACCCGCCGTTGCTGGTCAAGAAGTTGGGGGACGAGCTGCGGCGCCTCCGCGAGCCGGCGGAGCTGCCGGAGGGGTTCACCGAGCCGGTCGAGGCGTTCCTGGCGGCCGAGCGCCGGATGGACGGGCAGGACGGCGCGGATGACGGCGGGGCCGTGCTCGCGCGGTGCGGGTTCCTGGAGTGGGGCGAGTGCACCGACCAGGTGACGGCGTTCGCGTTCCCGGACGGGGAGTCGCTGCACCTCGCCTGCCGGGTACGGGAGTTGGACGGAGGTGCCCCCGGAGAGCCGGTGGTGGTGACGGTGGGCCGCGGGGAGTTCGTCGCGACGCTGGAGCGCGGCCTGGCCGTCGCCGAACGGGAGTGGTCCGACCGGCGGGCCGCGGCGGGGGACTCCAACTAGCTCCGCAGGCGCGTCACCCGGCCTTCCCCTGCGCAGTGACGGGAGTTCACCCGGCTCCCTGAGCATGGACGGTCATGAGCAACCTCAGTCGCCGCATCTTCATCCTTGGCGGGCTCACCACCACGGGCGCCGCCGCGCTCCAGCTCGGTGCGACGGCCCAGCCGTCGGCCGCCGCCTCCACCCCCTTCCCGTTCACGCTCGGCGTCGCCTCTGGGGAACCGGACGACAGCAGCGTGGTGCTCTGGACGCGTCTGGCCCCGTCGCCGACCAACGCGGACGGCCAGGGCGGCATGCCCAACGCCGACGTGACCGTCGACTGGCAGGTGTCGGCCAGTCAGAACTTCACCACCCTGGTGAGCTCCGGCACCGTCACCGCCCGCTACGCGCAGGCCCACTCGGTGCACGTGCTGGCCGGAGGGCTCGCGCCGGACGCGGAGTACTACTACCGCTTCCGGGCCCAGGGCTTCATCTCCCCGGTGGGCCGCACCCGCACCGCGCCGGCGCTCGGCACCGTCGGGCGGGACTTCACCATGGCCTTCGCCTCCTGCGCGCACTACGAGAGCGGCTACTACACCGCCTACCGGCGGATGGCCGACGACCGCCCCGACGTGATCCTGCACCTGGGCGACTACATCTACGAGGGCGGCGCCGGCACCGGCGGCGTGCGGCAGCACCTCGGCAGCGAGATCGTCTCGCTGGCCGACTACCGCCGCCGCTACGCGCTCTACCGCACCGACCCGGACCTGCAGGCGGCGCACGCGATCGCGCCGTGGCTGGTGGTGCCGGACGACCACGAGGTGGAGAACAACTACGCCGGCACGGTCCGGGCCGACAGCAGCCCGGTGCTGACGGCGGCCCAGTGGACCGCGCGGCGCACCGCCGCCTACCAGGCCTACTTCGAGAACATGCCACTGCGGGCCGCCGCGGCGCCGTCCGGCAACGCCATCCAGCTCTACCGCCGGGTCCGCTGGGGCACCCTGGCCACCTTCCACATGCTCGACACCCGGCAGTTCCGCGACGACCAGGCCTGCGGCGACGGGACGAAGGTCTGCGCCGACGCCGACCTGACGAGCCGTTCGATCACCGGCACCGCGCAGGAGTCCTGGCTGCTCGACGGGCTCGGCCAGCGCCTGGGTACCTGGGACCTGATCGGCCAGCAGGTCTTCTTCGCCCGGAACGTGAACGCCGCCGGTGCGATGAACATGGACGCCTGGGACGGCTACCGGGCCAGCCGGGCGCGGATCCAGCAGGGCATCGTCGACCGGGGCGTGCGCAACCCGGTGGTCCTCACCGGCGACGTGCACGCCTCCTGGGGCAACGACCTCAAGGCCGACTACGCGAACCCGAACTCGGCGACCATCGGCACCGAGCTGGTCTGCACCTCCATCACCAGCGGCGGCAACGGCAGCACCACCACGACGATCCCCAACGGGGCGTACAACCCGCACCTGCGCTTCTACTCCAACCAGCGCGGCTACGTCCGCACCCGGGTCACGCCGTCCCGGCTGACCGCCGACTTCCGGTCGGTGGCGACGGTGACCGAGCACGGCGCGGCGGCGACCACCGCCCGGACCTTCATCATCCACGACGGACAGCCGGGGTTGGCCGATGCGTAAGCTCTCCGTGGTCGGCGCGGCCCTCGCCGCCTTCGCCGCCGTCCTCGCCCTGTCCGCCCCGGCCTCGGCGGCCGGGCCCTCGTCCTGGACGACCGCGAACAGCGACGCCAGCGGCGACCAGGACTCCTCCTCGATCGCGGCCGACCGGCTCGGGGACGTCGCGGTGGTCTGGGAGGACGACCGCGACTCCACCAACCCGGGGGACGACGCGCACAGCGACGTCTGGGTGCGGCTGTACCGCAACGGCGTCTCGGCGTACGAGCAGAAGCTCTCGGCCGGCGGGACGGCGGGTGCGGCCTGGCGGCACGTCCAGCCCGACGTGGGGCTCGACGACCGGGGCAACGCCGTCGTGGTCTGGGCGGAGGACCCGGACGGCAACGGGCTCTACAACATCGTCTACCGGGTGCTCTCCCCGGCCGGCGCGGTGCTCGGCTCCGGCCGGGCCAACGCCAACACCGACGGCCAGCAGGTCCACCCGCGGGTCGCGGTGGACCCGGACGGCGCGCCGGGCAGCACCACGGCGGTGGCGTTCTCGGTGGTCTGGGAGGACGTCCAGGGCAGCGCGGCGGCGACGGCGAAGGCGGCCGGGTACACCGGGACCACCACCAAGGCCTACGAGGTGACGGTCAACGCGACCGGCGGTGCGCACCACAACCCGGACGTCGCGACCTCCGCCTCGGGCGACGCGGTGGTGGTCTGGGACGAGGACACCGACGGCAACGGCTACGACCAGATCGGTCTGGTGAAGCTCGCCAAGGCGAACGGCGCCGTCACCCTGGCCCGCCGCAGCGCCAACAGCCTCGGCGGCGGGCAGCAGCAACACCCGTCCGTGGCGGCCGACTTCAACGGCGACTTCGCCGTGGCCTGGGAGTCCGACCACACCGGCACCCGGGGCGTCTGGGCCCGCTCCTTCACCGCGAACGGCACCCCGGGCGCGGCCGAGGTCGAGGTCTCCTCGGGAGCCGGGGCCGGGCGCCCGACGGTGGGGATCGACGACCAGCGCGACGCGGTGGTCGGCTGGAGCGTCACCGGCGCGGATCCGGCGGTGTGGGCCCGCGGCCTCAACCCCGACGGCACCTTCGCCGGCCGGCTGCCGGCCGGGTCCGTCAGCCAGACGGCGACCGGCCGGCAGGAGCAACTCGCGGTGGCCTCATCGCCGTTCGGCACGCTCGCGATGTCGTACACCGACGACAACGACGGCAACACCTTCGACCAGGTGCTGCTGGGCCTGGGCGCGGGCAACTCCGACTGGTGAGGCCTCGTCAGCGGGTCGGCCTCGACGCCCGTGAGCACTGGGGGTTGCGGCACGGGCCGGGGCCCCACACGTAGCGTCTGATGCCGTCGAAGTCGGGTGCGGTGTCCAGGTACTCGGCTTCGACGGCGGCGTGGCACAGCGGGCACTGCAGCCCCTGGGGCCTGACGGCGGAGAAGATGATCTCTGGCATGGGATGCCTACACTCAGCGAGCGGGCGACGCCCAACTGTGATGCCGACGGCGGGTGTTCACACCGCCGCCCCCGCCCCCCGGTGGCACCGCGTACGCCCCGGACCTCCAGGATACGGCTAGCCCGGTCGGACGGCGCCCATGTAGTCGGGCATGTACTGCAGGTCGAGGACGGTGACGTTCTTGCCGGTGCGGGGGGCGTGGATCATCTTGTTGTTGCCGATGTAGATGCCCACGTGGTGCAGGTCGGAGTAGAAGAAGACCAGGTCGCCGGGCTGGAGGTTGGCGCGGGGGATGCGGGTGCCGGCGTTCCACTGGTCCTGGGAGACCCGGGGGAGCCGGACGCCGGCCTGCTCCCAGGCGCGCAGGGTGAGGCCGGAGCAGTCGAAGCCGGCCGGGCCCTCGGCGCCCCAGATGTAGGGCTTGCCGAGCTGGGCCTGGGCGAACTTGAGGACCGCGGCGGCGCGGCCGCCGGCCGGCACCTGGGGCAGTTCGGTCAGGTCCGTGCGGTCGGCGGCGCCGCGCGAGGCGCGGCCGGCCTCGTCCACGTCGACCTGGGCGCGTTCGGCGGCGGTGAGGGAGTTGAGGATCTTCTTGGCCTCGGCCAGCTTCGTCTGGACCTTGCCCTTCTCCTCGGCCAGCGCCTTGTGGTTGGCGTCCAGGGCGGCGAGGGTGGCGGCGGTCTCGGCGCGCTGCTGGTCCAGCCGCTGCTGCTGCCGCTGGGCCTGGCGCAGCAGGGCGAGCTGGGTGTCGGCCTCCTGGTCGCGGGCGGAGGCCTGGCGGAGGTAGGTGTCCGGGTCGGAGCTGAGCATCAGCTGGAGCGAGGGGTCGACGCCGCCGTTGCGGTACTGGGCTGCGGCCAGGGCGCCGAGCTGGCCCTGAACGGCGTTCAGCTTCTCCTGGCCCTCGGCGAGTTGGGTCTGCAGCTGGTTCGCCTCGGCCTGGAGCTTCTTGGCCTTCTCGTCCGCGCCGTTGAAGCGCTCGATGGAGGCCTCCGCCTCCTCGTACAGCGCGTCGACCTGCTTCTTGACGGTCGCGAGGTCGGGCTTGGGCGCCGCGTAGGCCGTGGTGGAGGAGGCCAGGACCGCGGTGCCCGCCGCCGCGGTGGTCAGGACGGCGAGCCTGGCACGGCTCGGCGGACTCGGCTTGCGGCGCTTTCCCACGGACGGCTCCTCGGTCGACTTCCGGACACTTACTCCTAGGAACCTTAGTAGTTTAGGAGTGGAGCGCGGAAGGCGGGGTCGGTGATCGGTGCGATCCGGCCCGGCGGCCGTGACTTAGCACGGACCGTTCGGGGGCGGGGCGGTTCTCCGGGAGGGTCGCCCGCACGGGGGAAACGGGGGCGGAGTCGGGTGTGAGGCGGGCGGGGCGGCGGAAGGCTGGTGCCTGCACCGAGGCGGAGCGGAGGAAGAGCGTGACCGGTGCTCCGCCCGTACCCCTACGACCCTTTGAGGACGCTGATGCTTCGTGCTGGACCGTCACCCACGAGCCGGTGGTCCGGGGCGGCCCTCGGGTGGCTGCTGCCGGTGGTGGTGACGCCGGCCGTGGCGGTGGCGGCCGCGGTGCTGACCGGGGCCGGGGCGCGGGCCGGGGTGGTCTGGTGCGGCGCGGTGGGCACCGGGGCGGTGGCCCTGCTGGCGGCCCAAGTGGTGCGTCGTGGGCGGGAGTTGACCGAGCTGCGGGAGCGGTACGCCCGGCAGGGGCGGGAGCTGCGCGAGCAGTTGCTCCGGCAGGAGGCGGAGACCGTCCGGCTGGCCAGGGTGATCCTGCCGGAGACGGTCGCACGGCTGCAGCGCGGTGAGTTCACCGAGGACGTGCTGAAGGCCTACGAGACCCACGACGGCGGCGCCGGCCCGGAGTTCAGGGCCGCCCGGCAGGCGGTGCTGCGCACCGTGCTGGAGGCGGTGGACGCGGAGGAGGGTCTGCGCGAGTCCGCGCAGCGGGCGTTCGTGAACATCGCCCGGCGGGTGCAGGCGATCGTGCACCGGCAGGCGCAGGACCTGCGGGAGATGGAGGACCGGCACGGCAACGACCCGGCCGTCTTCGAGGACCTGCTCCGGCTCGACCACGGCAACGCGCTGGTCGGGCGGTTGGCCGACTCGATCGCGGTGCTCGGCGGGGCGCGGCCGGGCCGTCAGTGGAGCCGGGCGGTGCCGCTGTACAGCGTCCTGCGCGGTGGCATCTCGCGGATCCTGGACTACCAGCGGGTGGAGCTGCACCCGGTCTCCGAGGTCGCGGTGGTCGGCCCGGCCGCCGAGCCGCTGATCCACGCGCTGGCCGAACTGCTGGACAACGCGACCCGCTACTCGCCGCCGCACACCAACGTGCACCTGACCGCGGTCGAGGTGCAGACCGGCATCGCGATCGAGATCGAGGACGGCGGCCTCAGCCTCAGCGAGGAGGGCCGGGCCCGGGCCGAGCTGATGCTCCGTGAGGCGCAGGAGGGCATCGACCTGAACGACCTCGGCGAGACGCCCCGGCTGGGTCTCGCGGTGGTCGGACGGCTCGCTCAGGCGTACGGCTTCCAGGTCTCGCTCCGGCCATCCGCGTACGGCGGCGTGCGTGCCGTGCTGATCGTCCCCCAGGAGCTGATCACCACGGCGCGGGCCACCGGCCGGGCGCACGGCATCGGCGTCACCTCCGACTCCCAGGCGCTCCCGGTCCAACCCTCCGCGCAGCAGCGGCCGGTGATCCCGCCGACGGTGCCGGTCGTCCAGCCGTGGACGCCGGGCACCGAGACCCCGACCGGGCTGCCGCAGCGCCGCCGGCACGCCGCACCCTCCGGGAGGACCGCGCCCGCTCCGCCGTCCCCGCCGGCGCAGGACCCCGGCGCGGTGCAGCCCGGCGTCTGGCTGGCCGCGTTCCACGAGGGGGTGAACGGCCAGGCGCCGTCGGCCGGGAGCGGGGCACCGGGCGACCACACCAGCGAATACCCGGCCAGGAAGGGCGAGCTGTGACCCAGCATCAGCAACGGACCAACATGGACTGGATGCTCAAGGACCTGGCGGACGGTGTCCCGCACACCCGCCACATCGTGGTGCTCTCCGCCGACGGTCTGAGGATGGCCCAGTACGGCGCCGGCACCGACGCCGCCGACCGGCTGGCCGCCGCCTGCGCGGGGCTGCAGAGCCTGGCGGCCGCGGTGGGGCACGAGTTCCCGCACGGGGACCGCCGGATGCGCCTGGTGGTGATCGAGATGGGCGGCGGCTTCTTCTACCTGATGGCGGCGGGAGCCCGGGCCTTCCTGGCGGTGCTGGCCGACGAGGGAGTGGACGCCGGGCTGATGGGCCAGCGGATGCGTGACCTGGTCGCCAGGATCGGCGAGCACCTCAGCACGCCGCCGCGCCGAGCCGAGCAGGTCGTGTGAACGGGCTTGCCGCCGAGGGGAGTCCGGTGGGTCGAGGGACGGTGGACGGGTGCGGCGCGGACGGCGGATGAACGCGGACGGACAGGACTGGGACGTGGGCCGGCCCGAGCGCCTGTACGTGATCACCAGGGGTCGCAGCGGGGCGGCCGACCGGGCCGTGTTCGACCTGGTGACCCTGATCGTCGCCCGCTCGGAGCCGACGCCGACCATGCAGCCGGAGCACGCGGCGATCCTGCGGGTCTGCGAGTCGCCGCTGTCCGTGGCCGAGATCTCGGCCCACCTCAGGTTGCCGGTGAGCGTGGTCACCGTGCTGCTGGCGGACCTCCTCGCCGAGCGGCGGATCGAGGCCCGCGCCGGAGTACCGAAGGCGATCCTTCCCGACATCGCCCTGTTGGAAGCGGTGATCAATGGACTTCAGAGGCTCTGACCCGGCCCTCCCGGCGCTCCCCGGGCCGCGCGGGGACGACCTGCTGCCGGACTCGGCCGCCACGGCGGTCAAGGTGGTGATCGTGGGCGGCTTCGGCGTCGGCAAGACGACCCTGGTCTCCTCGGTGAGCGAGATCCGCCCGCTGACCACCGAGGAGACGATGACCCAGGCGGGTGCGGACGTCGACGACACCGAGGGCATCGAGCGCAAGACCTCCACCACGGTGGCGATGGACTTCGGCCGGATCAGCATCAACGAGGAGCTGGTGCTGTACGTCTTCGGCACCCCCGGCCAGGAGCGGTTCTGGTTCCTCTGGAACGGCCTGTTCGACGGCGCCCTCGGTGCGGTGGTGCTGGTCGACACCCGTCGGCTGGAGGTCAGCTTCGACGTCATCGGGCGGCTGGAGGACAGCGGGGTGCCCTTCGTGGTCGCCGCCAACACCTTCCCCGAATCGCCGTCCCACCCCGTCGAGGACCTGAGGGCCGCCCTCGACCTTCCCCCCGAGGTCCCGATCGTCAACTGCGACGCCAGGAGCCGCAGTTCGAGCCGTGACGTGCTGATGGCCCTGATGCGCTACCTGTACGACCGCTCGGCCGCCCCCGCGCGCTGACACCCACCACCCGCCGTCCCCCACGAGACCCCCGGAGATGCCGTGACCAACCCGTACAGTGACGACGCGTCAGCCACCCCGCCGCCCGGCTGCCCGGCCCACGGCGCGGGCACCCGCGACTTCGGTG
This sequence comes from Kitasatospora sp. NPDC001664, assembly GCF_053596675.1. Taxonomy (NCBI): domain Bacteria; kingdom Bacillati; phylum Actinomycetota; class Actinomycetes; order Kitasatosporales; family Streptomycetaceae; genus Kitasatospora; species Kitasatospora sp. NPDC001664. The sequence goes on from NZ_JBSFGS010000002.1 coordinate 314,248, forward strand.
CCCACGGCCTGGGCGCCGAGGGCCTGCGGCGGCTGTACGGCCCCGAGGCGGAGGCGGACCCGGCCGGCCTGTACGAGAAGCTGCGCGCGGAGCACGGCGAGGTGGCGCCGGTGCTGCTGCACGGCGACCTCCCGGCCTGGCTGATCCTCGGCCACTCGGCCAACCTCACCGCGATGCGCACCCCCTCCCGGTTCTCCCGGGACTCCCGCCGCTGGACGGCCTTCCAGGAGGGACTGGTCGCCGCCGACTCCCCGCTGATGCCGGTGATCGCCTGGCAGCCGCTGTGCGTCTTCGCCGACGGCCCGGAGCACCGCCGCCTGCGCGGCGCCGTCACCGACGGCCTCAACCGCTTCGACCGGCGAGGCATCCGACGCTACGTCACCCGCTTCGCCGACCAGCTGATCGAGGAGTTCGGGCCGACCGGCAGGGCCGAGCTGATCTCCCAGTTCGCCGAGCACCTGCCGATGCTGGTGATGACCCACGTGGTCGGCATGCCCGAGGAGTTCGGGCCCCGGCTGGTCGAGGCCGCACGGGACCTGATGAAGGGCACCGAGACCGCCATCGCCAGCAACGACTACGTGGTGGCCACGCTGCGCCGCACCATGGAGCGCAAGCGGGTGGCCCCCGGGGCCGACCTGGTCTCCTGGCTGATGCAGCACGAGGCCGGACTCACCGACGACGAGGTGCTGGAGCACCTGCGGGTGGTGCTGCTGGCCGCCAACGAGTCGACGGTCAACCTGATCGCGGACACCCTGAAGATGGTCCTCACCGACCGCCGCTTCCGCGCCCACCTGTCGGGCGGTCACATGACGCTGCCGGACGCCCTGGACCAGGTGCTCTGGGACTCCGCGCCGATGTCACTGGTCGCCGGGCGCTGGGCCACCGGGGACACCGAACTCGGCGGGCAGCAGATCAAGTCCGGCGACATGCTGCTGCTCGGCCTCGCCGCCGGGAACGTCGACCCGGCCGTCCGGCCCGACCTCTCCAAGCCGCTGCACGGCAACCGCGCCCACCTGGCCTTCGGCGGCGGACCGCACGAGTGCCCGGGCCAGGACATCGGGCGGGCCGTCGCGGAGACCGGCATCGACATCCTGCTGGCCCGGCTTCCCGACCTCCAACTCGCGATCGGCGAGGATGAGTTGACCTGGACCTCGGCCTGGCTCTCCCGGCACCTGGTGGAGCTCCCGGTGCGCTTCACACCGCGGTCCCCGGCCCCGAGGGACACGGCCGCCGCCCCCGTCCCCGCGACCCCGCCGCCCGCTCCGCCCGCCCCGCCCGTGGTGCCGCCCGCCGTCGCGGCCGGGCACGGCCACCGGGGCGCGGCCGTGCCGGGGCAGCGGCGCAGTTGGTGGAGCGTCCTGACCGGCATCTTCCAGCGCTGACCCGGCCGGGCCGGCGGCCCGGCACGGGACTCACGCCGCTCGGTGGCGCTCCGCGCGGTGGACGGCGGCGCGAACGGGGCATGACGCTCCTTCGGGACGGACGGGGCGGACGGGGCGGACGGGGGAGGTGCGACCACCGGACCGGGGGAAGGCTCACCCACCGGTGCGGTGCAGCAGGTCCTCGAGGGTCTGCGCGGCGCGCAGCGTCTCGAAGCGCACGGCCCCGTCCGCCGCCACCGTGACCCCGTGGACGGCGGGCTCCAGCAGGCTGTTGTAGGAGAACGGGGTCGAGGTGTAGTAGGCACCGGTGTCGAGCAGCGCGACCAGGTCGCCCGGCTCCAGCAGCGGCAGCGGGCGGGCCCGGGCGACCAGGTCGCCGGCGAAGCAGGCCGGTCCGGCCACGTCCTGCTCGACCGGCGCCCCGCGCTTGGCGGCCCCGGTCGCGTCGTGCGCCGTCACCCGCAGCGGCCAGGAGTCCGGGGCGAAGACCGTCCGGGTGGCCACCTGCGCTCCGGCGTGGGTGATCGCGATCGCCCGGCCGCCGGAGTTCTTGGTGTACTCCACGTAGGCGGCGGTGAAGCCGCTCTTGGCCAGCACCGAGCGGCCGAACTCGGTGACCAGGGCGAACTCGCCGGAGAACAGCGCGGGTACGTGCGCCCGCAGCAGCTCGACGTAGTCCTGGTGGCCGGGGGTGGCCCGGTCGTCGGCGAAGTTGACCGGCAGGCCGCCGCCGATGTCCAGGCCGACCACCTGACGGCGGCCCAGTTCGCCGTTGATCTTCTGGGCGAGGGTGACGGTGGCGGCGACGCCCTCCGCCATCAGGTCCAGCGGGCACCCCTGGCTGCCGACGTGGCAGTGCAGCCAGGTGAGCCAGGGCCGGTCCCGGAAGGCCGCGACCAGCCGCTCGGTGCTGCCCTCGTCCGCGAGCGCGATGCCGAACTTGGAGGTCGCGGTGGCGGTGCTCATCGCCCCGATGGTGCCGCCGCCGATCTGCGGGTTGACCCGCACCCCGATCCGCGGGTCCGTGGTGCCGGATCCGCTCCGGCGGCCCGCCAGCAGTTCGTCGACCCGGGCCAGCTCCTGCCAGCTGTCGATGTTGACGGCCGTCCCGAGTTCGAGCGCCAGGGCCAGCTCGCGGCGGGTCTTGGCGGGGGAGTCGAAGACGATCCGCTCCGGCTCGAACCCGGCGGCGAGCGCCTGCGCGAACTCGCCGGGGCTGGCCACCTCGCAGCCCATGCCCAGGTCCCGCAGCCGCCGCAGCACCGGGACCAGGCTGTTGGCCTTGGCCGCGAAGGCGTGCAGCACCCGCACCGACCCGGGGAAGGCGCGGTGCAGCGCCTCCACGGTCGCGGCCACGGCGTCGAGGTCGAGGAAGCCCGCGAGCGGCGCGTCCTCTGGGGACAGCAGCCCCTGGCGCACCGCCGCCCCCAGGATGAGCTCACGTCGTTCGGGGCCGTGCAGGGCCGCCAGTTGAGGGTTGGTCACGGTGCCGCTCTCCGTCCGGTCGTCTCGGTCGCGCGGCCCGCGCGTTCCGGTGGTCCGGGTGGTCCCGGCGGGCCGTGCGAACAGAGTGCCCGTCGGGCGCCGGGATCGTCTTCAGGCCGCTGACCGGGCTTGCGCCGTCTCCCTCGTGCGGCGCGACGAAGCGCGGGCGGCGGCGGTCCCGGCTCCGTGGGCCGCACCGGAAACCTGCGGGAACGGTGGTGCCGCCGGGCGCCGCAGCGGGGGAGACCGGCCCGTTCTCGCGCCGTACGGCGAAGGCGGAGCGGCCTCCTCGCGCGCGGCGCCGAACCTCACCCCTCCCCGGCCACCGAGCCGCGGAGCAGCAGCAGTTGGAGCTGGGCCAGCAGCCGGGCGTCGGGGTCGTCCAGGTCGATCCCGCTCTCCCTCACGACCGTGCTGTCCAGGCGGTAGGCGTACGTGTTGCCGGGCACGCCCAGCGCCTTCGCCGCCCGGGCCTTCTCGCCCGGCTGCGCCAGGAAGGTGCGCAGGGTCTCGACCAGGGAGGCCACGTCCTTGTGCGAGGAGGCGAGCAGCCTGGTCACCGGGGTCTCCACCGGCAGGGGCCCGACCGCCCGCAGGGCCTCGGCGAAGCGCAGCAGCGCGACCGCCCCGGCGACCTCGCCGACCCGGGCGCAGGGCTGCGGGCCGCGCCCGAACAGCAGGCCGCCCAGCGCCAGATCGGCCGTCCGGCGGGAGTCGGGTGCCGCGTCGAGCCGGTCGCTCACCTCGCCGATGCCGACCCGGGCCGTCCGCCCCGACCGCCGCGACAGCTCCGCGGCCAGCGACTCGGCGGTCAGCCGCACCCGTTCCTGAGCCCGCGTCAGCTCCTTCGGCAGGTTGCCCAGCAGGACGAGCACGCCCTCCTGCGAGGGCACCACCACGGCCACCTCGCCGCGTTCGGTGCAGTGCCGGAACGCGGCCTCGACCATCCGGCCGCGTGTCCGGGCGTCCGCCGGGCCGCCGGAGCCGGAGTCCGAACCGGTGCCGGTGCCGGTGCCGGTGCCGGTGCCCGAGCCCGAGCCGGTGCCCGCGCTGATGCCGACCGACAGGACCGCGCACCGCCGCGCCTGCGGCAGCCCGGTCCGCGCCGCCAGCAGCTCGGCCGACCCGTGGCCCTCCAGCAGCACCCGGACGGCCTCCAGCAGGAGCTGGTCCTGGCCCTCCCGGCGGGCCCGGTCGTGCAGCAGGTGGGCCGCGGCCGACTGCGCCGCGACCCGCAGGGCCTCACGGTTGGCCGGGGTGTCCAGCGGCCGGTTCCCCTCCGCCGCCACCCAGATCGAACCCAGTGGGACGTCACCCGCCCGGACCAGCACGATCAGACGCTCGGGGGCCTCGCCCTGGGCCTTGCGGTACAGCACCCGGTCCGAGCGCAGCAGGTCGCGGTCGAAGCCGGCGTTCCGCATGTCGTCGCGCCGGTCGGCCGGCGGGGCCTGGCCGAGGATGGTCCGGATCCGGACCCAGTCCACGTCCTCCCCGACGGGCGAGTAGGCGAGCACGTTGAAGGACGTGTCCTCGATCGTCACGGACCCGTTCACCTGGAGCGCGATCGCCTCGGCCAGCCGGGGCAGGTCGCCCAGCGGGACGGTGGCGATCCGGGGCCGCGGCGTGACCGACAGCCCCGCCTGCAGGATGCCGATGACGGTCGGCCAGTCGGTCCACCGGCTGCGGAAGAGCACGGCCGTGCCCGCCGCCGCGGCCGCCTCGCCCAGCGCCCCGTGCCCGGTGCCGGTCTCCACCGGGCGGAACAGCACCCCGGCCACCCCGGCCGCACCCATCCGGCGGACCAGGTCCACCGCCCCCTCGGTGTGCGGATCGACCCCGACCGCGACCAGCAGGTCGCCCTGCGAGGCCGGCGGCTCCAGGCCGTCCAGCACCACCAGGCGGCCGACCGGCCGGTCCAGCCCCCCGGCCGCGAAGCCCGGCACGACGAAGTCACCCGCCAGCTGCAACAGGTCCAGCAGGCTCTGTCTCGCCCCGGACCGGTCCGCACGCTCCGCGTCGGACATGGGCACCCCTCCCCAGGCACACGTGCCGCGCCCGACGGGGCGTCAACTCCCCGGCAGTGCAGGCGATCGGCTCAGCGTAGTGCCGGGCGCGGGCGGTGCGGGGCGCTTCCGGTGGTCCGGGCCGGACCCGGCGGAGTGCGGTGATCGGCCGGCGGTTGCCGATAATGACCTCACTGCGCCGACCGAACCCGTGAAGGACCCCACCGTGCCCGAGAACTTCCTCGCCCTGCCCGTCCGCCAGGAGCTGTCCCCGTCCGTGACGCTGCGCCAGAAGGGCGCGATCCCGGTGGTGGTGGTCGACCACCCGGCCGGCCGGGCCGTGGTGAGCCTGCAGGGGGCGCAGCTGGTGACCTGGCAGCCGAGCGGCGAGCAGCCGGTGGTGTGGGTCAGTGACGAGTCGTCATGGACCGAGGGCGTGGCGATCCGCGGCGGGGTGCCGCTCTGCTGGCCGTGGTTCGGCCCGGCGGGCTCGCCCTCGCACGGCTTCGCCCGGGTGGTGGAGTGGGAGCTCGCGGGCACCGAGGAGACGGCGGAGGGCGTGGAGCTGACCCTCGCCCGCAGCGAGGACGAGCGGACGCTGGCGCTCTGGCCGCACGTCTTCACCGCGACGGTGCGGATCCGGCTGGGCCGCGACTGCACGGTGGAGCTGGAGGTGGCCGGTGAGCACCGGAGCACCGGCGCCCTGCACACCTACCTGCACGTCGGCGCCGCCGACCGGACCACCGTCTCCGGCCTGGGCGCCGACTACCACGACCGGGTCGCCGCCGGCGACGGCCGGGGCCCCGGCTCGGTCGTCCTGGACGAGCGGGTCGACCGCACCTACACCGCCCCGGCCGGCCTCACCCCGGTCGACGACGCCGGCCTCGGCCGCACGATCGAGGTCCACCACAGCGGCCACAGCGACGTGGTGGTGTGGAACCCGGGCGCGCAGCTCTCCAAGGAGATGGCCGACCTCGCCGACGAGGGCTACCGCGGCTTCGTCTGCGTGGAGACCGGCCGGATCGGCCGCGACCTGGTGGCCACCCCCGGCAACCCGGACCGTCTGGCCACCACCCTCCGGGTCGTCCGCCCCGCCTGACGGGGCCCTCCGACCCTCCCGTCGGGGACCGACGGCGGGTGGGCGGGGCGACGGGGCCGCGGTGCAATGGGTGCGAGACGACAGGGCTCGGCGGGCGACCGCGAGCGGCACCCGGAGGGCCTGGGATGGTCGAGGAGAAGCGCGGATTCTGCACCCTGTGCAAGTCGCGGTGCGCGGCGGTGTACACGGTCGAGGACGGCCGGATCACCGCCGTGCGCCCCGACCCGGACCATCCGAACGGGGCGGCGATGTGCCCCAAGGGCCGCGCCGCGCCCGAGATCGCCCACGGCAGCAGGCGCCTGACCACACCGCTGCGCCGCACCACCCCCAAGACCGATCCCGACCCGGGCTGGCGGCCGGTCGGCTGGGACGAGGCGCTGGACGAGATCGCCGGGCGGCTGGCCGCGGTCGCCGCCGAGCACGGCCCCGAGGCGGTCGCCTTCGCGGTCGCCACGCCGAGCGGCACCATGGTGTCGGACGCCACCGAGTGGATCGAGCGCTTCGTGCGCCGCTTCGGCAGCCCCAACACCGTCTACAGCGCCGAGATCTGCAACTGGCACAAGGACGTCGCGCACGCCTTCACCTTCGGCTGCCCGATACCGCCGCCCGACTACGCGCGCGCGGGCCTCGCCGTGCTCTGGGGGTTCAACCCCGCCAAGACCTGGCTCTCCCAGTCCGCCGCGCTCTCGGCCGCCCAGGCGAACGGCACCAGGCTCGCCGTCGTCGACCCGCGCCGCTCCACCAGCGCGCTGCGCGCCGACCGCTGGCTGCGGATCCGCCCGGGCGCGGACGCCGCGCTGGCGCTCGGGCTGGCCCACCAGCTGATCGAGAACGCCTGGTACGACGAGGAGTTCGTCCGCGCCTGGACCAACGCCCCGCTGCTGGTGCGGGAGGACGACGGCCGCTTCCTGCGGGCCGGCGAGCTCGCGGAGCCCCCGGCGGGCGACGGCGGCCGGGCCTTCGTCACCTGGGACCACGAGGCCCGTGCCGCCGTGCCGTACGACACCCGGCGGGCGGCGGTGCGTCCGGAGCGCTTCGCACTGAGGGGCCGTCACCCGGTCCGCACCCGCACCGGGGCGGTCGTCCACTGCAGCCCCGCCTTCGAGCACTACGCCCGCGCCTGCGCGCACTGGCCCCTCGACCGCGCCGCGGCCGCCACCTGGCTGACGCCGGAACAGATCCACGACCTGGCGGCCGAGATCGGCGCGCAGGTGCGCGGCGGCGGCTCGGTGACCTACTACGGCTGGACCGGCGTCGGCCAGAGCGCCAACGCCGCGCAGACCGAGCGCGCCCTCGCCACCCTCTACGCGCTGACCGGCTCCTTCGACGCGCCCGGCGGCAACCTGCTCGCACCCCCTCCGCCGTACCGCCCGGCCAGCACCCTCGCCGACCTCGCCCCCGGACAGCGCGCCAAAGCCCTCGGCCTCGACCGGCACCCGCTCGGACCGCCCGCCTCCGGCTACGTCAACGCGGGCGACCTGCGCCGGGCGATCGAGGACGGCGAGCCCTACCCGGTCCGCGCCCTGGTCGGGTTCGGCTCCAACCTGGTGGTGTCCCAGCCCGGTTCGGACGCCACCGCGCGGGCGCTGCGGGCGCTGGACTTCCAGGTCCACCTCGACCTGTTCGAGAACCCCACCAGCGCGAGCGCGGACCTGCTGCTGCCGGTCAACAGCGCCTACGAGCACGAGGCGCTGCGGTTCGGCTTCGAGGTCGGCCACCGGGCCCAGGAGCAGGTGCAGTTGAGGCAGCGGATCGTCGAACCCCTGCCCGGCACCCGCTCCGACACCGAGGTGGTCTTCGAGCTGGCCCGCCGGCTCGGCTTCGGCGACCGGTTCTTCGACGGCGACGTCGAGGCCGCCTGGAACTGGCAGTTGGAGCCGCTCGGCCTGACGGTCGCCCAGCTGCGCGAGCGGCCGGGCGGGGTGCGGGTGCCGGTCCCGGAGGGCGAGCGCCGCTACCGCCGCAGCTCCGGCGACGGCGAGGTCGCCGGCTTCGGCACCCCCACCCGCCGGGTCGAGCTCTACTCGCAGAAGCTGCTGGAGCACGGCTACCCGCCGGTGCCCGAGCACCGCGAGCCCGCCCCCGGCGAGCCCGCCGCCACCGACGCCGACCACCCCCTGCTGCTGACCTGCGCCAAGCACGGCACCTACGTCCACAGCCAGCACCGCGGCGTCAACGCGCTGCGCCGCCGGGCCGCCGAACCGCACCTCGACCTCCACCCGGAGACCGCCGCCGCACGCGGCATCGCGGAGGGCGACCTGCTGCGGCTGGCCACCCGCACGGGCGCGATCCGGATGCGGGCCCGGTTCGACGGGTCGCTGCACCCCGGCGTCGTGGTCGGCGAGTACGGCTGGTGGCAGGAGGCCGCGGACCTCGCCCTGCCCGGTGCCGATCCGCTCTCCGAGGCGGGCAGCAACTACAACCGCCTGGTCGACCACGCGGTCGTCGACCCGCTCAGCGGCTCGGCGCCGCTGCGTGCGGTGGCCTGCCAGGTCACGCCGGTGGACGGGCAGCCCGGCTGGGCGGGCACCCGGCCGTTCACCGTCAGCGCCCTGGAAGGCGAGGGCGCCGACGTGCTGACGCTGCGTCTGACCCCCACCGACGGCGGCCCGCTGCCCGACTTCCGTCCGGGGCAGCACCTCACGGTCGCGGCCGAGGAGCCCGGGACCGCGCGCAGCTACTCGCTCACCGGCGCGGCCGTCGACCCCGACCGCCGCGCCTACCGGCTGGCGGTGCGGCTGCAGTCCGGCGGGGCCTTCTCCACCTTCGTCCACCGGCGGCTGCGGGTGGGCGACGAGCTGCGGGTGGGCAGCCCGAGCGGCGTCTTCTGCGTGCCCACCGACACCGACGCGCCCGTCGTGCTGCTGGCCGGCGGCATCGGCATCACCCCCTTCCTCAGCCACCTGGAGACCCTGGCCGCCCGCGGCGGCACCGTCCCGGAGGTCGTCCTGCACTATGGCGTCGCCCACGGCGGCGACCACCCCTTCCGCGAGCGGCTGCGCGAACTGGAGCTGCTGATACCGCAGTTGCGCGTGGTCACGTACTACGCGCGGCCCCGGCCGGGCCAGGACCTGCGGGGCCGTGACCACGACCGGGAGGGCTTCCCGTCGGCGGACGACATCGAACCGGGCCTGCTCGCCCGCCGGGCCCGGTTCTACCTCTGCGGCCCCGAGCCGATGCTCCGGGCCCTGACCGCCGGGCTGCGCGAGCGCGGCGTGCCGGCCTTCGAGGTGTTCAGCGAGCGGTTCCGCGCGGCCCGCCGCGAGGTGGAGCTGGCCGAGGACGCCCGCTTCACCGTCACCTTCGCGCGCTCGGGCCGCAGCGCCGAGTGGACCGCGCGCTCGGGCTCGCTGCTCGACCTCGGCGAGCGGGCCGGGGTCGCGATGGCCACTGGCTGCCGGGCCGGGCAGTGCGAGAGCTGCGCCTGTACCGTGCTGGAGGGCCGGGTCGGCCACCTGGTGGAGACCTCGGAGGAGCTGCCCGAGGGGACCGCGCTCACCTGCCAGGCGGTCCCGTGCGGCGATGTCGTCCTGGACCTGTGAGACCTGCCCCGCGGGCGTCCGGTCAAGGGGCCGCGGTGAGGCCGGCGTCGGCGCCGCCGCGGCTGAGGACGACGGTGCGGATGTGGTCCAGCGCCTTGGCCCAGTCGGTGTTGGCCGGGTTCTGCCGGACGGCCTCGGTGAGGTCGAGCACCCGGTTGGTGGCCAGGTCCGTCAGCTGCGGGACGAACTCGGCCTTGCTGACGGTCCACGGCCCGTTCGGGCCGGTGGGCGGGGAGAAGGTGAACCGGGCGATCGAGCTCTGGTTGCCCCGGGGGTCGAAGGCGCCGGTGTAGTTGTACATGTCCCCGGCCAGCTGGTCGCCCATGCCGTAGACCACCCAGGTGCCGTTGACCTGCTCGTAGGCCTGCGGGATGTGGGCGTGGGTGCCGAGGATCAGGTCGACGTCGCGCCGTCCGTCGGTCCGGGCGGCCGTCAACTCCTGTGCCAGGGTGAGCTGTTGCTCATTGGGGTCGTCCTGCCACTCGGTGCCCCAGTGCATGCTGACCACCACCACGTCGGCACCGGCCCGGCGGGCGGCGCGGGCGTCGGCGAGGATGCGGTCGCGGTCGATCAGGTTGACCGCCCAGGGGCGCCCCTCGGGGAACGGGATCCCGTTGGTGTCGTAGGTGTAGGCGAGTTGGGCCACGGTCGCACCGCCGGCCCTGAGCAGGGCGGGGCGCCCCCGCTCCTCCTCGCTGCGGGCCGACCCGGCGTGCCCGAGCCCGACCGCGTCCATCGCCCCGAGCGTGCGGTCGATCCCGGCGGCCCCCGCGTCCAGGGTGTGGTTGGAGGCGGTGGAGCAGGAGTCGTAGCCGGTGTCCCGCAGCGCCCGGGCCACCTCCGGCGGGGACTTGAAGGTCGGGTACCCGGTGAACGGGCCGCCCTCGGCGCCGTACACCGTCTCCATGTGACAGATCGCCAGGTCGGCGGCCGAGACCACCGGTCTGACCCCGGCCAGCATCTTGGAGAAGTCGTACCCGCTGCCCCCGGCGTCGGCCTGGGCCTGGCGGATGATCGAGGCGTGCGGCAGCACGTCCCCGGAGGCGACCAGGGTGAACGGCCGCCGCCCGTCGTCGGCGGGGGCCGGCACGGCGGGAGCGGCCGGTACGGGAGCGGGCTGGGCACTCTGCTGCGGGGCGGGGCCGGCGCAGGCCGCCGTGGCCGCCAGCAGGACCGCGGCGGGGAGCAGGGCCGTGCGGCATGAATGACTCATCATCAACTCGTCTCATGGTCGGTATCTCCGACCATGAGACGAGTGCGGCCGCGCGCGGTCGCGCCACGCGAGGCGGTCACCCGTTCGACCGAGCCCCAGGGTGGATGCCGTCCCGTCAGCCGTCCGGCCGCTCCACGGCGGAGCCCTCCGCGTCCGGTGACAGCCAGGCCGTCTGGACCAGGACCCCGCCGGGGTTGCGGCGCGTCACGAAGGTCCCCCGCCCGGGTGGGAGTGGCCGGGCCTTCGCGGTGCCGAGCAGTTGGCCCTCCCGCTCGTCACCGGACAGCAGTACGCCGCCGGCCCCGAAATCGCGCATCCGCTGCATGAACGGCTCGTACAGCGAGCGGCCCGCACCGCCAGAGTGCCGCGCGATGATCACGCGCAGGCCGAGGTCCCGGGCGAACGGGAGGAACTCGGCCAGCGGCGCCATCGGGTTGCCCGAGGAGGTGGCGACCAGGTCATAGTCGTCCACGATCACGAACATGTCCTTGCCGGTGTACCAGCTGCGGTCGCGCAGCTGCTCCCGGGTGACATCCGGGCCGGGGGCGCGGCTCGCGCAGGCGCCGCGCAGCAGCTCCACGACGGAGGCCATCGCCGGGGCGGCGGCCGCGTACTCCACCAGGTACTCCGGCGGCACCGCCCCGAGCAGCGAGCGGCGGAAGTCGCCGACCACGATGCCGGCCTGCTCGGGGGTGTACCGCTCGGTGATGCGCCTGATGAGCAGCCGCAGCAGCGCCGACTTTCCCGCCCCGCTCTCGCCGAACACCACGAACAGCGGGTCGGTCTCGGGATCGACGGACACCGGCGTGAGGCCGGGTCCGACGCCGAAGGCCAGGCCGTGCGAGGTGGGGTCGGAGTCCGGGGGCAGGTCCAGCGCGTCCAGCACGTCGGGGAGCCCGTCGTACGCGGGGGGCGGGACGGGCTCGACGGAGCTCAGCCGTTCGAGCAGGCCGTCCACACTGCCGGACCGGAGGTCGCGGTCGTGGGCGTCGATCCGGTGGTAGAGCGCGGTGAGCTCCGGGCCGGGCTCGATGCCGAGTTCCTCGACCAGCAGCCGCCGAGTGGCCCGGTAGACACTGAGCGCCTCCGGTGACCGGCCGCACCGGTCGAGGGCGAGCATCTGGAGTGCGCACAGCCGCTCCCGCTGCGGGTGGGCGGCGGCCAGCCGGGAGAGCTCCGGCACGATCTCCTCGTGCCACCCGAGGTCCAGCGAAGTCTCGAACAGCAGCTCATTGGCGTCGACCTGACGTTCGAGCAGCTCGGCGCGCATCATCTCGGCGTACGGCCCCGGGACACCGGCGAGCGGGGTGCCCTTCCACAGGGACAGTGCGGACTGCAGGAGCTGATGCGCCCTCTGAGGGTCGCCGGTCCGGCCTGCCTGACGGGCCCGCTCCATCAGGGTGCCGAACTCCTCCAGATCGCCCGAGACCAGCAGCGCGTATCCGTCACTGACGCTCTTCAGGAGCCGACTCGGTTCGCCCGGCCTGCGGAAAGGCTCGAGGATCGCGCGAAGGCGTGACACGTATGTCCGCAACGCTGCGACGGCCTGGGGCGGTGGGCGGTCACCCCACAGCCCGTCGACCAGAGCCCGAGTGGTCACCGCCCGTCCGGAATTCACCAGCAGCGCGGCGAGCACCGCCTGCTGCTGCGGCGACCCGAGGGACAGGGGCTCGTCGTGGTGCCAGGCCTTCAACGGCCCCAGCACCGAGAAGCGCAGCCCCTCGCGCGAGTCCGCGTCCACCTCGTCGGGAGGGGATCCGGTCACCAGCTCCTGCGCCCGGACGCGGCGCTCCTCCAACTGGGCACGGTATCCGCGCACCCAGTGTCCGAAGGCGCCCGAGAACGGTGTCCCGTTCCACAGGGTGAGGGCGTTCCGGGCATGACGTCGGGCGCCGGGCAGGTCCCCGTCCCGGAAGTCCTGGTCCGCTCGGTCGAGCCACCGCTCGAAGCGCACCACGTCCACGGACTCCTCCGGGATGCGCAGGCGGTGCAGGCCCCCGGCCGCCGGGAGCAGGACGTCCGGTGCTCCGGCTCCCGTGTTCAGCACCTCGCGCAGGCTCTCCAGATCGGTCGTCAGCAAGGAGGCCGCGTCCGGAGGATGCGGCTCCTCCCAGAGGGCCGCCACCAACTCCTCGGTGGTGAGCGGGTGCTTGAGGTTCATCAGCAGGATCGTCAGGACCGCCAGCTGCCGGCGAGATCCCAGCTTGACCGGCTCCCCACCGCGCCAGGCCTGAACGGGGCCGAGCAGTGAGAAGTTCAGTGCGGACTCCGTCGGACGCCTGGTCACGACCGGCAGGGCGGCAAGTCGCTCGGCGACCTCGCCCGCGGTCCGCGGCCGTCGGCTCGGATCCTTCTCCAGCAGGTCCAGGACGAGCTGGGCGAGTGCCTCCGGCACCTCGGGCGCGGCCTCCCGGGGAGACGTCGGTGGGGAGCTGGTGTGACGCGCCATCACGTCCCAGGCCGACCGGCCACTGAATGGTGGTGCACCGGTCAGCATCTCGTACAGCACACAGCCGAGTGAGTAGAGGTCGAGGGCGGGGCCCTCCGTCCGGCCCAGGGCCTGCTCCGGCGCCATGTAGTGGGGCGTGGTCCCCTTCCAGGTGAGGTGGACGTCCTCCCGTTCGTCGTAGTCCGGCCGATCCTCCCACCCGACGCCGAAGTCGCAGAGCACCGCCTCTCCCGTCGGGCGGAACAGGATGTTGGCGGGCTTCACGTCCCGGTGGACGAGGCCGTGATCGTGCAGGTGCTCCAGCGCCGCGGCGACGTCACGTCCCACCTCCACCGCCCGTTCGAGCGGCATCCGTCCGGCCGCCAAGGCGGCGTGGAGGTCCGGTCCGCCTACGAGCTCCATCGCGAGGTAGGCGGTGTCCTCCTGGACACCGGCGTCGAGCACGGCGGTGAGGCCGGGGTGCCGCAGCGTACGCAGGGCGCGAGCCTGCCGGACGAAGTCCGAGGCCCGCCCGGTCTGGTACCACGCGGCGGTGCGGTGGCTGACCTTGACGGCCACCACCGAGCCGTCCCGCTGGTCCACCGCCTCCCAGACCCGCCCCGCACTCCCCTTGCCGATCTCCCGGACCAGCCGGTAGCGGTCCGCGATCACTCGGGTGGGGGGCTCCTCCTCGACCGGTGGGACGGGGACGCTCCAGATGTGCAGGTACTCGCCCCGGCGGTCGAGCGAGGCGAAGGTGTACCCCTGTCGGGAGGAGGTGAGGCCGGCCACCGTCCACACCGAGTCGGGTGACGTGACGCCGAGGAGGAGGCGCCCGGTGCCGTCGAGCTCGCACCGGAACACCCGTCCTGCGGTGTCGACGACGATCAGGTCCGACGAGCCGTCAGCACGGGTGACGGCAGTGGCGGTCTGCACGTCGGGGAACGGAAGCCGCGGCAGGGTCCGGACCAGGGCCGCGGTGGCGGGGTCCCTCAGGTCCATGCCGCCGTCCTCGTCCAGCGTCCAGAGGAAGGGGCTTCCGTCGACGTGGGTGAGGTGGCCCAGTGCGGAGGGCCGTCGCGGGCGCCCCGTCCGCAGACGCGTCCGCGTGGTGTTCGTGCCGGTCGACCTGTACAGCAGGCCGTCGCCCCCGAGGACGTGGAGCACGAGGGAGCGGTCCGACCGGAGCCGTCCCCCCATGGTCACGACATCGGTGTCGAGCCACAGCGGGACCACGGGACCGACGACGGACCCGTGTGCGGGGTCGCGGAGGGACACCACCCCGTTGCGGTCGCAGACGGCGAGCCGCGATGTGCCGTCTGGGCCGGAGATCGTCGCCAGTGCGACGGCACGCACATCGAGGCGGTGGCTCCTGACGCGGTGGACCTGTGCCTCCGGACCGGCGGCTGCGCCCGCATCCGCCGTCGCGTCCTCGACCGACTTGTCGAGCCCGATGATGACGGTCCCCTCGGGAAGCCGTGTGCCGCGCAGCGAAGGCGTCGCCACCAGCAGGCAGCCCGGTCCGGGATCGGCCAGGCCGAAGCCGCCGGCGATACCGGCGAGGGCGTCGTCGTGGACCAGGTCGTCGATGACGACCAACCAGCCCGGACGCCGACGCAGAATCTGTCCGACCGACCGGGTCGGGAGACCGGGCCGGCCCAGGGTCGATCGCAGTGACTCGAACCCGGTGGCCAGGGACTCGACACTGCTTCCGTCGATCCAGTGCACGAGCGAGTGGCGCGCACCGTGACGGTGGACGTACTCCCGGAGCAGCGAACTCTTGCCCGTGCGCGGAGCGGCCTCGACGACCACGGTCGAGTGACGGTCCTTCAGGCTGGCCGACTCGGGATCGCAGGCTCGTACCAGAAGGGCCAGTTCGCGCGGCCGGTGGCTCACGAGCCCCGTGTCGTGAACGAGGGGCGCCGGTCCGGGGGCAGGCGGGCCGGAGTCCACCTGGACGGTCGCCACCGCCGTGCCCAACTTGCGTGCCAGCGCAGCGTGCTGTCCGCCCGCGCCGGCCAGTACCGCGACCGCGACCTCCGCGAACGGACGGCTCCGGGACGGCAGCGGCAGGCCGTCCGCGCCGGCGCTCGCCGCGAGGGCGCGGAAGTCGAGGGTCCCGCCGAAGGTGGCGGCGACCTGACCGGACACCTTGGCCAGGACACCCTCCAGGACCTGGACGGACTCGGTACGGGTCAGCTCGGCGAGGAGCTCCTCCCGTACGCCGTCCCGGAAGTCGTAGACCACCTCGTCCGGGTCGGGAGCGTCCGTGCGGACCTCGAGCAAGCCGGAGAGGAAGAGTTCGGCGAGTTCCGGCTGCCCGGAGCCGGGCAGGGTGGCGCGCTGGACCAGCCGCATCACCGGCAGGCTCAGCGGTGCCGCCGCGAGGTGACAGGCGAGCCGGTAGGCGTCCGGGGAGCTGCCGGCCCGGAACTGGGCGACCTGCTCGGAGGCCGTCGCCGGGGTGGGGTCGGAGCGCACTGGTGGCCGTGGCCGGGGGACGCCGCGGACGGGAGCGGCCAGCATCGGAGTCCAGCCCGAGGTGCGCCCGGCGACGACCTCGGCCCAGGGGGCTAGCCATTCGGCATCCACCTCCAGCACCGGGAGCCAGCGCACCGCCGCCCGGGCTGCGCCGCCCCGCTGGCCGCGGGGGATGCCGGGCAGGGCGGCGTCGGACCGGATGGCCGGGACGGAGCTTCCCTGGCTGCCCGAACGTGCCTCGACGGACTTGGGGCGCAGCGCGGTTCGGTGCCAGAGCCGGCGAGGCAGGACCTGGAGCACGGCGGCGGGGCGGCGGCTGACGTTCCGGGCCAGAAAGCCGGGGAGCTCCTCGCCGTACCAGGCCGGCCCGACACCGTCGGTGAGCACCAGGAGAATGCGGCGGCCCAGCGGGTCGGCGAGCGGCCGGGCCCACCGCGGGTCCGGGACGGCGGGCCGTACGGTCGTCCGGGTGTGCCGGACCGTTCGGCGGAACGGTGTCAGGCGCGGGACGGGGTGGTCGGTGGAGAGCGACCAGCACCGTACGTCGTCGAAGGCGCCGTGCCGCTCCAGCAGGGCCGCGAGTTCGCCGGCCAGGCCGTGCCAGATCGCCATGGTGCTCCCGGCATCCACCAACAGGTCGACCGAGAACCGGCGTTGGCGCTCCGACCGCCAGACGGGGAGCAGGAATCCGAGGTCCGCGCTCGAGTCGGCCGTCGCCTCCTCGTCCAACCCGGTCCGTTCGACGCGACCCGACGGGTCACGCAGCGGGCGCCGCAGCGGTCGCAGCGCACGCGCGAGGTCGAGCGCGCCGGGAAGAGCCGGTGGACGGGTCACCTGGACGACTTCGGCACCGCGCGTCCCGTCCGAGCCGGCGGCGCCCGCGACGGGCCGGGGGTGGAGTTCGGTCCTTCGAGCTCCGGACGGCGCTTCGGGCCCGGCGGGCCCGGCGACGGGTTCCGGCTCCGGTGGCTCGGGCGGGGCCGGTGCCCCGCCCCGGTCGGGTGTGTCGTCCCGCTCCGCCACACCGTCGGAGGGAGCCGGGGCGATCCCGGTGAGCCGGGCGATCCAGAGGACGTCCGCCACGTCCTGGGGGAGCGGCAAGGAACCTGACGTGCCGTCGACGGCACGGCCGAGCAGCCCGGCGAGCGCCTCCCGGAGGGCCTCGTGCGGATCGGGCGGTGCGGGCACCCCGGTGCGGTCCGCGGGATCGCGGTCGGTCACCGCGGGCCTCAGCTCTCGTTCAGCGGGCGCAGCAGCACGTCCTGGATGACGTCGTCCCCACCAGCCCCGCCGTCCGGCAGACCGCGCTCGCTCATCAGCAGGGCGTTGAGTAGCTGGTCGTTGGCCAGTTCGGCGCCGTCCTCGCGCTGCCGGCGTAGGAACTCGGCGATCAGCGCGGTGCGCCGGGGGCCGGCGGCGGTGTCGTCCCCGAGGTGGGCGGAGACCATGGCGGCCAGTCGCTCCTCGGTCGGCGGTTGGATCTCCAGACGGATGCAGCGCCGCAACAGCGCCGAGGGGAACTCCCGTTCGCCGTTGCTGGTGAGCACCACCAAGGGGAAGTCGGCGCAGCGCACCTGGCCGTCCCTGACCACGGCGGTACGGCCGGGGTCGGCGGTGGCGACCTCCTGGGCTCCCGAGCCGAGGCGCTGGAGCTCCGGGATCTCGAACTCTCCCTCCTCGAAGACGTTCAGCAGGTCGTTCGGCAGGTCGATGTCGCTCTTGTCGATCTCGTCGATGAGCACCACCCTCGGCACCCGCCAGGGCAGCAGGGCGGTCCCGAGCGGGCCCAGACGGAGGAAGCGTCCGATGGCGGGGGGCTCCTGACGGCCGTCCTGCGGTGTGCGCAACCCGGCTTCGTGCAGTCGGCCGATGGCGTCGTAGGTGTAGAGCCCGTCCCGGAGTGTGGAGCGGCTGCTGATCGGCCAGCGCAGTACCGGACCGACACCGAGCTCGTGGGCGACGGCGTAGGCGAGGGTGGACTTCCCCACGCCGGGTTTGCCGGTGATCAGCAGCGGGCGCCTCAGGTGCAGCGCCAGATTGACGAGTTGGATCTCCCGGCGGTCGGCCTGGTATGCCGTTGCCTGCCGCAGGCGGCCCAGTCGGCGGGCGGTCGGACCGGTCGGGTCGCCCTCGGGTGGGAGCGGCAGTTCGTCCTTGCGCTCGACCCAGTCGCCGAACGCCCGCCAGACCGGGGCCGGTGGCAGCGAACCGATGCCGGGATGAGGTACTCCGGTGCCCCGGTAGACGTGCCAGTCCTCGGGCACCACTGCGGCCTTGTGATCGGTCGTCATCTGTCACACCATTCCCGGATAGGGGGCGTCCTGGTCGGGGTCCACGCAGTCGGGGTCGTCCCAGAGCAGGGTGATGCCTTCCTGGCCCACCGCCTCCCGGGTGTCCTTCCGGTGTTGGTGGACCAGTTCGGGCAGCTGGGCCAGTGAGATCGGGCACCGCTCGCGCAGGGCGGAGACAAGCTCCTTCGGGTCACCGGCGATCCTTCGCCAGAGCATGACGGGCACTCCGTCGATGAAGATCGCGTTGTCCACGGCGCGCCGGACCCGGGGATCGAGTTCCTCGTACGGGGTGTTCAGCCCCATGCATGCGAGCGTGGGGCGGCCGGCCAGCCACTTCGGGAGGTCGGCGGCCTGCTCCGGCAGCAGCGAGGGCCACTCGATGCGGTCCAGCACGTCCTGGTCGATGCTCTCGGCGAACAGGTGCTGCCACCGGTCGCGCCACGGGACCGGGTCGAGCCAGGGATCGGCGTAGCGGTCGAGGGAGCGGACCACCACCGGGTAGTGGTGGCCGAGCCGTTGTCCGTTGCGGCTGGGTGACCACAACTCTGCGCTGTGGCCGAGGAGGGAGGCGGGGAGGAGGAACTCGATCCGGACCTGGCTGCCCACGGCCGACCGCATCTCGGCCACGAGGCTCGCCCAGCCGGCCAGCCGGGCGCTCCCCTCCGCGATGAGCTCGTCCTTGGCGAGCGACGTGCTGGCGCCGAGGGTGTCGATCCGGCGGAACCGGCCACCGGTCAGCGGCTGGCGGTAGTAGGAGGCCCGGAGCAGGTAACGGCAGTTGTCGATGTGCTCGGGCGTCTCGGGGTCGAGCCGGATCTGGACGATGAGGCGGTGCGCACCCCGGCTCGCCGCAGACCGGCCGGAGCCTCCTACCTGAACCAACAGCGTTCTGAGGGAGTCCACTTGCGGGTCGCTCTGGAGGGCGGGGTCGGTGGTCAGGGCGTCCAGGAAGTGCAGGACCGGACCCGGATCGGCGGTACCGCGCCGGTCCATCAGCCGCCGTACGACCTCCGGCAGGGTGGCGTCGGCCGGCAGCAGGGTCAGGCCGCTGACCCCCTCGGGCAGGTGGCGCCTCAGGCGCTCGGGCGCGGGTTGCGCTGCCAGCGCCCGTAGCAGTCGAACGAACCGGAGCAGCGTCTCGGTGGGCAGGCCGCACTCCCGGGTGAGCCCCAGGACGGTCAACTCCAGCCAGGCCAGGGCGCCGTCGTCGGGCGCGTGGTCGCGGAGCGCCCTGCAGAGCGCCTCGAGCGCGGCGCCCGGATCACGGTGGCGGCGGAGGGTCGCCACGATGGTCCGAACGTGCGCGCGGGCCTGGTTGCTCTCCTCGACGTCCGAGTCGAAGCCTCGGCACGGTTCCGAACGACCCATCGCCTCCAGGACGTCCTGACGGAAGGACAGCCGGGACATCCGGTGGAAGCCGAGCAGGATCTCCATCAGCAGGTCGTCGGTCTGGTGCGGCCATCCGCCACTCCGCTCGCGCGGCGCTTCCCCCCACTGCGGTCGGCTCCGCCCGTGTGCTCCTTCCCCCATCGTCCTACCTGCTCTCCCAGCTCCCTGCCGCGCGTCCGATGACGGTCCGGAGCTCCTCCAACGTGCCGTCGTAGGGAGCGAGTTCCTCCATGGCGGCGTACAGGGCCCGCAGGGCGGATCGCCAGTCGCGGTGGTGTCGGCAGCGACGCACGATGCGGTGGAGGTGGTCGCGACGGCCGGATCGCTCCTCCGCCTCGAAGGAGTGGGGCAGGCCGAGGTGGTAGCCCATGATCTCCAGCAGGTCGAAGCGGCCGTCGGCCCGGGCCGTCACGGGGAAGGCCATCAGTAGCTCCACCAACTCGGCGTCGGTCGGTGGGGATCCGGGTGCGGCGGCCGGAGCCGCCAGGCCCTGCCCTCGCCCGGAGCTGATTAGCGCGGTCAAGGCAGCCAGCGGTACGTACCAGCCCCCTAGGTCCTGCTTGTACGAGCGGCTGCCCTTGAGCACACCGGCCACCCGGCCGTCCGCACCGACCAGCATGCTGCCGCTGAAACCGGGCTGTACCGAGCCCTGCACGCGGACGAACGGGCCCGAGCGGCCGACCACTTGGAGCGACAGGGTGTCGGCCTCGACGCTAGGGGAGGGGGTGAAGGTGGAGAAGCCGAGAGCGGTCAGCCAGGTACCGGGTTCGGCCTCCGTGTCCGCCAGCGGTGCGGCGGGCGAGCCGGCCAGCCCGGGAACGGTGAGAAGGGCGAGGTCGGGGAACGCGTGGAACCTGCCGTCACCCGCGAGTGGCGGCTCGGCGCGCACCGCAGTCGGGGCGACCGCGTACGCCTCGGAGCCGTGCCGGACGAGGACCGCACCGGTCCCGTCGTCCCGGCCCGGCCGGACCACATGGGCACAGGACATCACCAGGCCCGGACCCGCCAGGAAACCGCTGCCCCGGAACTCGCCCGCGACCTCGACCCGGACCGCACAGCGGCGCAGGTCCTCGGCGTGCGCCCCACCGAGGTGAGCCCCGGTCACTCTCCGGCGGCGGGCACCGGCCCGGCCCCGGCGGCTGCGGCCCGCTCGCGGCGCGCCGCGAGGTCCCAGGAGAGCCGGACGGTCAATCCGGCCTCGCTGCCGGCCTCGGCGATGATCCCGAGCAACTGGCCCGACTTCACGGCCAGTTTCAGCCCGAACTCGACCTCGAAGGCATCCGGTGAGCCCGCCTGGCCCTGGGTGATCGACTCCGCCGCCCAGCGGCCGATTCCCTGGACGGTACCGCGCACCTGGTCGAGCGTCAGGGCGACGGCCGAACCCACCTGCGCCGCGCGGTCCCGGAGGCCGACGTCGCCGTACCCCGAACCCTCGTCGTCGGCCTGGAAGTTGACGTCGCCGATGACCTCGGCCCGGACGGTCGTGCCGTCCCCCAGCTCGATCGTCTCGAGCGTCACCATCCCCGCCACCCGGTCCCCCTGTCCAGCAGTCGGTTCCAACTGTCGGACAGGATACCGCCGTCGCTTCCGCCGGATGCCGGTACGTCGTGATCGACCTCCGAGGGCTGACGCGACGTCAGGAGGGGGATCCGGTGAAGAAGGCCGTCATGCGCTCCAGGCCGTGCTCGCCGAACATCGTCTCCAGGCTCTCGGCGGACTCGGCGGCGGAGGCCTCGCTGCGTGGGAAGAGCGCCTCTTCGTAGCCGGCCAGGGCGGCTTCGGGCCGGCCGGGGTGGGCGGCCAGGGCGAGGGCGAGTTCGGCGCCGTCCAGCATGGCGAGGTTGGCGCCCTCGCCGGCGAACGGGGACATCAGGTGGGCCGCGTCGCCGAGCAGGGTGACGCCCGGGACGCGGGCCCAGCGGTGGCCGACGGGGAGGGCGTGGATGCGGCGCGGGACGAGGCTGCCGTCGGCGTCGGAGACGAGGGCGCGCAGGCCCTCGTCCCAGCCCTCGAAGTGGGCGAGGACGGCGGCCTTGGCGGCCGGGGCGTCGGTGAAGTCGACGGTGTCCAGCCAGGCCTCGGGGGCCCGGAGCGCGGTGTAGACGTGCAGGCTGCCGTCCGTCTCGCGGTGGCCGAGGAAGCCGCGGCCGGGGCCGAGGGAGAGGAAGAAGCCGCCGCCGAGCAGGGCCGCGCTGTGCGGGTGGCGGGTGTTGGCCTCCAGCAGGTCGGCCTCCACGAAGGAGATGCCGGTGTAGGCGGGGACGGCGTCGGAGAGCAGCGGCCGGATCCGGGACCAGGCGCCGTCCGCGCCGATCAGCAGGTCGGTGGTGACGGTCGGGCCGTCGGCGAAGGCCACCTCGTGCCGCCCGTCGCCGAGCGGGCGGGCCCCGGTGACCTTGCGCCCCCAGTGGACGGTGCCCTCGGGGAGCGAGTCGAGCAGCATCCGGCGCAGGTCGCTCCGGTCGATCTCGGGGCGGCCGCCGGTGCCGTCGTCCTCGGCCTCGACGTGCACGGTGCCGTCCGGGCCGACCAGCCGCATGGCCTCGCCGCCGGGGTGGACCAGGGCCAGGAACTCCTCGTGCAGCCCGGCCGCGCGCAGTGCCCGCTGGCCGTTCTCCTCGTGGATGTCCAGCATCCCGCCCTGGGTGCGGGCGGCGGCCGACTCCTCCAGGTCGAAGACCGCGGCCTCGATGCCGTGGCCGTGCAGGACCCGGGCTGCGACCAGGCCGCCGAGGCCCGCGCCGATGATCGCGATGGGGTGGTGGGTGCTCATGGTGGCCTCCTCGGGGCGTGCGGTCTGACTCCTCCACGGTAACGAACATGTTCGTAGCGAACAAGTTCGTCGACGGGCGCGGCGGAGGAGCGGGCCGCGCGGAGGGGGTCGGTCAGCCGTGCGGGGGCGGGACGGGGGTGCTGACGACGCCGTTGATCAGGGCCTGGACGGACCAGGCCAGCCGGGCCCCGGCGCCGCCGACCAGGGCCGGCATGTGGGCGCGGATCGCCGGGTGGGTGGCCGGGTCGACCGTCTCCAGCGCGTGGGTGAGCGCCTCCCAGTCGCGCTGCCGGGCCGGGTCGCCCGCCCGGGTGGAGTGCTCGGCCGCGGCGGCGGTGGCCTGCTGGAGCAGGACGTCCGCACCCCAGGCCACCTGCGCCGTGGGTGCGCCGCTGTGCGCCAGGAGCGCGAGCACGCGCTCCACCAACCGGAGGTAGTTCTCCCCGCTGGGCCGGGCCACCAGGGCCGAGCGGGCCAGCTGCGGATGCTCGAACAGGGCCAGGGCGTAGCCGAGCAGAACCGCCGTCAGCTGCCCGTGCCAGTCGCCCTCCTCGGCCCGGGGGGCCGTCAGGTCGACCGTGCCGAGCAGGTCGTCGAGCACGGCCGCGTGCAGTTCGGCGGTGTTGGCCACGTAGACGTAGAGCGAGGCCGGGCCGGTGTCCAGCTCCTGCGCCAGCCGGCGCATCGTCACCTTCTCCAGGCCCTCGTCGCGCATGATCCGCACGGCGGTCTCCACGATCCACCGCCGCGACAGGGCGGGCTTGGCAGGGCGCTCCCGGCGGCTCCTCGGCTCAGTCATCCCCCGATCGTAACGAACGCGTTCGTGCCCGCCGGGCCGCGCCGCCGGGCCGTGCCGTTCCACCGGGTGAATCGGTGTGGCTGCGGGGGCGGGTGGCCCGGTAACCTCCCTCCGGACCTGTCCGTTCCGTGTGAGGGAGTGCGACCGTGGGTGCTTCGCAGGACCGTGCCCGTTACCGCTTCGGCCTGTTGGACGCGGACGACAGCGGGGTGCTGGAGCGGGGCGACTTCGAGCTGCTGGCGGACCGGGTGATCGCGGCCAGCGGGATCGAGCCCGGGACGGCCGCCGCCCTGCGGGTGCGGGAGGCGTACCTGACGTACTGGCAGGGACTGTACGAGCAGGCCGACAGCAACGGCGACGGTGTCGTGGACTTCGAGGAGTACTCGGCCGTGGTCCACGACCGGGCGGCCTTCGAGCGCTACGTCCGCCCCTACGCCGAGGCGCTGGTGGGCGCGGCCGACCGGAACGGCGACGGCTGGGTGGAGCGCGAGCAGTACGTGGCCTGCATGGTGGCCACCGGCTTCGCGGTCGCCCGGGCCGAGGCCACCTTCGACGAGCTCGACCCCGCGGGAACCGGCCGGGTCTCGGGCGAGCGCTGGCTGGAGAGCATCGCCGGCTACTACACCGGCGAGGGGCACCAGGTCACCGACCACCTCCTCGGCTGAGGCTCCCCCTGACGCTCCGTCGGGCCGCTCGGCAGGGCGGGGCGAGGACGACGGGTCCTCAGGAGGCCCGCGGCCGGGCCGAGCCGCGGGACGCCGAGGCGCAGACCTGCCGGAGCATGTAGTGGAGCTGGGCCCGCTCGCCCCGGGTGAGCGAGGCCAGCATCTGGTCCTGGACCTCCTGCTCGTCGGTGCCGCCGGCCGCCGCGGCGGCCGTGCCCGCCTCGGTGACGGTCACCAGCCGACGGCGCCCGCCGACGTGGACCACGAGGAGGTCCACCAGGCCGTGCGCGGTCAGCTCCTCGACCACGGGGGAGAGGGCCGACTCCTCGACGTCCAGCTGGCGGGCGAGGTCCGGCAGCCCGTGCGGGCCGAGCTCGGTCAGGGCTTCCAGGACGCTCTGGTGCAGGGCCGACAGCCCGCGTCCGGTCAGGCGCGCGGTCAGCATCGCGTCCAGCGACCTGGCCGCCTGGGCCAGGAGCCGGACGGTCCGTTCGGAGGGGTTGGAGGCGCCGCTCCGCCTGTCGTACACACTGCATCCCATCGCCGCGGGGGGAGGACGTCACCCCCGGTCGGGGCCGCGCACGACGGCCCGTGAAGTGAACCGCCCCCACCTTACGGCCGGGGCGGCCCTTCGGTCTACATCGATGTCGTCGACGGGGCGGCCGCATCGGCCGTCAGCATGCGGCGCAGCACGTCCTCGTCCTCCGCCGGCAGCGAGGAGACGAACCGTTCCGGCACCAGCCCGCGCTGCGGCTCGCGGTCCAGCTCGCGCCGCATCCGTCGGCGGCGCCACCGGAAAGAACCCCGGACGGGGGTGTGACACGATCGCGGTCCCATCGCGTTGAAGTGGCATGAGGGACACCACCGCAGACGAGACGGCCCATGACCGGCCCCTGGACTTCCTGGAGTTCGCCGCCGGGCGGGGGCCGCACCTGGTGAGGACGGCGTTCCTGCTCACCGGCGGCGACGCCCACCTCGCCGAGGACCTGGCCCAGGAGGCGCTCGGCCGGATGTTCGTGAAGTGGCGCAAGGTCTCCCGGATGGAGAACCCGGCCGCCTACGCGCAGACCACGCTGGTCAACGCCTTCCTGACGCACAAGCGGCGGCGCAGCAGCGGCGAGCACGTCACCGACACCATCCGCGAGACGCCGTCCGGCGAGACGGACCCGGCCCTGCGGGTCACGCTGCTGGACGCGCTGGCCCGGCTGGCCCCGCAGGACCGGGCGGTGCTGGTGCTGCGCTTCTGGGAGGACCGCAGCGTCGAGGAGACGGCGGCGGCGCTCAAGCTCCGCTCCGGGGCGGTCCGCACCCGCAGCGCCCGGGCGCTGGAGCGCCTGCGCGGGGTGCTCGGCACCGACCTCGCGGAACTGGCCGTCAAGTGACGGCCGCTCAGCTGCCTCCGTCGCCCCTCCGGCCACCGCCCGCCGGGGCCTGCTGCCCTCCACCCTCCCCTTCCCGCCGGCCCGCCGCGCGCCCCGAACCACGCCCGAGGAGGGCCAAGTGATGTCGTACGAGGACGAGTTCGCCCGGGCGCTCCGAGGCGCTGCCGCTTCGGCCCCGCAGTCCGAGCCGACGGCCCTGGCCGCCGGAGCGGCCACCCGCGGCCGGGCGCTGCGCCGCCGGCGCCGTACGGTCCGGCTGGGGGTCTGCGCCGCCGTGGTGGCCTCGGGGCTGGCCACCGCGGCGCTGCTCCCGGGAGCGGGCACCGTGACGCCGGCCGACGACCAGCCGATCTCGGCGGCCTTCATGGAGCGCACGGTGCGTTCGCTGCTGCCGCCCGGCTCGGTCACCGGGATCCACGGCTCCGGGATCGGGACGCGGGGCTTCGGTTCGGTCGGCCCGACGGTGGCGCTGATGCTGGACGTCGGCCACGGGCCGGTCCGGTTCTCGCTGACCACCGAGCGGATGCCGCTCCCGGTGGACGCCGACACGCCGGGCACCGAATGCCTGACGAGCGGTCAGCCGGCGGTCTGCACCCGCACCGAGGGCGCGGACGGGACGATCGTCCTGCTCCAGCGCACCCAGGACCCGGGCGAGGCGGGTGGCCGGAAGGGCCTCCTCCTGCAGACCACCACCGCCGAGGGCCGCCGGATCCGGCTGGACCTCTCCGGGCAGGATCCGGAGGCCTCCCTGACGGTGGCCCAGCTGACCGCGCTCGCCACCAGCCCGGAGTGGGACCCGGTGTTCAGCGCCCTGGCCGTGCCCGGCTACCCCAAGTCGGCCTTCCAGGGCATGCCGGCCGACCGGATCGCCGCCACCGGCCTCGCGCTGCTGCCCCCGGGGGTGACCGGCAAGGCCGCCGAGGGACGCTTCGGCAACGGCGAGCAGCGGATCGCGCTCACCGGCGACGGCCGGGAGGCCCAGCTGGGCCTGTCGGTCCACCTGCACGACCAGATCACCCCGCAGGCCTTCGAATCCGGCGCCCAGCCGGGCGAGTTGACCCGCGCCGCCGACGGCACGGCGGTGATCGCCCGGCGGGTCCGGGACAACTCGGACGACACCGCCCCGGTGAAGAGCTGGTCCGTCGAGGCCCTGCACGCCGACGGCACCCGGGTCGGCCTGGTCCAGACGGGCCCCGGCGTCTGGCCGGACGTGCCGCCGATGGACGGGCGCGAGGTGCTCAGCCTGGACCAGCTGGTGGCGATGGCCGGATCCCCCGCCTGGCGGGGCTGAGAGCGGCGGCCCCGGCCGCCTGCCCCACGGGGGTGGGAAGGCGGCCGGGGCCGCGGACCGCCGTGCCCGGCACGGCCGTCACCAGATCAGGTTGACCCACTCCGGGTGGTCGACGAAGGGGTTCCGGTTCTTCTGGTAGGTGTCGAAGATGATCTGGTTGCGGCGCTCCTCGAAGGCGCTCGGCGGGTCCTGCTGGTTCCACTGCTTGAGCACCGAGAGCCGGCCGTGGAAGCGGACGCTGCCGTTGATCAGGTCGTTGGCCTCCAGGTCCGGGAACGCGTCGTCGCCCTCGTAGCGCACGGCCATGTAGAGGATCATCCGGGCCACGTCGCCCTTGTCGGCGTCGCGCGGCTCGAAGGAGTCGGAGTCGGTGTAACTGCCGGGGGCGCCGCTGACCGGGCTGCCGCCCTGGTCGAAGTCCTTGTTGCCCCGGGTGCTGTTGACCTGGACGTCGGCCGCCCGCAGGTGGTGCAGGTCGGTGCCGGGGCCGGCCGTGGTGCCGAAGTCTCCGTGCGACTGCGCCCAGACGTGCTCGCGGTTCCAGTTGCCGACGGCGCCGCCGTTGAGGGACTTGCTGCGGGAGACGCCGCTGTAGAGCAGCAGCACGTTGGCGGTGTTGTTGGGGTCCTGGTCGGTCACCTTGAGGGCGTTCCAGACCGCGTCGTAGGAGATCTTGCTGGTGCCGCTGGAGATGATGCCGTGCAGCGCGGACTTCAGGCTGCTGCCGCTCTTGCCGACCGCGTTCTTGTAGTACGTGCTGTCGTACGCGGTCGTGGTCGCACTGGCGGGGGAGGCGGTGACGCCCGGCAGGGTGAGGCCGACCAGGAGGGCGGCCGCAGCGGCCGCCATCGCCTTCCAACTACCTCTGTGCGCAACGGACATGGGGGGTGTCCCTTCCCGGAGGAGAGTGCGCGCGACCGCGCCGGCGGCGCTGCGGCCCCGGTGATCTACGCGTGTTGACGTCATGTCAGGCGAGAGCATGACATGACCACGGGGGAGCCGGAGTTACCGGGAGGAGGCGGTTCCGTGACGTTCTCGCATACGCCGCGGCGGGTGGGTCGCCGTCCGGGCTGCGGAGCGTCGGGTCCAGCGTCGGTCGTCGCCCCGGCTCCGGCGGGCCGGGGCGACGACCGCCCCCGATGGGACAGGTGGTCGGGGTCGGTCCGGGCCGGGGACCGGGCCTTCGGTGGTGGCCGGCGGGAGCACGGCACTCAGGTGCTGCACGGGAGGGACCTTCTCCGGTACGGTCGGGCGGACCCGGGGCGGGGCACCTTGCCCGTGCCCCGCTCCGGGGGCCGCCGCCGGACGGGAGTTCCTCGGGCGCGTGGCGTTCCGTTCTCGAAGGGTCTCGGTGGGACCGTTTGCTCTCGGGGTCCATCCTCTCCCGGGAGGGCGGGGCGGGGCTTGTAAAAATGCGAACCCCCGCCGGGGATCCGTCAACCGACCGGCGCGCGGTCGCCGTTGGGGAGCAGGGCGGTGGTGACCTCGCCGGCGAGGCGGTCGGCGGGTTCGGCACCGAGCTGGCGGCTGCGGTGCGCGAAGAACTGGGACGGTGTGCAGCCGAGGGTGGCGCGGAACTCCCGGACCAGGTGGGCCTGGTCGAAGTAGCCGCAGTGGGTGGCGATCCGGGCGCCGTCCCGGTCGGTGGAGTCGCGGTACTCGCGCAGGGCGTGCTGGAGCCGGAGGATGCGGGCGCAGCCCTTGGGCGGCAGGCCGACCTGTTCGCGGAAGACGGTCTCCAGCCGGCGGCGGCTCCAGCCGATGGTGTCGGCGAGCTCCTTGACGGCCATCTGGCCGTTGGTGCGGCGGAGTTCGCGCCAGGCCCAGTCGACGGCGGAGGTGCAGGGGCGGCTGCGGGCCAGCCGGGAGAGCAGGAAGGCGTCCATCACCCGGGCCCGGGCGTCCCAGCCGGGGGCCTCGAAGAGCTGCTCCAGCAGTCGCTGGAAGGTGCGGTGCCCGAGGGCGTCGGCCGGTTCGACCCACTGGTTGGTGAGGTCGCCGAGGGCCGGGCCGAAGACCCCGAAGGCGGTGCGCGGGGTCATCGAGACGGCGAGCCCGTGCAGCCGTCCGTCGTGCTCGCCGATGGTGCCGGTGCGCCGCATGCCGCCGATCAGCGAGGTGAACGAGGCGGTCCTGGCCGGGTCGACGGCGTCGGTCAGCCGCATCGGGCCGTCGAAGCCGAGCACCATGGTGACCACCGCGGTGGGCACTTCGAGCCGTCGGCGCGGGTGGCGCAGGTCCATCCGGTAGCCGCGGTACTCCAGCACCTGCCCGCGCAGGGCGGTGGTCGGCTGACGGACCGCCAGCTCCCAGCTGCCGCCGTCGGCGGAGGTGCCCCAACTGGTGCCCGCGTTGGCCGTCCTGCCGGTGCCCGCTCCCGCTCCCGCTCCCGCTCCCGCTCCCGCGCCAGCTCCCGTGCCCGGCGCCGCGCCGGTGCTCACGTTCGTGCCGGTGCCCGCGCCCCTGCCCGTGCTGGTGACCATGTCCGAACCCCCCGGTCGTTGGTCTGCGCATGGTGGCACGGCGGGGCGGGCGGACCGGCGGACTCCGGGGCGCGGGGGGCGAGCTGACGAAGTCCCGGCCGACCTGTTGGACGGCTCGCCCCGCCGTCCCGGAGCCCGGAGGGAGGCCGGATCAGCGCTGGATGGCGAAGTCCGGGTAGGAGTGGTGGCCGGGCTTGTCCCCGATCTCGTCGATCGCGGTGCGGATCTGGCGGAGGTGGTCGACGGTGAGCTCCAGGACGTGCTCGTCGGGCTGGTAGGAGGCGAAGTACTGGTGCTCGACGCCAGGGGTGCTGGTCATCTCGATGTGGCAGCCGAGCACGTGGGTGACGGGGTGGGTCTCGGCGAAGGCGATCAGGCGGTCGACGGAGTGGGTGAAGGCCTCCCAGTCCTCGACGTAGAGGCGGCCCGGGTAGACGGTGTCGCCGGTGAGCAGGATGCCGGTGTGCGGGTCGTGGAAGGCGACCGAGGCGGCGTGGTGGCCGGGGATGGCGAAGCAGTTGAGCACCCGGCCGCCGCCGAGGTCCAGCGGAACGGTGGCGGTGGGGTCCTCGGTGAGGCCGAGGAAGGCGTACACGGAGTCGCGGTCGGCCTGGACGAGTTCGGTGTCCGGGCGGTCGGCGAACTGCGGGTCGCCGGCCTTGTGGTCGCCGTGGCCGTGGGTGTGCAGGACGACCAGCCGGTAGCCCTCGCGCGGGTGGGCCGCGAGCCACTGGTCGATCAGGCCGTCCACGGTGGCGCGCAGCGGGAAGTACTCGGGGGAGGCGGTCGCCCCGGTGTCGATCAGGACGGCGCGCTCGGCCCCGAAGAGCAGGAAGAGGAACGGGGCCTCGAAGTGGACGGCCTTGTTCTGACGGAGGATCAGGGTGTGCTCGTCGTACGCGTACACCTGGATGTCCGGGTCGGTGTTGTGCTTGGACGACTCCGAGCCGTGGATCCACCGGACGTCCAGGGGGAGGGCGGTCGGGGTGCTGTCGTTGAAGATGATCGTGTCCACGTCGGAGCAAGCTAACGGCTCGCCAGGTGATCGTCCAGCGACTTGTCCGTCCAGGGGGCCAGGGCGGTGCGGCAGGCGTGGTCGAGGTGGCGCAGCTCGCTCAGGTCGAGGTGGACGGGGCGGTCGGCCGGCAGGCGTTCGAGGGTCTCCAGCAGGCGGGGGAGGCGGAGGAAGGTGGCGTTGCCGGCCAGCCGTAGCGTGACGCTGCCGTCGCGGTGGTCGGTGACGGACAGGTGGAGGTGGGAGGTCTCCCAGGCGGCCTTGAGGACGGCCAGCAGCAGGCCGAGCAGGACGCCCTCGAAGAGGTTGGTGGCCAGGATCGCGAGCGCGGTGACGGCGAGCACCACGGCCTCGCCGCGGTGCGAACGCCACAGCGGCACCAGGGACTTGACCGGGATGAGCTTGGCTCCGGCGTGCACCAGGACGCCGGCCAGGGCGGCCAGCGGGATGGCGGTGAGGGCGGCGGGGATCAGGGCGGCGAAGAGCAGCAGCCAGAGGCCGTGCAGGACGCGGGAGGCCTTGGTGCGGGCGCCGGCCTGGACGTTGGCGGCGCTGCGGACGATGACGGCGGTCATCGGGAGGGCGCCGAGCAGGCCGCAGACGGTGTTGCCCGCGCCCTGGGCGAGCAGCTCCTTGTCGTACTGGGTGCGGGGGCCGTCGTGCAGGCGGTCGACGGCGGCGGCGCTGAACAGGCTCTCGGCGGAGGCGATCAGCGCGAAGGCCAGCACCGTGCCGAGCGCGTCGAGCCGGCCGAGCAGGGCGAACTCCCCGGCCCCGGGCGGGTGGACGGCCTCCAGCAGCCCGGAGACCCGGACCCGGGCCACCTCCAGGCCCAGCGCCCAGACGGCCAGTGAGGCGAGCGCGACGGCGGCCAGCGGGGCGGGCAGCAGCTGGAAGCCGGGCGGCAGGTGCCGCCAGAGCAGCAGGACGGAGACGGTGCCGCAGCCGAGGGCGGCGGCGGTGAGGGCGCCCGGCGAGGCGGCGGTGGAGGCCAGCAGCCGGGGCAGGCCGGCCAGGTTGGCCAGGCCGTGGCCGGGGGCGGGGGTGTCGGTGAGGGCGTAGAGCTGGCCGGAGACCAGCACCAGGCCGATCCCGGCCAGCATGCCCTGCACCACGGCCACCGAGATGGCCCGGAAGGCGCGGCCGAACTTCAGGGCACCCATGGCGAGTTGGAGGAGGCCGGCGGCGAGCGTGAGCACGCCGAGGGCGGCCAGGCCGAAGGTGCGGACGGCCTCCAGCACCAGGACGGTGAGGCCGGCGGCGGGGCCGGAGACCTGGAGGCTGCTGCCGGGCAGCAGGCCGGTCAGCAGACCGCCCACGATGCCGGTCACCAGGCCGAGTTCGGCGGGGACGCCGGAGGCCACGGCCACGCCGACGCAGAGGGGGAGGGCCACCAGGAAGACGACCAGGGAGGCGGCGAGGTCCTGCCGCGGGAGGACGGGACGACGGGGCATCGAGTCCCTCTCAGGTTCTTGACGGTGCGTCAAGAATGAGTAAAACAACATGGTCGGACCGGTAGCAGAGTACTTCGGGGGCGCACGGCTGCACCCGCGCCGGGCCCGGTGAAGGGCGCGTGCGCGGGCGTCCGGCCGTGCTGGGCGGCGCGGCCGTCGGCGGGTGCGGTGCGCGACGGTGCGGTGCGGTCAGGTGCGGTCAGGCGCGGCGCAGTTGGGAGAGCGCGGCCACGCCGAGGACCAGGACGACGACGGCCACCACCCGGTAGCCCTGGGCCAGGCCCTCGCTCAGCGGCCCGGTGGAGATCGCGGTGCCGACCACGGCCACTCCGAGGGCACTGCCCAACTCCCGGGTCGAGCTGTTGATGCCGGAGCCCAGCCCGGCCTTCTGCGGCGGCAGCGCGGCCATGATCCCGGCCGAGAGCGGCGGGGTGGCCAGGCCCGCGCCGCAGGCCATCAGCACCATGTAGACGGCGTACAGCGGGTACGGCGTGGCCGGGCCCGTGGTGGAGAGCAGCGCCAGCCCGGCCAGCAGGAAGGCGAAGCCGTTGGCGACCACCGTGAGCCGGCCGAAGCGGGCCGCCAGTGCGGCGCTGCGGCGGGAGACCACCAGCATGCCGACCGCCAGCGGAAGCACGCCGAAGCCGGTGGCCAGCACCGAGAAGCCCTTCACCTGCTGGAGGTACTGAGCGTTCACGTAGAAGAGGGCGAACATCCCGAAGAAGACCGCGCCGATCCCCAGCGCGCCGGCCCGGACGGCCGGGACGCGGAACAGCCGCGGGTCCAGCATCGGGTGCGCGCAGCGCAGTTCGTACCAGGTGAACCCGGCCAGCAGCAGCGCGGCGGCGGTCAGGCTGAGCAGCACGGCGGGTGAGCCCCAGCCCTGCGCCGGGCCTTCGATCACGCCGTGCAGCAGGGCGACGAAGCCGAGCACCAGCAGGACGCTGCCCACCGGGTCCTGCCGGGTCCCGCGCAGCGGGGTGACCGGGACGACGGCCGCGACCAGCGCGAGCAGCACCAGGGCGATCGGCGCGGCGGCCCAGAACAGCGACTGCCAGGGCAGCAGTTGGAGCAGCACGCCGCCGCCGACATTGCCCAGCACGCCGGCCAGGCCGGTCATCGAGGCCCAGGTGGCGATGGCCTGCGGGCGCTCGGCGGGCGGGAAGACGTGCACGATGACGGAGAGGGTGGCGGGCAGGACCAGGGCCGCGCCCGCGCCCATCACGGCGCGGCCGGCGATCAGCAGGGCGACCGAGGAGCCCGCCGCGCAGAGCACCGCGCCGAGGGCGAAGACGCCCAGGCCGGCGAGCATGGTGCGCTTGTGGCCGTAGTGGTCGCCGGCGACCCCGGCCGGTATCAGCAGGCCGGCGAAGACGATGACGTAGGAGTCGACGATCCAGAGGAGCTGGGTGGCGTCGGGGTGGATCGGGCTGGCGGCGATCGGCGGCACGGCCAGGTTGATGGCGGCGACCATGGCGATGGTCAGCACCACGCAGGCGCAGAGCAGCGCGAGCACGCGCCGCGGCCGGTGCGAGGCGGTGGTGGGCACGGACGCTCCGGGCTCGTGGAGGAGTTGAGGTGGCATGGGCCCAGGCTAGGAAGTACGGACAGTTGCGTTCAAGTGCAAAGATGGCAAGGGAGGATTGCGCCGGACGCAATCGGGAGA
Organism: Kitasatospora sp. NPDC001664; assembly: GCF_053596675.1. NCBI lineage: Bacteria > Bacillati > Actinomycetota > Actinomycetes > Kitasatosporales > Streptomycetaceae > Kitasatospora > Kitasatospora sp. NPDC001664. Next base: position 347,089 of record NZ_JBSFGS010000002.1, read on the forward strand.
GGTGGGCGGGATGGCCGAGCTGGACCTGAACCTGCTGGTGGCGCTGGACGCGCTGCTGGAGGAGGAGAGCGTGACCGGAGCGGCCGAGCGGCTGCACCTCTCGGTGCCGGCCATGAGCCGCACCCTCGGGCGGCTGCGCAGGGCCCTGGGCGATCCGGTGCTGGTCCGCTCCGGGCGTGCGATGGTGCCCACACCCCGGGCGGTGGCGCTGCGCGCGCGGGTGCACGGGGTGCTGGCCGAGGCGCAGTCGCTGTTCGCCCCGGACGCGGCACCCGACCCGGCCACCCTGACGGGCAGTCACGCCCTGCTCGCCCACGACGAGATCGTGCACTCCCTCGGGGCCGGGCTGCTCGCCTCGGTGGGGCGGCTGGCCCCCGGCCTCACCCTGCGGTTCCTGGCGGAGCCCTCCCACGACAGCGACCTGCTGCGGCGCGGAGAGGTCGCGCTGGAGATCGGCGTGATCGCCGACGCCCCGCCGGAGACCAGGGTGGAGGCGCTGCTGACGGACCGTCTGGTGGGCGTGGTCCGGGACGGCCATCCGCTGGCCTCCGGACGGGTCACGGCACGGCGCCTCGCCGGGGCCCGGCACCTGTCCGTCTCCCGCCGCGGCCGGCTCACCGGCCCGCTCGACCACGCCCTGGCCGAGGCCGGCCTGGCCCGGACGGTCGCGGCCACCGTGCCCACCTTCGCCGCCGCCCTGCTGCTGCTCCGCGAGACCGATCTGGTCGGCATGGTGCCGGAGCGGCTCTGCCGCCGCACGGTCGAGGGGCTGGGGCTGTGCACCTTCCCCGTGCCGGTGGACCTCCCGGAGCTGCCGATCGCGATGGCCTGGCACCCCCGCTACGAACTCGACGGCACCCACAGCTGGCTCCGCACCCAGGTCCGCGAGGTCGCCGCGACGTACGCGGGCGCGCGGTGAGGACGGTGCCTCGGACGGGCGTGCGGGCGCGGCTCCCGCGCGTGCTCACCGCCGGCGGGGGTCGGTCGGTGGTGTCAGTCCTGCTCCGGTGCGAGCGCCAGTTGACCTGACGCGCGGGCCAGCAGGTCGATCAGCAGAGCGCGTTCCCCGGGGCTGAAGCCGTCGGCGATCCGCCGTTCGATGGCGACGGCCTTCGCGTCGGCCCGTGCGAGCAGTCGGCGTCCGTCGTCGGTGAGGTGGACCTCGGCCACCTTGCGGTGCCAGGGGTGCGGCTGACGGGTGATCAGGCCCTTCGCCTCCAGATTGGCGAGCACGGTGGCGATGGTCTGCGGTGTGACCAGGCAGGCGCGGGCGAGTGCGGCGGCGGAGAGCCCCGGCTGGTCGTCGAGCGTGTACAGCGCGGCGTACTGCGGAACGGTGAGCCCGAGCGGCCGGAGTGCCGCGTGCTTGGCCGCCATCAGCTCCTGCTCCACCCGCTTGATGTGCAGTCCGACGCGTTCCGTGACCGGCATCTCCATGGGGGCGATCGTACGCCACCGGCTCGAACCCTGGCTCATGGCAGAACTCTGCTACATGACAGAACTCTGTTATCTTCGGGGCGTCACTCGGCCACTCACCCATGGAGGCACCCCTTGGCCAGCCGCGAACCGCTCGATCACGTCGTCGCAGGGTCCGGCCCGGGTCTGGTCCTGATCCACGGCACCGGCGCCGATGCGACCTCGAACTGGGAAGCCCTCATCGACGCGATGCGTGACCGGTACACCGTCGTCGCCCCGAACCTGCCCGGCGCCGGCGACACCCCCGTCGATCCCGGACCGATCGACCTGGACTCCCTCGCCGACCGGGTCGCCGCCACCGCCCGGGCCGCCGGACTGGAACGGTTCCACCTGGTCGGTCACTCGCTGGGCTCCGTCGTCGCCACGGCCGTGGCCGCCCGCCATACCGATGCCGTGACCTCGCTCGTCCTGCACGCCGGATGGGTCAGGACGGGCCCGCGCGAGGCGTTCATGTTCGACCTGTGGGCGCGCCTGCTGCGCACCGACCCGGCCCTGCTGGCCCGCCAGTTGATCCTCACCGCGATGGGGCCCGGGCTCCTCGGAACCCTCGACGACGCGCAGTTCGCCGACATGGCCGCGGGCTTCACGGCCATGCTCGACGAGCGCATCCTCGGGCAGATGGAGCTCGACGCCCGCATCGACCTCCGTGACGCGGTGGGCCGGGTCACCGCGCCGACGCTCGTGCTGGCGAGCGCCGACGACCTGGTCATCCCGCCCCACCACCAACGCGAGCTGGCCGCCGCCATCCACCGGGCCGACCTCCTCCAGGTCCCCGGCGGCCACGGCCTGCCGTTCGAGGACCCGGCGCGGTTCTTCTCGCTCATCGCCGAGTACGTGGACAGGCGCCAGGCGCAGGACGGGGCCTGAGCCGTCGTCACCGACTCGCGGCGGGTTCGCCGCGAGTCGGTGCGGGCCCGGGGTGCGACGGCGACTAGCGGGTCAGCCTCAAGGTGACCAACTCGAAGGGGCGCAGGCGCAGTTCGACCGCGTCGCCGTCCGTGGTGGCGGAGCCCGTCGGGCGTTCCAGGAGGTCGCAGAGCTGCGCCCCCGCCAGCGGGAAGCCGGTGGTGAGGCGGGCGGTGGCCCGGGTGCCGTGGGCCTCGTAGAGGCGGACCACCACGTCGCCGCTGCCGTCGTCCGCCAGTTTGACGGCGCTGAGCGCCACGGCCTCCTGATCCACCGTCACCAGCGGTGCCACCCCGTCCGCCGCGCCGGTGATCCGCCGTTCCGGCAGGTTGATCCGGTACCCCTCGCGGACCGCGTCGCCGACCGTCGCGCCCGGCGCCAGCGCGTGGTGGAAGCGGTGCAGCCCCTGGTCGGTGTGGGGATCGGGGAAGCGCGGGGCGCGCAGCAGTGAGACCCGGACGGTGGTCGTGGTGCCGTGGTCCTCGGGGCGCACCGTGCGGGTGACGTCGTGGCCGTAGGTGGAGGCGGTGACCAGGGCCACGCCCCAGTCGGGCTCGCCGAGGTGGAGGAAGCGGTGGTTGCAGGCCTCGAACTTGGCCGCCTCCCAGCTGGTGTTGGTGTGGGTGGGCCGGTAGAGGTGGCCGAACTGGGTCTCGGCCGCGTACCGCTCGGTGTGCAGGTCGAGCGGGAAGGCGGCCTTGAGGAACTTCTCCGTCTCGTGCCAGTCCACCTCGGTGTCAAGGTCGAGCCGGCGGGCGCCGGCGGCCAGGGTGAGGGTCTGCGTGACGGTGGAGGAGCCGAAGGACCGGCGTACCCGGACGGAGACCAGGCCCGGGGAGTCGGCGGCGACCTCCAGCGAGTCGAGCATCGTCAGGTCGGTGCCGGTGTTGCGGTAGAACTGGTCCACGTCCCAGGCGTCCCACATGTTCGGGAAGTCCGGGTGGAGTTGGAGCAGGTTGGCCGCCGCGCCGGGTGCCACCGCCTCCCGGCCGGTGGCACCGTCCAGCACCGAGACGACCAGGCCGAGCCCGTCCACCTCGACCGTCAGCAGGCCGTTGGCCAGCCGGAAGCCGCCGCCGTCCCGCTCGGTCACCGAGCAGCCCGCGCCGGGAGCCACCACCGCGCCGGCCCCGGCCGGAACGCCCGAGCGCCCGTGCGGCGCGGCGTTGAAGACCAGTTCGGCGGAGCCCTCGCCGGCCAGCGCGGCCAGCGCTCCCTCGATGATCCCGGTCAGCTCGGCGGCCACCGCCGCGTAGGTGGCCTCGGCCTCCCGGTGCACCCAGGCGATCGAGGAGCCGGGCAGGATGTCGTGGAACTGGTGCAGCAGCACCGTCTTCCAGATCCGGTCCAACTCCTGGTGGGGGTAGGGGAATCCGGCCCGGACGGCGGCGGTCGCGGCCCACAGCTCGGCCTCCCGCAGCAGGTGCTCGCTGCGGCGGTTGCCCTGCTTGGTGCGGGCCTGGCTGGTCAGGGTGGCGCGGTGCAGTTCGAGGTAGAGCTCGCCGACCCAGACCGGCGGGGCCGGGTACTCGGCCTCGGCCTTGGCGAAGAACTCGGCGGGGCGCTCCCAGCGGACCCTGGGCGAGCCCTCCAGGTCACGCAGCCGGGCCGCCTTGCCGACCATCTCGCGGGTGGTGCCGCCGCCGCCGTCGCCCCAGCCGGTCGGCGCGATGGAGTGCCTGGCCCGGCCCTTGTCCTTGAAGTTCCTTGCAGCGTGGGCGATTTCGCGCCCGAGCATGGAGCAGTTGTAGGTGTCGACGGGCGGGAAGTGGGTGAAGATCCGGGTGCCGTCCAGGCCCTCCCAGAGGAAGGTGTGGTGCGGGAACTTGTTGACCTGGCTCCAGGAGATCTTCTGGGTGAGCAGCCACTTGGAGCCGGCCGCCTTGATGATCTGCGGCAGCCCGGCGGCGAAGCCGAAGGTGTCCGGCAGCCAGGCCTCCTCGTTCTCGATCCCGAACTCGTCGAGGAAGAACCGCTTGCCGTGGACGAACTGACGGGCCATCGCCTCCGAGCCGGGCATGTTGGTGTCCGACTCCACCCACATGCCCCCGGCCGGGACGAACCGGCCATCGGCCACCGCCTTCTTCACCCGGGCGTAGACCTCGGGGCGGTGCTCCTTGATCCAGGCGTACTGCTGGGCCTGGGACATGGTGTAGACGAACTCGGGCTCGTCCTCCAGCAGCGCGGTCATGTTGGCGGTGGTGCGGGCCACCTTGCGCACCGTCTCGCGCAGCGGCCAGAGCCAGGCCGAGTCGATGTGGGCGTGGCCGACCGCGCTCAGCAGGTGGGCGGTGGGCTCGGCGGGGGAGGCGAGCACCGCCTCCAGCTGCGAACGGGCGGCCGCGGCGGTGGAGTTGACGTCCTGGAGATCGAGGGCGTCCAGGGCCCGCTCGACCGCCCGCAGGATCTCCCAGCGGCGGGCGCCCTCCACCGGCAGCTCGGCCATCAGCTCGCCGAGCACCTCCAGGTCGAGGACCAGCTCGTGGACGGTTCGGTCGAAGACGGCCAGGTCGAGCCGGGCGAGCCGGTACTGCGGCTCGGAGCCGGCCGTCTCCTTCTCGCCCAGCTCGGTGGGCAGGAAGGGGTGGTAGTCCAGGATCACCGGGTTGGAGGCGGCCTCCACGTGCAGCAGCACCTCCTCCCCGCCGGCGGCCGGGTCGGCGATCCTGACCCACTGGTTGCGCGGGTTGAGCCCCTTCACCGGGGTGCCGTCGGGCCGGTACACCAGGCCCTCGCACTGGAAACCGGGCATGTTGGCGTCGAAGCCCAGGTCGATCAGCGCCTCCACGGTCCGGCCCGCCCACTCCGCCGGCACGGTGCCGCTGACGGTCAGCCAGCTGGTGCCCCAGGGTGCGCCCCAGCGGTCACCGGCCGCCACCGGCGTGCGGGGAGCGGCGATCCCCTCGGCGACCGGCACGGGCTCGTCCGGGGCGGTCCAGATCCCGGCGGTCAGTGGCACGCTCTCCGGGTACACCGCCGGGCGGACGCGCTCCTCCAGGACGCGCTTGAGCCGGGCTTCGACAAGGCTGCGGTCGTCGTGCATGGGGTGAGGGCTCCCTGGAGTGGTCAGCGGACGTCGTCGACTGTGAGGATCTCGGTGATGCCGCGCGCGGCCAAGTGGGCCTCGTCGTTCACGCGTTCGAGCAGAAGGGCGGTCGGGCGGGCACCGTCGGCGGCGAGCGCGGCGAACGCCTCGAAGTACGGGCCGCCGGGTGCGCAGACCGAGCGCTTGGGCGCCTCCCGTTCGCCGCCCACGTCCAGCACCAGCGCGGTGCTGCGCGGGGCCGGCGGCCGCCAGTCGGCCCGGGCCTCGGCGACCGCGGCGGCCAGCGCCAGGCCGGCCGGCTTGGGGCGCCGGTCGTTGGTCAACAGGCCGAGGGTGTACTCCAGTTCGGGGAAGTCCGCGAGCGAGCGGCTGACGTCGTGGGAGCACCACCAGGTGATGCCCCACAGGTCCGGGCAGTCCAGCGCGGCGGCCACCGTGGCGGCGGTGAAGCGGTCCGCCCGCCCGGGCGGGACGTGCGGGGCGGGGGCGCCCACCTCCTGGAGCCAGACCGGCCGGGCGGGGTCCTCGGCCCAGGCCTTGGCCAGCTCGATCAGGTAGGCGGCGTGGCCGGTGGTGGCGGGGGCGTCCGGGCCGTGCCGCTGGGCGGTGCCGTTGAAGACCCAGGAGTGCACGGCGGTGGCGCCGCCGATCCGGGCCGCCTGGCCGGGGGTGAAGGGGTGGTCGTCCTGGTGGTACGCGGCGTCGTACTCGGCGTGCACGTGCAGCTTCCCCGGGGCGCCGCGCTCGCAGGCGGCCAGCATCCGGGCCAGCCAGTCCTCGGCCTGCTGAGGGGTGATCAGGTCCGGGTCGGGGTGCGGGCCGGAGGAGAACTGGTTGATCTCGTTGCCCACCGTCATGCCGAGGAAGTTCGGCCGGCCGGCCAGGGCGGCGGCCAGGGTGCGCAGGTACTCCTCCTGGGCCGTCGTCACCTCCGGGTCGGTGAAGATGTTCCGCCGGTGCCAGGTCTGGGTCCAGGCGGGCAGGAAGTCGAAGCTGGACAGGTGGCCCTGGAGGCCGTCCACCGCCACGTCCAGCCCGCGTTCGGCGGCCGCGTCCACCAGGTCGGCCAGCTGCTCCACGGCGCGCGGGCGGATCAGGGTGCGGTTGGGCTGGAACAGCGGCCAGAGCGGGAAGACCCGGAGGTGGTCGAGGCCGAGCGCGGCGATCGAGTCCAGGTCCGCCCGGACGGCGCCGGGGTCGTAGTCCAGCCAGTGGTGGAACCACCCCTCGCTCGGTGTGTAGTTGACGCCGAAGCGCGGTACGGCAGTTGACCTGGTCAACCCTTCACTGCTCCTTCCTCGACCCCGCGGAAGAAGAACCGCTGGAGGGTGGCGAAGACGACGACGATCGGGAGGAAAGCGATCATGGTCCCGGCGGCGATCAGCCGGGGGTTGGCGCTGAAGGTGCCGTTCAGGTACTGGAGCCCGACGGTGAGGGTGTACTTCTGCGGGTCGTTCAGCACGATCAGCGGCCAGAGGAAGTCGTCCCAGGCGCCGATGAAGGTGAAGATGACGACCACGCTGAGCATCCCGCGCACGTTCGGCAGCCCGACGTGCCACAGGCGCTGCCACACGTTGGCGCCGTCCACCAGCGCGGCCGCGTCCAACTCCGGCGGCACGGCGGCGAAGGCGGTGCGCATCAGCAGCACGTTGAGCATCGCCAGCGCGCCGGGCAGCGCCACCCCGAGCAGGGTGTCGGCCAGCCCCAGGCCGCGCACGGTGACGTACTGGGAGACGATGGTGACCTCGCCCGGCAGGATCAGGGTGGCGAGGAAGAGGCCGAGCAGCAGCCGGCCGCCGCGGAAGCGCAGCCGGGCCAGCGCGAAGCCGGCCAGGGTCGCGCCGACCGCGTTGCCGAACACCGCGACGGCGGCCACCAGCAGGGAGTTGGCGGCGTAGGTCCAGACCGGGATGGTGTCGGCGACGGCCCGGTAGTTGGCCAGTGTCGGGTGCTCGGGGAGGAAGGCCGGGGTGCGGGTGTAGATGTCCTCGGCCGGGCCCTTGAGCGAGGTGGAGAGCTGCCAGAGGAAGGGGCCGACGGTCAGCAGGAGGACCAGCAGCAGCAGCGCGTAGCGGACGGCGTTCCCGGACGGGGAGGGGGAGTTGAAGCCGCGGCGGGCGGTCCGGGCGGTCCGGGCGGTCCGGGCGGTGCGGGCGGTCGCGGCGGTGCGGGTGGCGGGGCCGGTACGGGTGGGCATCGTGGTCAGGCCGCCTTCCGGTTGAGCCGGGCCAGCAGCAGCATCGGCGCCAGGGTGATGGCGAAGAGCAGCAGGCTGAGCGCGGAGGCGTAGCCGAGGTGGCCGGTGAAGCCGCGGCTGTACATCTGGATCAGCATCACCACCGACATGTCGCGCCCGCCCGGCCCGCCGGTGCCGTTGGAGAGCACGTACAGCTCGGAGAAGACCCGCAGCGCGGAGACCGAGATCAGGACGGAGACCAGCAGCATGGTCGGGCGCACCCCGGGCAGGGTGACGTGCCAGAACCGGCGCAGCGCGGAGGCCCCGTCCACGGCGGCCGCCTCGTGCAGCTCGCGGCCGACGTTGGCCAGCGCGGAGAGGTAGATGACCATGTAGTACCCGAGGCCCTTCCAGACCGTCAGGGCGATGGCGCTGAGCAGCAGCAGCCACCGGTCGGTGAGGAAGGGGACGGGGGCGGTGACCACCCCGAGCTGCTGGGCCAGGCCGTTGACCACGCCCCGGTCGTCCAGCACCCAGCCCCAGATCAGCGCGACCACCACGGCGGAGGCGATCACGGGGGTGTAGAAGGCGGTGCGGAAGAAGGTGATGCCGGGGAGGCGGTGCTGCACCAGCAGGGCGAGCAGCAGCGGGAGCAGGGTGAGCAGGGGGAGGCAGACCAGCAGGTAGACGATGCTGTTGACCAGTGCGTCGGCCAACTGCTCGTCGCTGAAGGCCCGTTCGTAGTTGGCGAGGCCGGTGAAGTGCCCGCCGCCGAGCGGCTTGGCGTTGGTGAACGAGAGCACCACCGTGTTGAGGGTGGGCCAGAGGTTGAAGACCGCCAGCCAGATTACGGCGGGGCCGGCCAGTAGCCAGGGGGTGAACCAGCGGCGGTGGGTCATCCGTTCCTTCCTGGGGCCGGGGGCGTCGGGGTGGGGGGAGCGGCGGAGCCGGGGGTGCGTTGGGGGCGCGGCCCGGCTCCGCCTGACCTGGGGGTGCGTCAGTTCTTGAGCAGCTGGTTGCAGCGGGCCACCGCGGTGTCCAGGGCGGCCTGGGAGGTGGTGTCCCCGCTGATCGCCAGGGCGATCTGCTGGTTGATGACGTCGCTCATCGCGTCCTGCACCTGGACGGGCTGGAGCATCTTGGCCTTGGCGAGCGAGCCGAAGGCGATCACCTTGGCGTCGCTCGCGTTGGTGCCGTCGCTCTTGGCGAAGTACGGATCGCCCGCCGAGGCCTTGGTGGAGGGGAAGATGCTGGTCAGGTGGGCGAAGGCGGCCTGGTTCTCCGGGCTGGTGACCCAGCGGGCCAGCGCGATCGCGGCCGGGGCGTTCTTGGTGGACTTCGCCACCGAGACGCCCTGGACGTAGAGGGGCGGGGTGCCGAAGGCGGCGGAGGGCACCACCTTGGGGGCCAGCGTCGGGTTGTCGGTGGCCAGCGAGGTGATCAGGTTGCCGCCGCCGGTGGTCCAGGCGACGGTGCCGGCGGTGAAGAGCTTGGAGTTCCCCGCGTACTTGTCGGTCAGCACGTCGCGCGGGAGCAGGCCCTCCTTGAAGGCGGCCCGGTACTTGTCCAGCAGGGCGGCGGCCTGCGGGGTGTTGAAGGTGAAGCTCTTCCCGTCGGCGGCCATGATCGGCACGCCCTCGTTGGCCAGGTCGCCGAGGCCGGGCTTGCGGCTCATCAGGTAGGCGTCGGCTCCCGCCTTCTCCTTGAACACCCGCGCCTGGGCGATGAGTTCGTCCAGGTTGGTGGGGAGCTTCCGGGGGTCCAGGCCGTACTTGGCGAGGAGTTCGGAGTTCCAGTAGTTGACGTCGGTGTTGAGGTACCACGGGTATCCGTAGGCGCCGTCCTGGCCGGGGAAGCGGTAGGCGTCGATGCCGCCGGCCACGTACTCCCCGGTCAGCTTGGGGTCGGACGTGGCGAGGTCGAGCAGCAGACCCTGCTTGGCCAGCGGGAGGGCGAAGTCGGGCGGGAGGTTGACCACGTCCGGCAGGGTGCCGCCCGCCGCCTGGCTGAGCACCTTGTCCGAGTACCCGTCACCGGGCTGGTCCAGCCACTCGACCTCGGTGCCGGGGTACTGCTTCTGGAAGCCGTCGATCACGCCCTGCACGTAGGCGGTGAACTTGGGCTTCAGCGCCCAGGTCTGGAGCGAGACCTTGCCCTTGACCTCGCCGCCGACGGGGACGGTGTCGTGGCTCTTGCTGTCGTTGCCCAGGCCGCAGCCGGTGAGGGCGGCGGTGGCGAGCACGGCGGTGGCCAGTGCCGCACGGATTCGTCTCATGAGGGTTCCGGTGTCCGTCCTGCCGAGGGGTGGAAGAGGAACGTGCTAAACCGGTCTAGTGACGTCGGGGAGCATGCTCCTGGCTAGACTCCGGTGTCAAGAGAGAGGTCAGGTTCGATGGGCAGACCGACGATTGCCGACATCGCCCGCGAGGCGGGGGTCTCCAAGGGCGCGGTCTCGTTCGCGCTCAACGGGCGGCCGGGGGTGAGCGAGGCCACCAGGCAGCGCATCCTCGCGGTGGCGGAGCGGATGAACTGGCGCCCGCACAGCGCCGCGCGGGCGCTCGGCGGGGCCCGGGCAGGAGCGGTCGGGCTGGTGATCGCGCGCCCGGCCCGGACCATCGGGGTGGAGCCGTTCTTCGCCCAGCTGCTGTCGGGTCTCCAGGCCGGGCTCTCCGCCCGCTCGGTGGCGCTGGAGCTGATGGTGGTCGAGGACACCGCCGCCGAGACCGAGGTCTACCGCCGCTGGGCGTCCGAGCACCGGGTGGACGGCCTGGTGGTGGTGGACCTGCAGACCCGGGACCGGCGGATCGCCGTGCTGGAGGAACTCGCCCTGCCCACCGTGGTGCTGGGCGGCCCCGGTGGCCACGGCACGCTGTCCAGCGTCTGGGCCGACGACCGCGAGGCGATGCTCTCGATCGTGGACTACCTGGCCGCGCTCGGGCACCGCCGGATCGCCCACCTGGCCGGCCTGCCGGCCTTCCAGCACACCCAGCGCCGGATCCGGGCCGTGCGGGACGCGGCGAAGCGGCTCGGCCTGGAGGCCGTCTCGGTGCCCACCGACTTCAGCGACGCGGAGGGCGCGGCGGCCACCCGGGCGCAGCTGGCCAAGGCGGCCCGGCCGACCGCGCTGGTCTACGACAGCGACGTGATGGCGCTGGCCGGGCTGGGCGTGGCGGCCGAGATGGGGGTGTCCGTGCCGGGAGAGCTCTCGGTGGTCTCCTTCGACGACTCGGTGCTGACCCGGGTGGTGCACCCCGCGCTGACCGCCCTCACTCGGGACACCTTCGCGCTCGGCGAGCAGGTGGCCCGCACCCTGCTGTCGGCCGTGGACGAACCGGGGCGGCAGGCGGTGCTGCAGATGCCCACGCCGCGCCTGGTGGTCCGGGAGAGCACGGCCCGCTGCGCGACCCCGCACCCTTGACAGGGACAGCTAAAGCGATTTAGGTTCCCGCCCAGCCCGGCCGCACACCTCGACGGCCGGGCCACAGCGCCATCCGCACCAGCCCACCCTCTCGGCGTCCCCTCGCCGGATCGGAGCACTCGGATGAGACGAACCCTTCTGCCCCTGCTGCTCAGCGCCGCCCTGGGCACCGCCGCGCTCGCCGTACCGCAGGCGGCTGTGGCGGCTCCCGTCGCAGCGGCGGGGAACCAGCCCTACGCGTCCTACTGGCACCCCAGCACCATCCTGAACTGGGACCCGGCCGCCGACCCCGACGCCCGCTTCAACCGCTCCAAGGTGCCGCTCCAACCCCGGTTCTCCGACCCGCAGTTGAAGGCCAACCCGAACGCCAGGGCGGGCGAGGGTAAGGTGGTCTCGCTGGTCTCCTTCGGGCCCACCTCCAACAACCCCTCCCAGGGCTCCGCCAGCCCGAACTACTACGCCTTCAGCCACTGGCAGTACGTCGACACCCTGGTGTTCTGGGGCGGCTCCGCCTCCGAGGGCCTGATCCTGGCCCCCAACTCCACCGTGATCGACGCCGCCCACCGCAACGGCGTGAAGGTCTACGGCACCGTCTTCTTCCCGCCGGCCGCCTACGGCGGCCAGCTCCAGTGGGTGCGCGACTTCGTCCAGAAGTCCGGCTCCACCTACCCCGTCGCCGACAAGCTGGTGCAGGTCGCCCAGCAGTACGGATTCGACGGATGGTTCGTCAACCAGGAGACCGGCGGCGGCGATGCGGCCCTGGCCACCGAGGTGCGCAACACCATGCGGTACGCCAAGTCCAAGGGCGCCGTCGACTTCATGTGGTACGACGCGATGACCGAGGGCGGCTCGGTGAGCTGGCAGAACGCCCTCACCTCGGCCAACGACGCCTTCCTCCAGGAAGGCTCGCAGCGCACCTCCGACTCGATGTTCCTGAACTTCAACTGGAGCTCCTCCGGGCTCAACTCCTCGAAGAACCTGGCCCGTTCGCTCGGCCGCAACGAGTTCGAGCTCTACTCCGGCATCGACACCGAGGCCAACGGCTACAACACCTCGGTGGACTGGGCCTCGCTCTTCCCGGCCGGTCAGCCGCACACCACCTCGCTCGGCCTCTACCGCCCCGAGTGGACGTACAACTCCTCGTCCTCCCGGGCCGATTCGCACGCCCGCGAGGCGCGGTACTGGGACGGCGCCAACGGGGACCCCTCCAACACCACCACCTCCTCGTCCTGGAAGGGCCTGGCCGCCTACGTGCCGGAGTCCTCCCCGGTGACGGCCAAGCCCTTCGTCACCTCCTTCAACGGCGGCCAGGGCGACTTCTGGAACTCGGCCGGGACGCGGGTGAGCCCGACCGGCTGGAACAACCTCTCGCTCCAGGACGTCCCGCCCACCTACCGCTGGCTGGTCTCCTCCTCCGGCAGCAGGCTCACCCCCTCGGTCGACTTCACCGACGCCTACGAGGGCGGCTCCTCGCTGCGCCTGTCCGGCACCCTGGACGCCGTCAACACCCTGCGGCTCTACCAGACCCGTCTGCCGGTGGCCGCCGACACCAAGCTCTCGGTGGTACTGAAGACCCCGGCCGCCGGGGCCTCCAACCTCAAGGCCGCGGTGGCCTTCAGCGACGCACCGACCACCTTCGTCCCGCTCGACCTCGGGGCCACCACCGGCACCGGCTGGGAGCGCAAGACCCTGGACCTGTCGGCGTACGCCGGACGGACCATCGCCCAGCTCGGCCTCCAGGTCACCGGCGGCGCCGCCTCCTACGATGTGAAGGTGGGTCAGCTCGCGGTCCACGACGGCGCGGTGGACGCCCCCGCGGCGCCCTCGGGCCTGACGGTGCTCGGCTCCACCGACGTGACCGCCGCGCAGAAGTCGCTCCGCCTGGCCTGGACGGCCTCCTCGGGCGGCGCCCCCGTGCACCACTACGAGGTCTACCGCCGCAACGCCGACGGCAGCCGCACCCTGCTCGGCGCGACCCCGAACGACGCGCTCTTCGCGCCCCGGCTCGACCGGGCCGGCAGCGAGACCACCACCACACTGGAGGTGGAGGCGGTCTCGACCGAGTACGGCCGCTCGGGCGTCGCCACCACCACGGTCACCTGGGGCGGCACCACCCCGCAGACCAACCTCGCCCTCAACCGCCCCGCCACCGCCTCGGGGACCTGCAACGCCAACGAGGGCCCGGCCAAGGCCGTCAACGGCAGCGTCTCGGGAGGGAACGGCGACAAGTGGTGCACCCTCACCTCCACCAAGTGGCTGGAGGTGGACCTCGGCGCGGCCAAGCCGCTCTCCAGCTTCGTGGTCAAGCACGCGAGCGCGGGAGGCGAGAGCACGAGCTACAACACCCGCGACTTCACCGTCCAGGTCCGCAACGCCACCACCGACGCCTGGACCACCGCCGTCACGGTCACCGGGAACACCGCCGGCACCACCACCCACCCGGTCAGCCTCACCGCCCGGTACGTCCGGCTGGTGGTGAGCAAGCCGACCCAGACCACCGACCCGGCCGCCCGGATCTACGAGTTCGAGGCCTGGGGCTCCTGACGCCCCGTCCGCGTTCGAGGTGACGAGAGAGAGGACCAGCCCCGTGCCGGTCAGCATCACCGCCGTCGAGTCCACCGACCTGTTCACCGGCACCGCCGAGGCCCCGCGCCAGCTCCTGCGGGTCACCCTGGACGGGCCGCCCGCCGTGGTCACCGTGACCGGGCCGGGGGTCGAGGGCGCCGCGGCCGGCACGGGGACGGTCGAGGTCCCGCTCGACCTCACCGCCCACCCGGTGGGCACCGAACTCCCGGTCACCGTACGGGCCGGGGACGCCCTGGCGGCCGCCAGCGTGGTGGTCGCCGAGCCCGGCTGGACCATGTACATGGTCTCGCACTTCCACTACGACCCGGTCTGGTGGAACACCCAGGCCGCCTACACCTCCCCCTGGGAACTGCTCGCCGGGGACGCCACCACCCGGCCGCTCTGGGAGCGCAACGGCTTCGCCCTGATGGAGGCCCACCTCGACCTGGCCCTGCGCGATCCGGACTACCGCTTCGTGCTGGCCGAGGTCGACTACCTCAAGCCCTACTTCGACCTCCACCCCGAGCGCCGGGCCGAGCTGCGGCAGTTGACGGCCGAGGGCCGGGTGGAGCTGGTCGGCGGCACCTACAACGAGCCCAACACCAACCTCACCGGCGCAGAGACCACCATCCGCAACGTCCTCTACGGCATCGGCTACCAGCGCGACGTCCTCGGCGGGGACCCGCGCACCGCCTGGCAGTTGGACGTCTTCGGCCACGACCCGCAGTTCCCCGGGCTGCTCGCCGAGGCCGGGCTCACCGGCAGCGCCTGGGCGCGGGGGCCCTTCCACCAGTGGGGCCCGATCCAGAAGAACTTCCGGGAGGCCAAGGACGACGCCACGGTGATGCAGTTCCCCAGCGAGTTCGAGTGGCTCGCGCCCTCGGGCCGGGGCGTGCTCACCCACTACATGCCGCACCACTACTCGGCCGGCTGGTGGATGGACAGCTCGCCGGACCTGGCCGCCGCCGAGGCGGCGGTGTACGGGCTCTACCGCAAGCTCAAGCCCGTCGGCGCGACCAGGAACCTGCTGCTTCCGGTCGGCACCGACTACACCCCGCCCAACAAGTGGGTCACCGAGATCCACCGCTCCTGGGCCGCCAAGTACCTCTGGCCGCGCTTCGTCTGCGGCACCCCGCGCGACTTCCTGGACGCCGTCCGTGCCGAACTCGCCTCGTCGGGACGGGCCTTGAGCCCGCAGAGCCGGGACATGAACCCGGTCTACACCGGCAAGGACGTCTCCTACATCGACACCAAGCAGGCCCAACGGGCCGGCGAGACCGCCGCCGTGGACGCCGAGAAGCTCGCCACCCTGGCCGCCCTCCAGGGCCTGGGCCGCTACCCGGCCGCCGCCCTGGACAAGGTCTGGCGCCACCTCGCGTACGGCGCGCACCACGACGCCATCACCGGCTCCGAGTCCGATCAGGTCTACCTGGACCTGGCCGGCGGCTGGCGGGAGGCGCACGATCTGGCGGTAGGCGTGCGGGACGCGGCCCTGGCCGCGCTCACCGGTGCGGTCGACACCCGGGGGGAGGGGCTGGCGGTGGTGGTCACCAACACGCTCTCCTTCGACCGCTCGGGCGTGGTGCGGGTGCCGCTGCCGGAGGGCGTGACCGGCGGACGGCTGCTGGCGCCGGACGGGGGAGCGGAGCTGCCGAGCGCCGTCCGGGACGGCGAGCTGTGGTTCCGGGCCGAGCAGGTCCCGGCGCTCGGGTGGCGCTCCTGGCGGCTGCTCCCCGGCCCCTCCGCCCGGCCGCTCTGGTCGGCGGCCGAGGGCACGACCGCCGCGAACGCGCGCTACCGGGTGACGGCCGACCCGGCGCGTGGCGGCGCCCTGAGCAGCCTCCTGGACCTGCGGTGCGGGCGCGAGCTGCTGCAGGAGGGGCGGGTCGGCAACGAGCTGAGGGTCTACCAGGAGTACCCGCAGCACCCCGACTTCGGTGAGGGGCCCTGGCACCTGCTGCCCAAGGGGCCGGTGGTCGGCTCCGCCGCCGGGCCCGCCGCGGTGCGGCGGGAGACCGGGCCGCTGGGGGAGCGCCTGGTGGTCACCGGAGAAGTGGACGGTCTGGCCCACCGGCAGACCGTCACCCTCTGGGCCGGGGAGGACCGGATCGACTTCCGCACCACGGTCGTGGACCACCGGGGCGCCGACCGGCTGCTCCGGGTCCGCTTCCCGGTCGAGCTGCCCGGCGCCCTGCCGGTCAGCGAGGTGGCGGACGCCGTGATCGGCCGTGGCTTCGCCCTGCCGGACGTGGACGTGGCCGAGGCGCCCTGGACGCTCGACAACCCCGCCAACACCTGGTTCGGCCTCGGTTCCACCGCCAGGGTCCGGCTCAGCGCGCCGGACGGCTCGGCGCTGGGCGAGCGGGCGATCGGGGTGGCCGAGGTGGTCGTCCCCTCGCTGGAACGGGCGGGGGAGGCACGGGAGTTGGTCGTCGCGCTGGCCCGCTGCGGGGTGACCGCGACCACCGCCGGCGCCGACTGGGCGCGCTACGGCTGGCTGGAGGTGGACTCCAACCTGCCCGACGTCCGGATCGTCCTCGGCGGGCCCGAAGTCAACCCGCTGGCCGCGGAGTTGCTGGCGTCGGCCGGGGACGCGCACCGCGCCGTCCTGGCCGAGCACGGGCGGGTCTGGGTGCCGGCGTACAAGCCGCTGCGCGAGGTCTGGCAGCCCAACGCCGACCTGCGCGGGCCGCGGGCGCTGCCCGTCCTGATCCTGGCCGACCCCGCCTCGGTCCCGCTGGACGGCGCGGTGATCGATGCCGTCAGCCCCGACGGGCCGCTGCCCGAGGCCGAGCGGCTCACCGACCACACCGTGGCCCTGCTCAACCGCGGCATGCCCGGCTTCGCGGTGGACCCGACCGGCGCCCTGCACCTCTCCCTGCTGCGCTCCTGCACCGGCTGGCCCTCGGGCGTCTGGATCGACCCGCCCCGGCGCACCGCCCCGGACGGCTCCTCCTTCCAACTCCAGCACTGGACACACCAGTTCGACTACAGCCTGGTCTCCGGCGAGGGCGACTGGCGGGCCCTGCACCTGCCCTCCCAGGGGCAGGAGTACAACCACCCGCTGCTGCCGGCCGTGCTCCCGGCCCGGCCGGGTACCCTGCCGGCCCAGCACTCCTGGCTGCGGGTCGAACCGCAGCGGGAGGTGCGGCTGAGCGCGCTCAAACCGACCGGGAACCCGCACGCGCACGGCTCGGCCGCCCCCGCCGATCCGGCGAGCGGCGTCACGCTGCGCCTGGTGGAGTCCACCGGCCTCGGCCGGGCGGCCACCCTCTCCGGCGCGCTCACCCTCGCCGACCCGCACCGGGCCGACCTGCTGGAGCGTCCGCTCGCCCCGGTCGCGCTCCCGCTCGCACTGGACGGCGCCGGGATCGTCACCCTGACGGCCCGTCCGGCCGCGCCCGAGGCCCCCGGCGGTGCGCTGCTCGGCCCGGCGGCGGAGACGGCCCAGCCCGTCCACTCCCGCTACTGGCTGCACAACCGGGGCCCCGCTCCGCTCGGGTACCTCCCGGTCTCGGTCGGCCTGACGCCCGGCCTGGTCCCCGTGGCGGACGGCGCCCCCGTCGAGCTCTCCGCCGTCCTCGCCTCCCAGCTGGTGGACGCCGAGGTGGAGGGCACCGCGGAGGTGATCGCCCCCGAGGGATGGGGCGTGAACCCGCGCCGCCGCCCCTACCGGCTCGCCGCCTCCGGCCACGTCCGCTTCCCGGTCACCCTCGCGCCGCCCGCCGACGCCGCGCCCGGGCTGTACTTCGTGGCGGTCCGGACCGAGCACGACGGTCAACTGGTCGAGGACGTCTGCACGGTGGCCGTCGGTGTCGACCTGCCTTCGCCCGGGCCCGCGCCCGAGGAGTGGTCCCAGACCAAGGGCACCACCGCCACCGAGGGCCGGGACACCGGGCTCACGGTCGACGTCGCCGCGGACACGGTGCGGGTCGCGCCCGGCGGCCGGGCCGAGCTGGTGCTGCGGCTGGCCAACCGGACCCGGGGCGAGATCCGCGGCGAGCTCCAACTGGTCTCCCCCTGGGGGAGTTGGGAGCTGCTGCCCGACCCGGTGCGGGGCTTCCACATCGCGGGCGGTGCCACGGCCGAGGTCCCGTTCACCGTCCACGCCCCGACCGGCAGCGCACCGGGCACCTTCTGGGCCGTCATCAAGGTGATGTGGTACGGCCGCTGCCAGTACGCCCCGACCGTCGAGTTGGTGGTGTCCCCGTGAACGGCCCCGCCGTCCCTGGCGCCGCCGGCGGTCACGGCACCCACGGCACCCACGGCGCCCCGTCCGTGCTGGGGCTGCTCGACGGGCGTCCGATCCCGCGCACCGGGCTGGACCGCCGCCTGGCGGCGCTGCGCTCCGGCCCGCGCTCCTCCGCCCTGCCCGCCCCCGGCAGCGCCGAGGACCGCCAACTCACCCGCTGGGTGGCCCAGGTACTGCTCACCGAGGAGCTGTGCGCCGCCGTCGCCGCCGAGCGCGGCCTCGACCTCGCCGAGCCCGGCCCCGTCCGCCTGGACCAGCGCGCCGCCGTGGAGCTGGGCTCCATCACGGCCGCCGCCTTCGAGGGCAGCGCCGCCGTCCGCGCCGTCTACACGGCCGTCACCTCCGCCGTTCCCGCCCCGCCCCCACCGCCTCCGCAGCCGGTCGATCCGCTCTGGCAACTGGCCACCCCGGACGGAGAGTTCGAGGCCGCGCCGGAGAGCCTCCCGGCCGCCCTCGCCGCCGCCCTGCGCGCCGCCCCACCCGGCACCCAGGTCACCGCCGACGGCTGGACCGCCACCCTGGTGGGCCTGCGCTCCCGCCCCGCCACCACCCCCACCGCCGACCCCCACGGAGCCGCCCGCCGCCTCACCTTCGCCCGCTGGCTCGACCACACCCGCGCCACCCGCCTGACCCTCGTCCCCGGCCTGGAACACCCCGGCGACCCGTCCCAACCGGACAACCACCACCGGCACTGAGGGTCACCCCGCCGACGCCTCCCGGAGCAGCAACTCGCGCAGGGCGAGGGCGGTTTCGGAGGGATCGGCCGCGGTGAGCACCACCTGCTCGGCAGCGGTCGACGGCCCGGTCAGCGGTACGGCCCGCAGCCCGGGCGGAGTCACGTCCAAGGCCGACTCGACGGTGATGCCGATGCCCGTGCCGGCCGCCACGTGGGCCGCGATGGCGTGCACGCTGTCGGCGGTGCGGATGATGCGCAGGTCGGCGCCGCCGATCCGGAAGGCGGTCAGCAGGCGGTCGCAGAGGCCGCTGTTGACCTGGTGCGGCCAGGTGAGCAGGCTGCTGGCGGAGAGCTCGGAGGTGCTCAACTCACTCTGCCGGGCGAGGGGATGGGTGACGGGCAGCAGAGCCACGAACCGCTCCGTGGAGAGTGCGGTGGCGCTGACCCCGGTGACCTCGCCGAGCGCCCACGCGACGCCCAGCCCGAGCGTCCCGGCCCGCAAGGCGGAGACCTGGGCGGCGGTGGACATCACCTCCGGCACGATCGTCACCTCCGGGAACCTCTCGCGCAGCAACGGCAGGCAGCGCAACAGGAGTTGGTGGCAGGTGTACTCGGCGTGCGCGACCACGAGAGTGGTGTGGGCCCGCTCGCCCGCCGCCAGCGAGCGTCCGCGCTGCTCGAAGCGGAGCAGCTGCGCCAGCGTGGCCCGGGCCTCGGGCAGCATCGCCTCCCCGAGCTCGGTCAGCGAGACCCGGCGGCTGGTGCGGTGGAACAGCCGCCCGCCCAGGCTCCCCTCCAGCCGTCGGACCGCCTCGCTGACGGTGGGCTGCCCCCGGTGCAGCCGGGCGGCGGCCCGGCCGAAGTGCAGCTCCTCGGCGACGGCGACGAACGCTTCCAACTCGATCCTGTCCACGGGAGCCACGCTACCCCGACCGATCGCCGCGGCCGATCGCTGCGGTCCGCAGATCGCCGTTGATGGCCCGTCAGCCACGGGGTGTGATGGACGGCGAGAGCGAAGGACCGACGAACGGAAGCGGTGAACAGCTGTGATGACCTCGCACGATCCGGACGGCACTCCCACGGTGACCCTGGCGGTGGTGTACCACTCCATCCACGGACACACCGAGGTGCTGGCCGAACACCTGGCGGCCGGGGCCCGGTCGGTTCCGGGGGCGGAGGTGCACCTGGTGCCGCTGCACGCCGCGGACGTCAACGCCGGCCGCTGGTACGACCCGGAGGTGATGGCCCTGCTGGAGCGGGCGGACGCGATCGTCTTCGGGTCCCCGACCCTGATGGGCAGCGTCTCGGCGGTGTTCAAGGCCTTCATGGAGGCTGCCTTCACCCCGTTCACCACCCAGGCCTGGAAGGACAAGCTGGCCGGGGCCTTCACCATGTCGGCCTCGCAGAGCGGCGACAAGCTCACCGTCCTGGAACAACTCGCCGTGTTCGGCGCCCAGATGGGCATGCAGTGGGTCGGCGTCGGCGACATGCCCGGCAACAACTGGAGCGGCGGTAGCCGCGACGACCTCAACCGCCTCGGCTCCTGGCTCGGCCTGATGAGCCAGAGCCACGCCGACCAGGGCCCCGAGAGCGCCGGCTCCCGCGGCGACCTGCTCACCGCCGAACGCTACGGCGAGCGGCTCGCCCGCCTCACCCAACGCTGGGTCAACGCCGTCCCCTACGAGACCCCCCGCATGACCGAACACGAGGCCCGCGCTCTCTCCGCCTCCCTCCGCGCGCCCGGCTCCTGACAGCACCTTCGGTGGACCCCTCGGGCCCGCCCCGTAGGAGGCCGGGACCGCCGTCCGGTCACCCGCTCCCGGCGAGGGCGGCCACGGCGAGGGCCGCGGCGGTGCCGATGGCGGTGCTGATCGCGGCGTCGTCCGCGCCGGGGGCGGAGCGGGTGAAGACGGCGGCGGCGTAGCGGCGGCCGTCGGGGAGGGTGACCACGCCGGCCTCGTTGCGGACGATGCCGAAGAGGCTGCCGCTCTTGGCGGCGACCCGGGTGGGTGGGCGGAAGGCGCTGCCGAGGCGGTGGCGGGTGAGTTGACGGGCCATCACCGAGCGGACCCGGGCGCAGGCGGCGGGCGGTCCGGCCCGGTCGGTCCAGATCAGGGCGAGCAGGCGGGCCATGTCGCGCGGGGTGGTGCGCAGCGGGGAGCGTGCCGGGTCCAGGGTGCGGGAGGCGAGCAGCAGCCGGTCGGCCTCGGCGTGCTGTAGGGGAGTGGCGGTGGGGGACCAGCGCTGGAGGTCGGCCCAGTCGGCCCGGCCGAGGTCCTCGCCGACGGTGTCGAGCATGGTCCGCAGGTCGGAGCCGAGCACGGTGCCGGCGAGGCCCAGCCGTTCGGCGGTGGCGTTGACGGAGGCGGTGCCGACCCGGCGGAGCAGCTCGTCGGTGGCGGGGTTGTCGCTGACGGTCAGCATCAGCACCACCAGGTCCCGCAGGGAGAGTTCGACGTCGTCCGCCAGCAGCGAGAGCCCGGTGGGCCCGTCGGTCCGCTCCCCGGCCCGCAGCACCACCCGCTCGCGCGGGTCGAGCCGGCCCTCGGCGAACCAGGTCTCGACCTCCAACGCGATCTGCACCTTGCTCACCGAAGCCGCCACCACCGGCGCCTCGGCGTCGAGCGCGACCTCACCCTCACCGCCGACCTCCAGGACACACAGCGCGCCCTCGCAGCCGGCCGCCTCGAAAACCGCTCGGATGTCGTTCCCCGTCATGACGCCGATTGTGCCGGACGCCCCCGCCCGGGGAGGGGGCGGGGGCGAGGGGGTCAGGACAGCTGGGCGTCCGAGAGGGGGCGGACCGTCGCCAGCGTGGCGACCTCGGGGGCGGTCACCGGGGGGACCGTGCGGGTCTCGGTGCGGTCGGCGTAGCGGAGGAACTGCGGGAGGCGGTCGACCCGGCGGAGGTGACCCTTGATCAGGGCCAGGCCGTGCAGGTGCTCGCCGTCCTCGCGCCAGCAGACCAGCGGGACGCGGTAGGTGTCGCCCTCGGGGGTGCCGAAGACCGCCTCGTAGGACTGGGCGTCGAGCAGGCTCATGCCGCGCCCTCCTTCGGGGAGACCGAGAACAGGTGGCCGTAGTCGGTGACGGCGGCGGCCAGGTGGGCGGCGTCGGCGAGGTGCAGGGCGTGCCACATGAGGACCTGGTTGGCCGTCAGGACGTGGAAGCCGAGCTCCTCCTCCAGGGGCCTGATGGTGCCGACCGCGCGGATGCCGTTGCCGGCCACCAGGACGGCGTCCGGGCGGTGCGCGGCGACGGTGGTGCGGATCCAGGCGGAGAGGTTCTCCGGGGTGATCGCCTTCTGGTTCGAGGGCAGCCCGCACGGGCCGTGGTGGATCACCTGGTAGCCGAACTCCTGGAAGTAGTCGGCTCCTTGGGTGGAGAGCGCGTCGTCGAACCAGGGCGGGTTCACCACCGCGATCCGCCGGGCGCCGAGTGCGTCGAAGGCGGCCCGGGCGGCCTTGGTGGTGCCGGTGAGCGGCAGTCCGCGGGTGACCGGCAGCAGCCGCTCGTAGAGCTCCTGCTCGCCGGCGGCCTTGAGCGCGTACGAGGAGGAGGTGAACCCGAGGGTGAGGGCGTGCAGCGGGGAGGCGGCCAGCAGCTCGACCGCCTGGTCCAGATAGGGGGCCTGGACGAAGGAGCGGATCGGGTCGTGCGGGATCTTCTCGTCCATCTCGCCGCCGGCCCTCATCGCGGCGAAGTGGATCCGGGAGCCGTGGATGGTCACCGACTCCGGTGCGAGGGCCTGGAGTTCGGCCTCCGGGCCGACGTCGGCGTGCGGGACGACGACGCCGATCCGGGTGGAGGCGTCCCAGCCGTCGACGGGCGGGGGAGTGCTGCTCATCGTCGCTCTCCTCAGTGGGTGGGGGCGGCGGCCTCGTCGGCCAGCCGTCCGCCGGACACGGTGCCGGTGCCGGTGTCGTCCAGGAACTTGGGGTGCTTGCGGCGCATGTTCGCCAGCACGAAGTCGTACGGCAGGTCGTCGTAGGCGCCGTGGTCGGTCAGGAACTCCATCGAGCCGCCGCCCTCGGCGGTCGGGTGGTAGAGGCTGTCGGTGCGGCCGTCGAACTCCAGCGGCTGCATGCCGTAGAGCTTGCAGAGCAGCTTGTTGAAGACGGGAGTGGCCTTGACCCACTTCCCCTCCAGGTGCACCTGGGTGAGCGAGTGGAAGAACACGTCGCTGCCGATGTGCTCCAGCAGCCGGGGCGAGGCGAGGTGGTTGCGCACGTCGCTGTAGAGCAGCCGGGAGGGGATGCCGACGGCCCGGACGGCGGCGGCGTAGAGCACCGACTTGTGCATGCAGAAGCCGGACCTGGTGGTGACGGTGTTCGAGGCGCGCAGGCCCTCGGGGGTCAGCGGGGCGCCGTAGACCTCGTAGAAGACGCCGTCGCGGACGGCGTAGTAGAGCTCGACCGCCTTGGTGACCGGGTCGGCGGAGCGGTCCTTGACGGCGTGGTCGACGAAGGCCTGCACCTCCTCGGTCTGGTGGTCCAGGAAGGCGGTGGGGAGTATGAGGTGGTCCAACTGCTCGGTCATGACGGGAAGTTCCTCTCGGAGGGCCCTCTCAGAGCCCGAGAAGGGTGGCGATCCGGTTGCGCTGGATCTCGGAGGTGCCGGAGTAGATCGTCCCGGCGATCGAGTTGCGCAGGTCGCGCTCGATGCCGTACTCGGTGAGCACGCCGCGGCCGCCGTGGATCTGCACCGCGTCCAGCGCGGTCTGCAGGTTGGCCTCGGAGACCACGGTCTTGGTGGCGGCGAGGTCGAGGGCGGAGTCCTCGTTGCGCTCCACCTTGGCGCCGGTGTCGGTCAGCCACTTGCGGGCGGTCTCGATCCGGATCTTCATGTCGGCGATCTTGTGCGAGACGGCCTGGTAGTCGCCGATCGGCCGGCCGAACTGGTGACGCTCCTTGGCGAAGGCGATGGTGGTCTCCAGCCGCCTGGTCATCTCGCCCAGGGTGAGCGAGAAGCCGAACAGCACCTCGCGCTTCATCACGTGGTCCAGCACCAGGAAGCCGGTGCCCTCCTGGCCGACCCGCTGACGGACCGGCACCCGCAGGCCCTCGAAGGAGAGGGTGCCGATGGGGCTGGTGCGCAGACCGATCTTGTCCATCGCCGGACCGACCGTCAGGCCGGGGGTGCCGGCCTCCACCAGCAGGGTGGTCAGGCCGAACGGACCGGGCCTGCCGGTGCGGACGTAGAGCAGGAAGAGGTCGGCGACGGGCGCGTTGGTGATGAACATCTTGCCGCCGTCGACCACGTAGTGGTCGCCCTCGCGGCGGGCGGTGGTGGTCAGGTTCGTCGCGTCCGAGCCGCCGCCGCTCTCGGTGATGGCGTGCGCGGTGACCGCCTCGCCGGAGGCGATCCGGGGCAGGTGCTGCTCCTTCAGCTCCGGGCTTCCGAAGCGTTGGAGGGGCACTCCGACCGAGACGATCTGGGTGGAGGCGGAGAAGGAGAGCCCGGCGTCGTGCGAGACGTACCCGAGGCCCTCCAGGGCGCGCATGGTGGCGGTCAGGCCGTGGCCGGCGCCGCCGTACTCGGTGGCGACGTGGGTGCGGAGCAGACCGGTCTCCCGGAGCACCTCCCACTTGTCGCGCGGGAACTCCCCGGCGGCGTCCGACCTCGCCAGGTCGGCGTTGAGCCGGTCGGCCCAGGGCGCGGTGAGCTGGTACAGGTCCTCGGTCACGTCAGGCTCCTCGGGTGGGTCGCGCGCGGGCCGGGTCCGCCGGCCGCTCGGGTCGGGCCCGCCGCCAGGGGGTGCGGCGGGCCCGGGTGCGGGGCGGATCAGTACTGCGAGAACCCGTCCTCGGAGAGGGTGTGCTTCTCGGTGCCGACGATCGGCGGGTTGAAGATCGAGACCAGCAGCAGGTCCTCGTCGTCCGAGGCGATCAGGTAGTGCGGGTCGTGCTGGTCCAGGACGTAGATGGTGCCCTTGGTGATCTTGTGACGGGTGCCGTCCTTCTCCACGACCTCGCCGGAGCCGCCGACGCAGTAGCAGGCCTCCAGGTGGTTGCGGTACTGCAGCGCACTGGAGGTGCCCTTGCGCACCAGGGTGTCCGCGACGGCGAAGCCCATGCCGTCGGACTTGGTGAGCAGGCGGTGGCTGGTGCCGTTGCCCCACTCGACCGGGGCGACGTCATCGAGGCTGCGAACGAACATGTCTGTCTCTCCTATGCGAAACGCGGAAGGTGTTCCGTGTGGGTGGTGGGGTGCCGGTGGAACGGTGACGCGGTGGAACGGAGGGTGCGTCAGACGGTGGCGGGGCTGTGCTCGAGGATCAGCGCCACCATGGAGTCGATGGTCCGGAAGTCGTCGGGGGTGAAGTCCAGGTCGTCGACGGGGAGTCGGTAGGCCTCGGTGAAGTGCGACAGCAGGCGCACCAGGCCCAGGCTGTGGAGCACGCCGGACTCGATCAGGTCGTAGTCGCCCGTCAGGTCCGAGGCGTCCTCGCCGGCCAGGAACTCGGCCGCGACGTAGGTGCGGACCTCGTCGGCGATCTCGGTGCTGCTGCTCATGTGTCGCTCTCCTTCAGGCGGTTCTGCTTGATGAGGTTGCGGTCGGGCTTGCCCGTCGAGGTGCGGGGCAGGGCGGTGCCGGTGACGTGCACGGAGCTGGGGATGGCGTGGCGCGGAAGGTGGCGGCCCAGGTGGGTGCGCAGCCGCAGACCGGTGAGCGGGGTCCCCGGCCGGTGGGTGACGTGGGCGTGCAGGCGGACCCCGGCCTCCGGGTCGGGCAGCGGGACCACCACCGCCTCGGCGACGTCCGGGTGGGCGGCGATGACGTTCTCCACCTCCTGGAGGTTGGTGCGGATGCCGCGGACCTTGACGTGCCAGTCCGCGCGCCCCTCCAGGAAGTGACGGCCGTCCGGGGCCCGGCTGACGATGTCGCCGGTGCGGTAGAAGACCTTGCCGTCGAGCTCGGTGAAGGCCGCCGCGTTCAGCTCCCGGCGCAGGTAACCGGTGGTCTGGAACGGTGTGCTGACCAGCAGCTCGCCGCTCCCGGGGCCGGCGATCCGCCGGCCGTCCGGGTCCAGGACCAGGGCGTCGGTGCCGCGGATCGGCCGGCCGATCGGCATCGGGCCGGACAGGTCGGCGAGGTCCAGCCGGTGGATGAAGGAGTCGTTGGTCTCCGTGCACCCGAACACGTTGTGGAACGCCGCCCGGGGGAAGGCCGGTGCGGTGCGGCCGAGCAGTTCGGCCGGCATCCGGTCGCCGGTGAAGACGGCGTGCCGGACGGTGCGGAAGACCCCGGCCCGCTCGAGCATCAGCCGGTACATCATCGGGACGCCCTGGAGGAAGCTGACGCCGTGCCGGGCCACCAGGTGGGCCAACTGCTCGCCGTCGGTGGACCGTTGACGGTCGACCAGGACCACGGTGGCGCCCAGCCGGAGGAAGGCCCAGACGTCCAGCAGGGCGAGGTCGAAGTTGAGCGGGGCGTAGGACAGGGCGGTGTCGTGGGCGGAGAGCCCGAACTCCTCGGTGGCCCAGTCGGCGAAGGCCTCGAAGCCGTCCTGCTCGATCGGCACGATCTTCGGCGTGCCGGTGGAGCCGGAGGTGGTCAGCAGCAGCCTGGTCCGGGCCGGGTCCGCCACCGCGAAGCCCTCGGCCTCCAGCTCGTCCGCCGCGACCGGGGCGGCGGCGAGGGCGCCGTTCTCCTCCGCGGTGAGCACCCGCACCGCCCGGGCCTGCCGGGCGAGGCGGTCGAGCACCTCGCGGCCGAGGTCGGGCGAGGGGGCCAGGGCGACGTGCCCCCGGCCGGCCAGGGCCAGCAGAAGGGCGACGGTGCGCGGCGTCTTGTGGGCCGGCACGCAGACGGTGCTGCCTTCCGGCAGCGCCAGCTGTGCCAGTTTCCTGCTCAACTCCTCTGTGAGAGTGAGCAGTTGACCGTAGGTGACGGCCTGATCGTGGTGGTGGAGTGCGATCTGGTGGGGCCGAGTGCGGCCGTGGGAGGCGACGGTCTCGGCGAGGCGGGACGATGGCACGGCGGGATTCCTCGCGGTCGCAGCCTGGGGCAGTCGGGGTGCCGTTCGGCTGTTCGAATCGTGCGCTGTCGAGAGAAAAGTTAGCCGAGCAGGTACATGCTTGGTCAAGCATCCACTTGGCGAAGTGGTTGTGATGCGGACCACTCAACTTGCTTGTGCAAATAAAAATGACCCCGAACGCCGAGGCGTTCGGGGTCGGGCGCGAGGCCGGGCGGTCAGCCCTGGGCCGCGCGCAGTGCCTGGACCGTGGGGCCCAGGGCGGGGTCGGCGGTGAAGGTGTTGAGCGCGGAGGAGAGCACCTCCGCGTAGGTGGCCCTGGCCGCCTGGTAGCGCTGGCGGCCCTCGTCGGTGATGACGGCGTAGACGCCCCGCTTGTCCGACGGGCACAGGTCCTTGAAGGCGAAGCCGGCCGTCTCCAGGCGGCCCACCAGGCGGGTCACCGAGGACTGGCCGAGGCCGACCTTGTCGGCCAGGTCCTGCATGCGCAGCTCACTGGTCGCGGAGTGCTGGAGGTGCTCCAGGGAGCGGTACTCGGACAGTCCTATCCCGTGCCTGCGCTGCAGGGCCAGGGCCAACTCGCGCTCCACGTAGGAGTGCAGCGTGAGCACGCGGTTCCACACCGCGTGGTCGGAGGTGGGTAGGGACACGGGTGGAGAGTTCGCCATGGTGCCTCCTCTGGGGTTGCTGCGGTCTCCCGGGAATGATACATGCTCATGCAAGTTTCTGGGTCGGGCGGTCGGTTTTCCGGCCCGCGTACTGACGGAGCAGCCCCCGGACAACATCGGGAAGGGGTGCTTCCGGGCATTCGGATTTGACGGAGTGGTGGCACTACTTTCCGCCGGTGGAAAACGGCGCGGACGTTCTTTACTGTGAGGGAAGCCCGAATTGACGCCGCGTTTGAGCAGCCACGGGAGGGACCAACGACATGAGCAGGCGGGATCCCGTCGCCCAGTTCTCGGACCAACTGTTCGCCCACTTCCGCAGATCCGACCAGCGCAGGTGGGCACACGCGTATGTGTACGGCCTGCTCGGCACCTCCGGCAAGAAGTCGGTGCGCCGCCTGGCCGAGCTGGCCAGTGACTCGCCCACGGCGGCGCAGGCGCTGCACCAGTTCGTCAACGAGAGCCCCTGGGGCTGGGAGCCGGTCCTCGACCGGCTGAGACAGTGGACCGAGGACCGGGCCAGTCCGCGGGCCTGGACGGTCACCCCGGTGGTCCTGCCCAAGCGCGGGGACAAGTCCTGCGGCGTTCACCGCCGCTTCGTCCCCGGCGCCGGACGCACCGTCAACTGCCAGGTGGGCACGGCCGTCTTCATGTCCACCGACGCGGGAGACCTCCCGGTCGGCTGGCGGCTGCTGCTCCCCGAGTCCTGGACGGGCGGCGCGCTGCGCGAGCAGGCCCGGATCCCGTTCGCGGTCACGGCCACCACCGAGGAGGAGGTCCTGCGGCTGGTCGACCTGACGGTGGGCCGCTCGCGCCACGCGGCCGTGCCGCTGGTGGTGGACCTCGACGGATACCTGGATCCGGCCCCGATCGCGGAAGGGCTGAACCGGCGCGGTCTGGAATTCCTGCTGGCGATTCCGGACGGATTCCCGCTGGCCCCGCTGGACGTCCGCGCCTGCAATTCCGGACGGGCCGTGATGCCCGCGGTGCGGATCCTCGCCGACTGCGGCGGAGGCGATCCGGCCGCGCCGGGGCGGGTGGGGGAGCGGGGCGGTCTGGTGCAGGTGCCCGGAGTCACCGCGGCCGCCGGCCGGGCCCGGCTGCACCGCGTGTTCGCCCAGCCCGCGCTGCGCGCCAAGGAGCAGGACCGGCTGTGGATCACCAACATGGTGACCCGTCCGGCCGGAGAGCTGCTGGCCTACGCGGAGCGCCGGCCGGCGGCCGAGGAGACCCTCGCCCAGCTCCAACGGGGCTTCGGGCTAAGGGACTTCGAAGGGCGTTCCTATCCGGGCTGGCACCACCACATGACGCTGGTGGCTGCTGCCTTCGCCTACAGCAGGCTCGCCGCCGCCCCCGTCGCCGAGGCCTCCGAGGACGTCCTCCGGGCCGCCTGAGCTCGGTGCTTGACAGTCAGATGCTTGCTCATGCAAGCTTTATTCATCGCCAGGCCCCAGTCATGGGGCCCTGTGCGAGAGATGAAGATGCATATACATGCAAGTGCTTCGGCTATGACCAGGGGGAAGCATGCGTCACTCCGAGATCTCGGAGAGCGAGCTGACCGAGTACGTCCGCGAGGCGGTCCGGATCAGTCGCGAACACGTGGCCAGGGGCGGCATTCCGTTCTCCGGGGTCGTCGTCAACCACGGCCGCATCCTCGGCACCGGCTTCAACCGGGTGCGGGAGGACAACGACCCCACCGCGCACGCCGAGGTGGTGGCACTGCGCCAGGCGGCCGCCACCTACGGGCTGCACGCCACCGCAGGGGCCACGCTGATCGCTTCCGGCGAACCCTGCGCCCTCTGCTACATGGCCTCGCTCTACTTCAACGTGTCCCACATCGTGCACGCCGTCGACCGCCTGACCGCCGCCCGGTACGGCTTCGACTACACCGGCTCGTACTCGATCTTCGCGGACGACCCGGAGAGCTGGCCGCTGCGCGTCACCTCGCTGCGCACCTCGGGTGACACCGAGCCCTTCGAGGACTTCCTCCGTGTGGATCGCACCGACCTCAGCGCCGCCGACCGCACCACCACCCGCACCGCCGACCGGGAGCGACCGTGAACGAGCTGGAGAACGAACCCGCGGCCGAGAAGGTCCGGATCAAGGTCTGGTCCGACTACGTCTGTCCGTTCTGCATGCTGGCCGAGGGCCCGCTGCACGAGGCCACCCACGACCTCGACGTCGAGATCGAGTGGATGCCCTTCGAGCTGCGGCCCCACCCCACCCCGACGCTGCGCCCCGAGGACGCCTACCTGCCGGCCGTCTGGGCCAGGTCCGTCTACCCGATGGCCCGTCGGATGGGCGTGGACATCACGCTGCCCACCGTCTCGCCGCAGCCGTACACCCGGCTGGCCTTCGAGGGCTACCAGTACGCCGCCGAGCACGGCCGGGCGGCCGAGTACACCCCGCGCCTCCTCCGGGCCTTCTTCCAGGAGAACCGGGACATCGGCCGGACCGAGGTGCTCGCCGACATCGCCGCCGAACTCGGCCTGGACGCAGAGGAGTTCAACCGAGCCCTGGCCGAGGGAAGCTACACCGAGACCCACCGGGAGGCGCTGCGGACCGCCGAGGCGTACCGCATCTCCGTCGCCCCCACCCTGATCATCGGCGAGCGCCACCGGATCGAGGGCGTCGCCACGGCGGCCCAGATCCGCAAGGCCGTGCTCGACGTCCAGGCCGAGCAGGCCGTCGCGAGCGGAGCGGCCTGCGGCATCGACGGCTGCTGACCGGCACCCGATCCCCGTCTCCGCCCGTGCTCCACCCCGCGCCACCGGTTCGACCCCAACTCCCCAGCAGCGAAAGGGCATCAGCCATGCAGTGGCTCTACCTCGGCATCGCGGTCATCTTCGAGATCGCGGTGGCCATCGCGGCCGGCAAGGCCGAAGGCTTCAAGAACCGCCCGTGGACCGCCGCCACCCTGATCAGCGGCGCGATCGGCACCTACTTCCTCAGCAAGGCACTGCAGACCTTCAACGTCGGTGTCGGCTACGCCATCTGGACCTCCGTCTCCGGCATCGGCATCA
This sequence comes from Kitasatospora sp. NPDC001664, assembly GCF_053596675.1. Taxonomy (NCBI): domain Bacteria; kingdom Bacillati; phylum Actinomycetota; class Actinomycetes; order Kitasatosporales; family Streptomycetaceae; genus Kitasatospora; species Kitasatospora sp. NPDC001664. The sequence goes on from NZ_JBSFGS010000002.1 coordinate 377,270, forward strand.
CCCTGCTGGGCGCCGCGCTGTTCGGCCAGAAGCTCAGCTGGCAGAAGGCGCTCGGCATCCTCGTCATCATCGCCGGCGTGGTCGGCCTCCAGCTCAGCGGCGTCTGAGCCCCCGCACCCCACTCCGATCCACCAAGAAGGGACCGCGCACATGTCCAACACCAGCTCCACTTCCGGATCGGCCAACTCGTGGCTGATGCTACTCCTCGCCGGCGCGTTCGAGGTCGGCTACGCGCTCTCGGTCGGCGGCAGTGACGGCTTCACCAAGCTCTGGTGGTCGCTGGTCGCGGTGGTGTTCTTCCTGCTGACCCTCTGGGCGCTGAGCGCCGCGCTGCGCACCATCGACGTCAGCATCGGCTACGCGGTCTGGGCCGGCATCGGTTCGGTCGGCGCCGCCCTGCTCGGGCCGGTGGTCTTCGACGAGCACCTCACCGTGGTGCAGGGCGTCTGGCTGGCCGTCATCATCGTCGGCGTGATCTGGCTCAAGCTCGCCGACCGGATGCAGGGCAGCGCCGCGGCGCCCGAGGTCGAGCAGCCGGCCCGGCCGGAGGCCCCCGTCCAGCCCGTGAAGATCTGACGGATGCCCAGCCCCGCAGCCGGGGGCCGTCGTCCGACCCGGTGGGCCGTCCCCGCGCAGCGCGGAGGCGGCCCACTGCCGCGTTCCCGCCCGGGGGAGTAAACGCTTCATCCGTACGGGTGAGCGGCGCCCAGGGGCGCGTGCCGGATGGCCTACGCTCCCCCGGGGACGAGGACCGGGAGAGGGGTGCCGCCGTGGAGCTGTGGCTGCTGAACGGGCTGGACACCGCGGCGTTGAGCCTGGTGGTGGTCGGCGGGATCGTCCTGCTGGCCGTGGCGGGCGCGCTGCTGACCAGGCGCCGCTTCCCGCAGACCGTGCACGGTGAGCACAACGAGATGGTCGGTGTGGTGCTCGGCATGTTCGGCGCGATCTACGGCATCATCCTGGCGTTCGTCATCGTCACCCTCTGGACCCAGCTGGAGACCACCAACTCCATCGTCGCCTCCGAGTCCACCGCCGCCGCCTCGCTGGTGCGCAACGTCCGCGCCCTTCCCCCGCAGGAGCAGGACCGGGTGAACGCCGCGATGAGCGGCTACCTGCACGCGGTGGTGGACGTGCAGTGGCCGCTGATGCGCGAGGGCGAGCCCAACTACGAGTCCACGGCCCGGAGTCTGGACGCGGTCTACGACGCGCTCCAGTCCTACGAGCCGCAGACCGAGACCCAGCAGACCTTCTACGAGCTGGCGGCCGGCAACCTCAACGAGGTGGTCGCCCAGCGCCGGGCCAGGATCACCATGGCCACCCAGCAACTCCCGCTGCTGCTCCAGGTGCTGGTCTTCGGCGGGGCGCTGGTGATCATCCCGCTGACCTTCCTCTACGGCGTCCGCAGCCGGCGGATGCAGCTCCTCTTCGTCGGTACGGTGGCCGCGCTGGTGGGCTTCAGCCTGCTGCTCACCCTGGTGCTCGACCGCCCGTTCTCCGGCGAACTGAGCGTCAGCCCGGCGCCCTACAAGGAGGGCGCGCTGGCGCAGTTCTGGTACGGGCAGCCGGGCGCCGGGTCCGTGGTCGCACGCTGAACCGCGCCGCCTCCCGGGAGGTGCGCACCCGCCGGGCTGCCGGGCGGTGTCGCTCCGCCGCGCTACCGTGGGCCGCATGAACGATCACAGGGCCCGGCCCGCCGGCGGGATGCTCACGGGGGCGGCCGGGGCACTGCTCCCGGCACTGGGGCGGATCACCGTCAGCGGTGCCGAGCAGCTCGCGGAGGGCGGCGGGCGCGGCCTCATCCTGACGGCCAATCACACCTCGCTCGCCGACCCGGTGCTGATGCTCGGTGTGCTGGGGCGGCTGGGCGTACGGCCGGTGGTGCTGGCCACCGCCGGGCTCTGGAAGGTCCCGGTCCTGGGCCGGGCCCTCGTCAGGGAGGGCCACGTCCCGGTCCACCGGGGCACCGCCCGCGCGGGGGACGCGCTGGTCGCCGCCGGGGCGGCGCTGGCAGCCGGACGCTGCGTACTGCTCTACCCCGAGGGCGGCCTGCCCCGCTACCGGGCCTCGGCCGACCGGCCGCCGCGCCCGCTGAAGTCCGGCGCGGTCCGCCTCGCCGAGGCCACCGGCGCCCGCCTGCTCCCGATCGGCCACGCCGGTGCCCGCCGCGTCGCCTCCGGCGGCACCGCCAAACAGCTCGCCGGCTGGGTCACCGCCCCGCTGCGCCGCCCCCGCGTCCACGTCCACTTCGGCACCCCCCTCCACCCCGACCGGGACGGTGCCCTCGAAACCGCCCTGGCCGAGGCCTGGAGCTCCGCCGTCCGCGCCCTCGACCCCACCGACGTCCCCGACCTCTACCGCTGACGGGCGCGGCGGTAGGGGCGGCAGTTACTTGACACTCTCAACCATTTAGGTCTACGGTCGGTGAAGTACTTGAGGAGCTGAAACATCTAGTGCCTCAAATCTTTATGCACAGGAGTGTCACCATGAAGGCCATCACCTACCGTGCCTACGGCGGAGCCGACGTCCTCGAGTACGGCGAGGTCCCGACGCCGAAGGTCGGCCCGGACGCGGTGCTCGTCAAGGTCCGCGCCGCCGCGGTGAACCCGGTGGACTGGAAGATCCAGGCCGGCTACCTCGACGGGTTCCTGGACGCGGTCTTCCCGGTCATTCCGGGCTGGGACGTGGCCGGTGTGGTCGAGCAGGTCGGCGTCGGGGTGACCGAGTACGCCGTCGGCGACGAGGTGATGGGGTACGTGCGGGAGGACATGGTCAGCCGCGGCACCTTCGCGGAGTACGTGGCCGCCCCGGTCCGGACGCTGGCGCACAAGCCCGCCGCGCTGAGCTTCGAGCAGGCGGCCGGTCTGCCGCTGGCCGGGCTCACCGCGCACCAGGCGCTGACCCAGGCGCTGGCCGTCCGGGCCGGCGAGACCGTCCTGGTGCATGCCGCCGCCGGTGGCGTCGGCTCGCTCGCCGTCCAGATCGCGGTCGCCCTGGGCGCCAACGTGATCGGCACCGCCAGCGAGCGCAACCACGAGTTCCTGCGCGGCCTCGGCGCCGAGCCGGTCGCCTACGGCGAGGGCCTGGCCGAGCGGGTCCGCGCGCTCGCCCCGCAGGGCGTGGACGCCGTGCTCGACCTGGTCGGCGGTGACGCCCTGACCGTCTCCCCGTCGCTGCTGGCCGAGGGCGGCCGGCTGGCCTCCATCGCCGACGGCGCGGTGCTGGCCCTGGGCGGCCGGTACGTCTTCGTCCGCCCCGACACGGCCGGGCTGACCGAGCTCGCCGAGCTGGCGGACAAGGGCCTGCTCACCGTCGAGGTGGCCGCCACCTTCCCGCTGGAGCGGGCGGCCGAGGCCCAGCGGCTGAACGCCGAGGGCCACACCCGCGGCAAGATCGTGGTCACCGTCGCCTGAGTGGCGTGAGCCAGGGCCCGCACCGTCGCGACGCGGTGCGGGCCCTTCCGCATGCCGGGCCCTCAACACCCTTGTGGAGGACGGAAAATCACTTGGGACGCGGTGGTCGGCCGACGATACTGACGCGATGTTCACCGACGCCGAAGCGGCCGCGCTCTACGACCAGCTGAACCCCTGGGACCCGGACCACTGGCCGGGTGACGCCTTCTACGACGGCCTGGTGGCGGCCGCACCCTCCGTCCTGGACGTCGGGTGCGGGACGGGGCAGATGCTCCACCGCGCCCGCGAACGCGGCCACACCGGTCGGCTCGCCGGGATCGACCCGGACCGGGCCTCGCTGGCGCGGGCCCGCCGCCGCACCGACGTGGAATGGGTCGAGGGGACGGCGGCGCAGTCGGCCTGGGACGCCGAGTTCGACCTCGCCACCATGACCGGCCACGCCTTCCAGTGCCTGGTCACCGACCAGGAGGTGACCGCCTCGCTGGCCGCCGTCCGGACCGCCCTGCGCCCGGGCGGCCGCTTCGTCTTCGAGACCCGCCACCCCCGGGCCCGCGCCTGGGAGGCCTGGAACCCCGCCAACGCCTCCGAGCTCACCACCGCCACCGGCCGCAGCCTCCGGGTGGAGCACCGCGTCGAGTCCGTCACCGGCGACGTGGTCACCTTCACCGAGACCACCGCCGAGGCCGGACGGGTCGTCCGCACCGACCGCGCGAGCCTCCGCTTCCTCGACGTCCCCGCCCTCGACGCCTTCCTCGCCGTCGCCGGCCTCCAGGTCGAGGCCCACTACGGCGACTGGCACCGCGGCCCGATCACCCCCGACAGCCGCGAGATCGTCACCGTCGCCCGCCGCCCGTAGCCCGGTCCGTCCGCCGTGGCGGGGGCCGAGCCGGCGCCGGGAGTACCCACTTAATTGTGCGTACTGGGCAGGGCGGGGCGGGGCGCGCAGACTTGTGGGCAGAGGGGAGATGACAGCGGGTCAGGAGGCCGGACGTTCGGCCGCCGCTTCGGCGGCCAGCAGGTCGAGGCGCTCGTGGCCCAGGTCGGAGACCGGGCCGAGGGCGACCGAGAGGCGCCGGCCGAAGTCGGTGAGGGAGTAGACCGTCTTCAGCGGCAGCACGTCGTGCACCTCGCGGTGCACCAGGCCGTCGGCCTCCATCTCGCGCAGCGCCTGGGTGAGGACCTTCTCGCTCAGGCCGGGCAGCCGTCGGCGGATTTCGGCGGGGCGGTGCGGGCCGGCCTCCAGCAGCCAGAGCAGGGACGTCTTCCACTTGCCGTCGATCACGGCGATCGCGGCGGTGACCCCGCACACGTTCGGGTCCACGGCCTGACTGCGCGTCATCTCTTCCCCCGAGGTTCTTCGTTGTCCACCACCATGTCTACAGGAGACGCCGTATGTCCACCAACCACGCCTTCCCGTCCGTCACCGTGCTCGGCCTCGGCCCGATGGGCCGCGCCCTGGCCGCCGCCTTCCTGGCGGCGGGCGTCCGCACCACCGTCTGGAACCGCACCCCCGGCCGCGACGCCGAGCTGCTCGCGTCCGGGGCCGCGAGTGCGGCGACGGCCGAAGAGGCGGTGGCGGCGAGCGAGTTGACCGTCGTCTGCCTGGTCAACTACGACGCCTCGGACGCGGTGCTGCGCCGCCCCGAGGTCGAGGCCGCGCTCAAGGGCCGCACCCTGGTCAACCTCACCGCCGACTCCCCGGACCGCGCCCGCGACACCGGCGCCTGGGCGGCCGGGCACGGCATCGACTACCTGGACGGCGCCATCATGACCCCGGCCCCGAGCATCGGCGGCCCGGAGGCGGTCTTCATCCACAGCGGACCGGCCGCCCTGTACGAGCGCTACGCGCCGGTCCTGGCGGTGCTCGGTGGCACCCACACCCACCTCGGCGAGTCCATCGGTCGGGCGGCGGGCTTCGACATCGCCCTGCTGGACATCTTCTGGACCGCGATGGCCGGCTACGTGCACGCGTTGGCGCTGGCCAAGGCGGAGGGCATCAGCGGACGGGAGCTGGCGCCGTTCGCCCAGGGCATCGGGGCCATCCTGCCGCCGCTGTTCGCGGAGTTCGCCGAGGACTTCGACAGCGGGAGCTACTCCGGCGCGATCAACCCGCTCACCTCCGGCGTCTCCACCATGGCGCACGTGGTGCACACCGCCGAGGCGCACGGCATCGACTCCGGAGTGATGCGCGCCGCCGAGGGGCTCACCCGCCGCACCATCGCCCTCGGGCACGGCGCGGACGGCGTCAGCCGGCTCGCCGAGGTGCTCGGACGGCGCTGACCGCCGAGGTGGCGAAGGGAGTTCAGGCGATGGCATCGAGTTCGCTGAGCAGTGCGGACACCCCCAGGCCGGTGGTGAGGTACTGCACGAACACCTCGTTGTTCAGCGCCCAGGGCGAACGCCGCCGCCGGATCAGGTCGATCGCGTCGGGCACCCGGTGGCCCAGCCCCACCAGGGCCTGCGCGGTCACCAGCCCCGAGCGGTTGTAGCCGGAGTGGCACCGCACCAGCACGGTGCGGCCGCTCCGGACGGCGCCCGTCACCGAGGCCGCGAGGCGCTCCGCCGCCCGCAGCTGAGCACCCGTCAGCCGGGCGTCCGGCATCTCGGCCACCAGGTGCTCCACCCCCGGGGCGGGGCCGTGCCCCGGGCTGCGGTACAGGCTCGCCACCAGGTCGAACTCGCCACCGACCACCGCGAGATGTAACTCCCCGGTTCGGTCGGTCCAGACGTGACCGCCCATCCAGAGCCCGGGAACGATCTCGTTCCACGGCTGCTCCGGCCCCGGCGCCTCCCGGTCCTGCTGCCTCGTACGCATCGTACGCATCCCTCCTTTCCGCCCCAACGGGGGAGCCTGCGCCGGAGTTCCGGGCTGTGGTTAGGGTGTCGGCATGGCGGATGACCTCGGCGCGGCGGCGCAGCGGACGGCGGACGGACTGGCGCGGGAACGGGTCGGAGTGGTGGTGGCCGCGCTGGCCGGCGGGGCGGTGGAGGTCCGGGCCGCCGGGGCGGTGGGGGTCGACGACGTCTTCGAGATCGGCTCGGTGACCAAGCTGTTCACCGCGCTGGCACTGGCGGCCCTGGTGGTGGACGGTGAGCTCCGGCTCGACCAGCCGCTGGCCGAACTCCTCCCGGAGGCGGGCCACTTGCACCGGGACGGGGTCGCGGTGACGCTCGGTCAGCTGGCCCAGCACACCTCCGGCCTGCCGCGCCTGCCGCACGGCATGATGCTGCGCGCGCTGCTCCGCCCCTCCACGCCCGACCCGTACGCCGGACTGACCGAGCCGGTGCTCCTCGGCACCCTGGCCAGGACCCGGCTGGGCGCGGTGCCCGGCAAGCGCCACCGCTACTCCAACCTCGGCGCCGGACTGCTCGGTCTGGCGCTGGCCCGGCACACCGGAACCGACTACGAGTCGATGCTGGCCCGCCTGGTGACCGGGCCGCTGGGCCTGCCCGGGGTGCGGGTGGTCACCGAACGGCCTCAGACCCAGGGCCACGACCGCCGCCGCCGTCCCGTCCCGGCCTGGGACCTGGCCGCGCTGGCCGGGGCGGGGGCGCTGCGCGCCACCGCCGGGGAGCTGGCCTCCTTCCTCGGGGCCCAGCTCGCACCGGAGAGCGGCGCCCTGCCCGAGGCGATCGCCCTCACCCGGAGCGTCCGCCACCCGCTGACCCCGTTCGCCCGGGCCCATCTCGGCTGGTTCGGCCAGGACCTGCACGCCAAGCTGGGCGGCGGCACCGAGCTCTGGCACAACGGCGGCACGGGCGGCTTCTCCTCCTTCGTCGGCCTCGCCCCGGAGCGCGGCACCGGCGTCGTGGTGCTGACCGACACCCAGCACTCGGTCGACGGACCGGCGTTCGCCCTGCTGCGGGAGCTGTCGTCCCGGCAGGTGGAGAACGGCTAACCCCGCACGGCCGGCAGGCCCAGGGGGACCGGTCCGGCGGCGGGCCGGGTGCAGACGTCGTGGCAGTCGGCGTCGAGGCTGCAGCAGAGGGAGCAGATCGTCCCGCTGTGGAAGGGGCAGGAGGCGGTGTCGGGGATCTCGTAGTGGCCCTCGCAGACCACGCACTGCCGGGTCTCGGTCGAATCGGTCATCCCCGCTTCGGGGTTGGGCCGGGCGAGGTAGTAGCGCCCCTTGGTGGCCCAGGCGATGAGCGGGCAGAGCGCCATGGCCAGCGCGAGGGCGATGAACGGGCTGAACGCCTCGGCGTAGGTGCCGAACAGCCCGAAGAAGGCGGCGATGGAGACGGCGGCGGCCACGCACATGGCGCCGAACCCGGCCGGGTTGACGGGGTGCAGGTGGGCGCGCTTGAACTCGATGTGCTTCGGGCTCAGGCCCAGCGGCTTGTTGATCACCAGGTCGGCGGTGACGGCGCCGATCCAGGCGATGGCGACGTTGGAGTAGAAGCCGAGCAGGGAGCCGAGCGCGCTGAACATGTCGAGTTCCATCAGCAGCAGTGCGACACCGCAGTTGAGGAAGATGTACCAGACCCGGCCGGGGTGGCGGTGGGTGATCCGGGAGAAGAAGTTCGACCAGGAGAGCGAGCCCGAGTAGGCGTTGGTCGAGTTGATCTTGATCTGGGAGACCACCACGAAGAGCCCGGCCAGCGGCAGGGCGGCGCCGCCCAGCCAGGGACGCAACGACTCCACGTACGGGGCGATCGGCTCCAGCGCCTTGGCCTCGCCGACGGCGCCGAGCGCCGCGAACGCCAGCAGTGCGCCGCCCAGTTGCTTCAGGGCGCCGATCACCACCCAGCCCGGGCCGGCGGCGAGCACGGCGAGGTCCCAGCGCCGGGCGTTGGCGGGCGTCCGGGCCGGCATGAAGCGCAGGTAGTCGGCCTGCTCGCCGATCTGCGCGATCAGCGACAGGGCGACGCCGGTGCCGAGGCCGAAGCCCAGCAGGGTGAAGCCCGAACCTACCCCGTGGGTACCGCCGAAGGAGGTGAACTCCCGGAAGGAGGAGGGTGATTCGACAGCCAGGATGACGAAGGGGGCGACCAGGCCGACGATCCACACCGGCTGTGTCCAGGACTGCATCCGGGCGATCCACGCCATTCCCTTGAAGACGATCGGGACGACGATCACCGTGGTCAGCAGGTAGCCGAGGGGCAGCGGCAGGCCCAGCACCTCGTGGAAGGCCTGCGCCATGATCGAGCCTTCGAGGGCGAAGAAGATGAAGGTGAAGCTCGCGTAGACCAGTGAGGTCAGGGTCGAGCCGAAGTAGCCGAAGCCGGAACCCCGGGTGAGGAGGTCCATGTCGACCCCGTTGGCCGCACAGGCCCGGGCGATCGGGATGCCGGTCAGGAAGATCACCACCGCGGCGGTGAGGATCGAGGCCAGCGCGTTGGTGAAGCCGTAGGACATGACGATGCCCGCGCCGATCGCGTAGTCCGCGAGGTAGGCGATCCCGCCCAGGGCGGTGGAGGCGACCGCCGCGGGCGACCAGCGGCGGAAGGAGTGCGGGGCGTACCGGAGCGAGTAGTCCTCGAGGCTCTCGTCCGCGGCCGACTTGGCGTAGGAGCGCCGGGGGCCCGGTGTCGGGGCGCCTGCCGTCGCTTCGCTCGCTGCTTGGGCGGGCGGACTGCTGATCTCGGTCATCGCCACTCCTGGGAGTCGGAGGCAGATGACCGGTGAGGCTAGGGACGCCGTGTGAAGCCGTGGTGCCCGCGCCGTTTCGTCCGGGTAACCCCGTGAACGGCCCGCCGTGTACGGCAGTTGGTGCCCCGTCAGGCCGTGGGACGGGCGTGTGGGAGCTCGTCGTCGAGCCAGCAGGCGGCGTCCTCGGTGACCAGCAGCAGCTCCTCGAAGGCGACGCCGACACCGCGGAAGGCGACCCGGGGGGCGATCGACCACAGGCCGGGCGGCAGCCGCTGGCCGTCCGGGAGGGGCCGGGCCGGGTGCACGACGACGCCGCCGGGCAGCGCCCGGTCGACGGCGGCGTAGCCGTGCCGGGCGGCGAGGACGTCGACGGCCCGGCGGATGCGGAACAGCGGTCTGCCGCACCGGACTTCGTGGAGGACGAGGTCGCGGTAGGCGGGCAGGTCGGCCCGGAGGGCGTCCCAGACGGGGTTGCCGCCGAGGTGCCCGGCGAGCGCGATGCCGATGGTGCAGCCCTGCGCGGTGACGACCGCGTCGAGGAGGTAGGGCGTGCCGTCCCGGAGGCGCTCCGGTTCGCGCAGCAGGGAGAGGAAGCGACCTCCCGTGCGCGCCAGTCCGGCGCCCGCCAGTCCGACGCCCGTCGGCCCGGCGGCCGTCCGCCGTCCGAACCGGGCCGCCGGCCGCCGGACGAAGCCGCCGAGGCCGGCCGCCCGCAGGGACTGCCGCAGCCACTCGGCCGCCTCGGACTCCCGCATCCCCGAACGCAGTTGCCCCGCAGCCCGTTCGGCCACCCGGTAGGCGAGTTGCTGCAGGTCGCGGTAGCGGTCGAGGTCCGACTCCTCGTAGGGCAGCGCCGGACCCCGGGTGCGGGCCGGGGCCGTGCCGGGCGACCGGAGGGGGCTGCTGGGCATGGCGGGTACCTCGCCTCGCGGGTCGGCCGGACGGAGCTTGTTGAGTAGTACTCAAAAGTAGCCATGAGTGCGGTGAAGTCAATAGGATGCGCAGATGCTTCCCCCACCCCGCGCCGGACGGCGGCTCTCGGCGGACCAGCGCCGCCGCCAGATCCTGGACTCCGCCCGGGAGTTGGTGCACTCCAGCGGGCTGGAGACGCTCTCCGTCGAGTCGGCGGCCCGTTCGGCGGGGGTCTCGCCCGGGCTGCTGTTCCACTACTTCGGCTCCCAGCGCGGGTTCCGGTCCGCGGTGGTGCAGCTGGTGGCGGAGGAGCTGCTCGGGCAGGTCGCGCCGGACCCGACGCTCAGCGGGGCGGAGCAACTGCGCGGCGGGATCGAGACGTTCATCGCCTTCGTCGGACGCCACCCCACGCTCTACCTGGCGGTGGTCCGGCAGGTGGAGCGCGGCGGCACGGGCACCATGGCCACGCTGCACCGCGACCTCCGGGCCCGGTTCGCGGAGTGGATCCTGGCCGCTCTGGTCGGCGCCGGGACGCCCCGGACTCCCGCCGTCACCGCCACCGTGCACGGCTGGCTCGCGTACATGGAGGAGCTGCTGGTCGGCTGGCTGGACGGGACCGAGCTGACCGCCGCCGAGCTCGCCGATCTGTGCGAGCGCAGCGCCTACCAGCTGGTCGCGGTGGCCGTCGACGACCCGCACCGCTGGCGGGAGATCCGGGCGGCCCTCGACCACCGGCCCTGAATCCGGGGCGGTCCCGGGTCTTCCCGAACGGCCGGTGGCCCGGCTACCGTCCCACACCGGCGAGCGGTGATCGGCGAGCCGTGCCCGGCATCCGCGTCCGTGCTCGCATCCGCATCCGCATGCGCATCCGCACCGTCCACTGGCCCTCTCCCCTCAGGAGCGCCCGATGTCGACTGCCCAGCCCGCCACGGGTGTTGCCGTGGACGCCGAGTCCGCGCCGCCGCGTCGCCTCCTCGCCCGGGTGCTGTCCGGCGTGCTGGTGGGACTGCTCGTCGCCTGCGTCCTGGCGGCGGTGGCGGTCGCCGCGCTCGCGGTGCGGGTGGACGGGTCCAGCATGCGGCCGACGCTGGCCGACGGTCAGCGGCTGCTGACCGTGCCCGGCAGCGACGGGACGGACGTGCACCGGCTGGACGTGGTGCTGCTGAAGCGGCCCGGCCGGGACGAAGTGATCGTCAAGCGGGTGATCGGACTGCCCGGCGACCGGGTGGAGATCTCCTCGACGCCGCAGGACACGTTCGCGGTGCTGGTGCAGCCGGGCGGCAGCGGCCCGTGGTTCCGGGTCGGCCTCCCCGCCTGGACGGCGCAGGCGCACCGGACCGTCAGCTGCTGTACCCCGGACGGCACCCGGACGGCGGGGCCGGCCACGCAGACGGTGCCACCGGGGCGGCTGTTCTTCCTCGGGGACAACCCGGACGGCTCGGAGGACTCGCGCACCTTCGGCTGGGGCGACCTCGCCACCGTCTCGGGCCGGGTCGGCCTGCGGGTCTGGCCCCCGGCCGCGTTCGGCGGGCTCGACGCCGCGCCGACCCTCACCGAGGTCCCGGCGCCGACCGACTGACGTGCGGCGCCCGCCTCAGGCGCGGGCGACCCGGACGAAGACCTCGGCGATCCGGCGGGCGGAGGCGCCGGGGTCGTCCGCGCCCTGGACGATGTGACTGGCGGTCAGGCGCACGGCCGTGTCGACGGCGAGCTCGCGCGAGTCGGGGTCGATCGCTGGCCAGGCCGCGGCGGCGTAACCGTCGAGCATGGCCGTGGCGGTGGTGAAGGCCGACTCGGCGCGGGTGGTGAGGTAGGAGAGCAGGCCGTCCTCGCCGTCCCGGGTGGCGGTGAGCATGGCCTTGACCAGCGGGTTGCGCCCCGCGAGCCGGAGGGTGAAGAGGGCGGCGGCCTCGGCCGCGGCCCGCGGGTCCTCGGGGTGCTCGTCGAGCTGCTGCTCGATGCCGCCGAGGCAGAGTTCGAGCTCGCGGTTGAAGAGCGCTTCGCCGAGCGCGTCCTTGGAGCCGAACTCGTTGTAGACGGTCTGCCGGCTGACCCCCGCGACGGCGGCGACCTGGGTCATCCGCAGCCGGTCGAAGCCGTCGGCGGCGACCAGGTCCCGGGCGGTGTCGAGCAGCCGGTCCCGCAGCAGTGACCTGACGGTCTCCCTGATCCATGCCATCCGCCGACTATAGCCACGCCGCAGGTCAGCTGAGCAGACACCTGTACCGGTCCGTGCCAACGCTATTGACACCTACTCACCTCCTGCTTACTTTCTGGACACGCAGCCGAAATATGTAAAGCGCTCCGGGGGTGTCGGGATGGGCGCTCCCGGAGCCGGCCGCGCCTCAGGTACCCGCGCACACCCTCAGCGGCGCGGGACGACGGATGGAGACCCCATGCAGGAAGAATCCAGAGGTGTCACGCGCTGGCGCAGATCCGCGCTGATCGCGGTGCCGGCCACGGCCGCCGTCGCCGCGATGACGCTGGCGATGGCCCAGGGCGTGCTCGCCGCGAACCTCTCGCTCACCAGCGTTCCGTTCACCCTGTCCTCGAACACCGTCGCGGCCTCCAAGGGCCTCGGCGCGGTCATGACCACCGTGACCGCGGGCAGCCCCACCGCCGCGGCCGAGGTCGGTCTGCCCAAGGCGGGTCTGGACGGCATCTGCATCCACGCCGTCCAGTCGGTCAACCTGCCGGTCGTCGGCACGATCGGCACCTGGTCGATGAACATCTCCTCACCGGCCGCGGCCACCCCCCTCACCACCGCCCAACTCGCCGCCGGGCAGGGCATCCAGGCGAACAACCTGATCCTGGACGCCCAGTCGGTGAAGGGCGCCACCGCGACCCTCAACGCCACCGCCGCCACCCCCAACCAGATCGGTGCGGCGGCCGACAGCGCCAACATCAAGGGCACCGGCATCACCGACGGCACCGCGGGCCAGTTCGGCCTGGACGCCACCGGCGGCCAGACCGACATCCTCGGCCTCAAGGCCAACGCCAACGGCGCCACCATCGGCGGCGCCATCACCCTGCCGAACCTGGCGATCAACCTGGCCAACGGGGACACCGCCGGGAAGGGCGCGGGCGGCGGCGACTGCTGACGGACCCTCGGTCCGCCGGTACCGCCCGCACCCGGGGTGGAGCGCCGTGCACGGACGGCGCTCCACCCACCCCCGAACCTTCGACGCCCGACCTCCGAAGACCCCAGCGAGGACCCCGATGGCAACCACCCCCGCCGCCCCCGACCACTCGGCCGACGTCTCCGGCCCGTCGGCCCCGGAAGCCCCGCCCGGGCAGACCCGGCCCGCCGCGCCCACCCGCGCACGGCTCGCGCTCCGCCGCTGGCGCCGCACCCGTCCGTTCTGGGCCGCGGTGTGGACCGCACTCGGCGGCTTCGTGATCCTCTACCTGCCGCTCGCCCCGATCGGCCAGATCCTGCACGTCGGCGTCGGCGGCATCACCGGCATGGCGGGCGGCGCCATCCTGATGGCGCTGGCCGGGCTGATGCTGCTGCTCCCGGGCCAGCGGCACACCGCCGGAGTGGTGGCCGTGATCGTCGGCGTCGCCTCGTTCCCGCTGAGCAACCTGGGCGGGTTCTTCGTCGGCATGTTCCTCTCCGTGCTGGGCGGCTCGATGGCGGTCGGCTGGCTCCCGGAGAAGCCCGCCCGCCGGCCCGGACTCCTCCGCCGCCGCACCGGCAAGGGGCTCGTCCCGTCGGCGCCCGAGACGGCGGAGGCCTGAGACGGTGATCATGAACCTGCGTCAACTCCCGCGGCGCCTGCGCGAGTCGGCGGTCGACTGGAACCGGACGATGCGCAGCGAGGCCGCCGACGGCAGCGTGCACGGCACCCGCTGGGCCCGCTCCGCCGCCGTCCTGCTGCCGGCCACCCTGACCGTCGGCGCGCTCGGCGCGGCCCTGGCCCACGGCGCGCTCGCGGCGGGCTTCAACGTCACCAACACCCCGTTCACCCTCACCTCCAACGGCGTCTCCGGCACCGGCTTCGGCGCGATCCTCAACACCCCGACCATCGAGAACGCCAACGGCTCCACCTCCACCAGCACCGCGATGGCCCGGGTCGGCTTCGCCAGCGCCGGGCTGGCCGGGCTGTGCGGGATCGTCCACCAGTCGATCGCCGGCGTGCCGTACTCGCTGCTCCTGACGGCCGGTCAGCCGGTGGCCGCGACCCCGCCGGCCACCGTCACCACCGACATCAACGCCTCGAACCTCTACATCGAGGCGCCGACGCTCACCGCTTCGGGCAACACCACGCTGCAGAACGCGGTGCTCGGCATGTCCGCCGACCAGGTGATGGTCGCCGGACAGCCGCTGACGGGAGCCCAGGCGGGCGGCTTCGGCCTGGGCTCGGCCGGGTCCGGACCGAACGGCTCGACCGTCAACCTGGCCGGGCTGAACGCCAACGCGTACACCGCCGAGATCGCCGGTTCGCTCACCCTCCCCGCCCTCAACATCCGGGTCGTCGCCGGATCGGCGAACACGTGCTGACCGGGACGCGCGCCGCCGCCAGGACGCGCGCCGCCACCGGGGCCGGCTGGCGCTGGTTCACCGCCTTCCGCCGGACCAGGCCGTTCTGGGGCGGGCTCTGGCTGGTCGCCGGTGGCTGGACGGTGCTGAAGTTCTCGCTCGGCGCGATCCAACTGGTCACCGCGGTCGGCTTCAACGCGGTGGCCGGGTACCTGGTCGGCGGCGGGATGATGCTCTGCGGGCTGATCCCGATCGCCGCGCCGCGCCAGCGGGTCACCTTCGGGCTGATCGGCACCGTGCTGGCGGTGGTGTCGCTGGTGGTGTCCAACCTGGGCGGCTTCCTGCTCGGGATGGTGCTGGGGGTGCTCGGCGGGGCGATGACGGCGGGTTGGGGGCCGCGGCGCGGCCGGGCACCTGCCGCCGGAGCCGACCGGGGAGGAGCGGGAACATCCGGTGAGAGCCGGGGAGCCGGAGGATCAGGAGCCGCCGGGGCCACCGGAGTCGGCGCCGCGGTCGGCGGGGGCGCGCCGTGATCCGCACGCGGCGGGCCGCTGCCGTCACCGCCGCCTTCGCGGCCCTGGTCGGGACGGCCCTCGTCCCCGACCGGTCGGCGGGTGCCGCCGGGCCGCCGCGGCTCGCCGCGCCCGCCGCCGTGCTGCCGGGTGAGCCGCAGCCGCTCGGAATGCCGTTCCTCCCCACGCCCACGCCCATGCGCGTCACCATCGACAGCATGGTCGCGGTCGGCCTGACGGTGAAGAACAACGTCACCATCCGGCTCTCCGACGGCACCACCCGGGTCACCACCCAGTACACCTTCACCAAGCTGCAGATCCGCGACAACATGCAGGTCCGCCACACCGCACCCGACGGCACCGCGATCTCCATCTCGGTGCCCGACACCGGCTCGCTCGGCGGCATCGACAAGGCCGGCCAGCCGGAGACCACCGTGATGTGGGGCGACATCAGGCAGATCTGCGTCCCGATCCTGCTGATCCCGATCTGCGGCATCCAGGGCCTGCTGAACTTCTTCGGCTCCTTCATCCAACTCACCGCGGGGGCCACCAACTTCGACGCCGACGTCTACGGGATCCGGACCATCGACGACCACTCCGACCTCAGCAACACCAACAACCCGGTCCACCTGCCCGGCACGATCTCGGTGACCGGCCCGTGAACGGCGAGACGGGGCGCACCCACTGGCGGCGCAGCGCGCTGATCGCGCTCCCCGCCCTGGTGGCGGCGGGCTCGCTCGGCGGCGCGATGGCGAACGGCGCGCTGGCGGGCGGGCTCCAGATCCAGTCCGGCACCGTCCAGCTGACCACCAGCAGCCTCTACGGCACCCGGTACGCGGCGGCCGTGGTCGACCAGACCTCGGTCCGGGCGGACGGCACCACCACGACCGTCCACCCGCTGCGGATGGGCTTCGCCAAGGGCGTGATCAACGGACTCTGCCTCGCCCAGCAGCAGCAGATCATGGGCGCCACCTACACCTTGATGTTCTCGCTCGGCGACAACGACCCGGCCACCTGGGAGATCGTCACCGAGAACACCGTGCTCGACCTGCGCAGCGCGACCGGCGAACTCGACATGGACGGCCTGGTCGACCTCAACATCAACGGCCCGGACACCGTGATGGCCCCGGACGGCAGCCCGCCGGTCCCCAACCCCCTCGGCAGCCCCGAGCACCGCTTCGGCATCCAGGCCGGCTACGCCAAGTTCGACCGCGTCACCGCCACCGTCCACGACCTCCAGCTCCCCGGGCTGCTCTCCACCCCGGGCCTGCGCATCACCGTCCGCCCCGGTGCCGTCAACTGCCCGGCCCCCGCCGCCCCGACGGGCACGCCGGGCACGCGCTGAGCGGCCGCGGGCTCGACGCGCGCTCCGACGCGGTGACCGTCGGCCTCGCCCCGGCACGGAACCCGCGGGCCGGGCGGCGCATGATCGTCGGTTCGGCGGCCGGGCGTCACCGTGGATTGTTAGGGTGATGGTCGATCAAGAACGGCTGAGGGGTGGGGATCCATGAGTTCGCAGGACGGCAGTGACCGTGCGGGTTTCGGGTGCGCGGCGTGCTTCGCCGAGGACGCTGCGGTGGCGCAGGCGCACCACCACAACCGTGACGGGGTCCGGCTCGAGAGCTACATCCAGGACGACTCGCATTTCATCGTCTCCGTCAAGCGGTGCGTCCTGTGCTCGCAGGCCTTCGTGAGCGTGTTCACCGAGTTCGTCGACTGGGCCGGCTCGAACGACGCGCAGTACCGCACGGTGCTGCCGATCACGGATGCCGAGGCGGAGGACCTGGTGGCGGGGCGGTTGACCCCGCACCAGGTCGGGGCGCTGGGAGCAGACCGCCGCCATCTGCACAGCGACCGGCCGACCGGTGCCGAGGAGGCGACCGTGTACTGGCGCAGCGGCGCCTTCGCGGTCGTCGAGGGGCACTGACCGCCGGACGGGGCCCCCGACCCACCACGGGTCGGGGGCCCCGTCCGTCGGTGGGTCAGCCGCAGGGGGAGCCGTTGAGGCGGAACTGGGCCGGGGGCTGGTTGGCGCCGGTGTTGGTCGCCTGGAAGCCGAAGGAGACCGAACCTCCCGGGGCCACGGTGGAGTTCCAGCCGAGGTCCTTGGCGGTGACGGTGGTACCGGACTGCGTCGCGGCGGCGTTCCAGGCGTTGGTGAGGCGCTGGGCGCCGGGGAAGGACCAGGTGAGGGCCCAGCCGTTGAGCGGGGTGGTGCCGGTGTTCTTCAGGGTGACGTCGGCGGTGAAGCCGGTGCCCCAGTCGCCGGCCATCTTGTAGGTGACGGCGCAGGAGGCGGCGGGCGGCTGGGTGGTGCTGTCCGCCTCGGTGGCGGTGAGGGTGGCGGCCTCCACGCCCGGGCCGGCGAGGGTGAAGACGGCGGAGCCGTTGGCGGTGTCGGCGTCGGGGGCGGCGGTCAGGGTCAGGTTCTGCGCGGTGGACCAGTTGGCGGCGGTGAAGAGCAGCGAGCCCGAGGCACCGAGGTCCTGGTCGCCCGAGGTACGGGTCGCGGTCACGGTGACGTTCTGGGCGGGGGCGGCCGAGAGCCGGACGCCGACCGTGGCCGAACCGCCCTCGGGGACGGTGACGGTCGGGGAGGCCAGCACCTTCGGGGTGGTGGGCGTGCCGGTCGGCCGGTCGGCGGCGAAGGAGACCAGCCAGGCCAGCGCGGCGTTCCAGTTGATCGCCACCTCGTTGGTGGAGTACGAGCCGATGTCGTCGACGTAGCACTTGGCGGGCGCGCACCCGGCCAACTTGGCCTGCGCCACCGGGTCCTGGAGCCCGGCGTTCGGGCCGCCCGCGAAGGAGCCGGCCGGCGGGTGCGGCAGCGAGGCGTCGTACTGGTGGGCCCAGAAGCGGTGGTGCTGGTTCTCCACCGCGCGCTCGCCGTAGCCGGTGACGTAGGAGAGGTCGAGCGCATTGCGGCCCAGCAGGTAGTCCAGCGACTCCAACGCGCCTGCGCGGTAGCGCTGTTGGCCGGTCAGCTCGTAGGCCACGGCCATCAGGGCGCCGTTGCCCGCCACCGCGCTGTTGGAGCCCCAGACGTAGCCGTCGGGTGCGAGCGGCACCGCGTAGCCCTGGCCGTTCTGGGTGGTCAGCTGCGCGTCCGCGACGGTGGTCAACGAGGCCCGCACCTTGGCCAGTTCGGCGGCGGGCAGCGCAACCCCCGGCACCGTGGCCAGGGTGATCCGGCCCAGCGTCCCGGTGTCGCCCCACCAGAACGGGGTGGCCGGGGCCGCCTGGACCGGGGAGTTGACCACCGCGTCGCGGTACTGGGACTCCCCGGTGGTGGCGAGGAGCTCGGCGGCGGCCCAGTAGAACTCGTCCGAGAGGGCCGAGTCCTCGTACGCCCCGCCGCCGGTGGAGTCGGTGGCCGGTGCGTAGACCGCCGGGTTGGCCTGGGCGGCCGACCAGGCCCGCTTGGCCGCGGTCAGCGCGCGGGCCGCGAAGGCGGCGTCGTAGGGGGCGTAGACCCGGGCGGCCTGGGCGGCGGTGGCGGCCAGGTTGAGCGTGGCGGCGGTCGACGGGCGGTGCAACTCGCGCTGCTCGGAGTCGAGTTCGGGCCTGGTCGGCAGGGCCGTCCACTGCGCGTCGTGCACCTTGTGGAAGGCCATGCCGGCCTGCGGCCGGCCCTCCGGCACCTGCATCCGGAGCAGGAAGTCGAGCTCCCAGCGGGCCTCGTCGAGCACGTCCGGCACGCCGTTGCCCCGCTCGGGGACCTTCAGCGTGGAGTCGCCGAGGGCGGCCTCGGTGCCCGAACGGCGGGCCCGCTCGAAGGAGTTGACCAGCTGCCAGGTGGCGATGCCGCCGTTGACCACGTACTTGCCCTGGTCGCCGGCGTCGTACCAGCCGCCGCGCACGTCCTGCCGGTAGTCGCAGACCCCGGCCTGGCAGGGCACCGAGGTGTCGCCCTTGTTCGGTGCCACCCCGAGGTGACCGGCCGGGCGGGCGTACGCGGAGCCGACCAGCGAGGCGTCGATGGCGATGCCGCTGCGCTGGTGGTGGAAGAAGGCGAGGCTGTCCGAGCGCAGGCCGTCGTAGAGGGCGGGGGAGAGGTCGAAGGGGTGGCCGGCCTGCCCGTCCACCACCAGGGTGTAGCCGGTGCCCGTGCCGGAGTAGGAGGAGAAGTCGGCGGTGTGGAGCGACTCGCCGGAGGCGCGGTCGGCGCCGCGCACGGTGGTGGTGCCGGAGGCCACGGTCCGGCCGGCCGAGTCGCGCAGCTGCCAGGGCAGCGGGGCGGTGGCGGCGCTGACCACGGTGGCGCGCTTGGGGCCGTCCGGCAGGTAGCCGAGCTGGTTGACGCGGACGGAGGCGGCGGGTTCGGCGGCGTGCGCCGCGAGCATCGCGGTGCCGGGGGCGAGCAGCGCGAGGCCGGTCACCAGGGCGGCGGCAGCGCGCAGGTGGAGGCGGGACGTGACGGGCGACATGGGGGTGGGGCCCTTCTGCCTGGGTGGGGGACGGAGCGTGGGAGCGCTCCCAAGGGATATGAAGCCAGTCCTCCGCTCGCCGGTCAAGAGCCTCTCACGGATGTGGTCGGATTCCCGCCCCCGCCGTCAAGTCGCCCTGCCTGGCGTCAAGTCGCGCGGATGGGGCGCGCATGGGGCGCGCGGCAACCGGGCGCCGGGTACGGCAAACCGGCATCGGACGGGGCCGTCTGACGGCAGGTCAGCCGACGGGCAGTACCGGGTAGACGAACCCGGCGTCCGGCGCCCGGTAGTCCGCCAGCCAGCGGCCGAGCACCATCGCGGAGGGCAGGAACATGGGCTCCGGCAGCTCACCGACCGGCACCCGCTCCCAGCCCGCGCAGGAGTGGGGCTCCAGCACCAGGGCGGGCGCGTCGCTCGGCGGCGCCAGGACGGCGGCGGTCAGCCGGGGGCGGCCCAGGTCGTGGTCGAGCAGCAGCGCCAGCACCCGCATCTCCTCGGCGGGCAGCACGATGCCGGTCTCCTCGGCGAGCTCCCGGGCGGCGGTCTGCTCGAAGGACTCGCCCGGGTCCACCTTGCCGCCGGGCAGGCTCCAGGTCGGCGGCTCGCCGGCGGTGGTGCGGCGGCCGATCAGGACGGTGCCGTCCGGGCCCGGCACGATCACGCCGGCACCCAGCATCGGGCGGTGACTCAAGCTGAACTCCCGGTCAGCGGAGGCGGTCTACCACGGGGACGGCTCGTAGTCCTTGAGGAAGCAGCCGTAGAGGTCCTCACCGGCCTCGCCGCGGACGATCGGGTCGTAGACCCGGGCGGCGCCGTCCACCAGGTCGAGCGGGGCGTGGAAGCCCTCCTCGGCCAGGCGCATCTTGTCCGGGTGCGGGCGCTCGTCGGTGATCCAGCCGGTGTCCACCGCGGTCATCAGGATGCCGTCGGTCTCCAGCATCTCCTTGGCGCTGGTCCGGGTGAGCATGTTGAGCGCGGCCTTGGCCATGTTGGTGTGCGGGTGGCCGGCGCCCTTGTAGCCGCGGCTGAACTGGCCCTCCATCGCGGAGACGTTGACCACGTACTTGCGCCGGGCCGTGGAGGCGGCCATCGCCGGGCGGAGCTTGCTGACCAGGATGAACGGCGCGGTGGAGTTGCAGAGTTGGACCTCCAGCAGCTCGATCGGGTCGACCTCGCTGACGGTCTGCACCCAGCTGTTGGTGTCGTGCAGGTCCGGCACCAGGCCGCCCGCGTCGATCGCGGTCCCGGCGGCGATCCGGTCCGGCGTGGCGGAGCCGGAGACCAGGGCCAGCGCGGTGACGTCCTCGGCGCTGATCAGCTCGCGGGTCTGGCCCGGCAGTGCCGGGCGGTCCACGCTGCCGCTGCCGAAGGTGCCGATCACGGTGGCGGCGGGGAGCTCGCCGGCGGGCAGCGGGGCGTTCTCCGCCAGCACCAGCTCGCGGTAGGCGGCGGGCGAGCGGCGCACGGTCTGCGCGGCGTTGTTGATCAGGATGTCCAGCGGACCCTCGGCGGCGACCTCCTCGGCCAGCGCGACGACCTGGCCGGGGTCGCGCAGGTCGATCCCGACGATCTTCAGGCGGTGGATCCACTCGTCGCTGTCCGGCATCGCCTTGAAGCGGCGGATCGCGTCGTTGGGGAAGCGGGTGGTGATGGTGGTGTGCGCGCCGTCCCGGAGCAGGCGCAGCGCGATGTACATCCCGATCTTGGCCCGGCCGCCGGTGAGCAGCGCCCGACGGCCCGTCAGGTCGGTGCGGGCGTCGCGGCGGGAGTGGCTGTCCTTGGCGCAGGACTGGCAGAGCTGGTGGTAGAACGCGTCGACCTCGACGTAGCGCTGCTTGCAGATGTAGCAGGAGCGCGGGCGCTCGAGTATCCCGGCGATCTCGGTGGTGGTGGTCGTGGTGAGGCCGAACGCCCCGGCCGTCTCGTCGTCGATCCGGGTCGGCGCGCCGGTCGCGGTGGCGGCGGTCACGGCGCGGTCGTTGGCGGTCTTGCGGGCCCGGGTCTCCTGGCGGCGGCGCTGCTTGAGCGTCCGGAAGATGCCGCCGACGGCCTGGCGGACGGTGATCGCGTCCGGGTGGTCCACGTGGATCTCGTCCAGCTCGGCCAGGATCTCGAGGCAGAGCGACAGGCGCTCGGGGTCGATGCCGGGGCCGAAGTCGGTCTCGTCCTCGTCCTGCATGGTGTCCGGGCCGATGCCCTGGGTGGTGTCGCCCGTCATTGCCCGCACTGCTTCCTTCGCTGCCCTACCTGGATACCCCGTGAACTTTACGGAGTGGCGGGCGGAGGGCCAAACCTCCGATCGGGTGTAAGTGTCTGATTGACCTTGCATCCATTACTGCTCCGCCCTAGGGTGAGATGTAACAGACAGCAGCGGGATGTAGTCATTACCGAGGGAGCGGACATGAACACCTGGAACGACTGGCAGCGCAGCTGGGACCGGCAGCAGGAGTGGTACCTCCCCGACCGCGAGGAGCGCTTCCGCGTGATGCTCGACCTCGTCGAGGCCGTGGCCGGGCCGGCTCCGCGCGTGCTCGACCTGGCCTGCGGCACCGGCAGCATCAGCGAGCGCCTGCTCGCCCGCCTCCCGCAGGCCACCTCCGTGGGCGTCGACCTCGACCCCGCCCTGCTCGCCATCGCCCGCGGCCACTTCGCCGACGAGCCCCGGCTGACCCTGGTCACCGCCGACCTGCGCGACCCCGACTGGGCCTCGCACCTGCCCGCCGGCCCGTACGACGCGGTCGTCACCGCCACCGCCCTGCACTGGCTCGCCACGGACGACCTGCTCCGGCTCTACGGGGACCTGGCGAAGGTGCTCCGCCCCGGCGGGATCTTCCTCAACGCCGACCACACCCCGGAGGAGGACATCCCGCTGCTGCGCGCGGCCGACGCCGCCTTCCAGGAGGGCCGCCAGGCCCGGGAGAAGGCGGAGGGCGTGCTCGACTGGAAGGAGTGGTGGGCCGCCGCCGGCGCCGATCCGCTGCTGGCCGAGCACGTCGTGGCCCGCTCCGAGCTCTACCGCGATCACAAGGACGGCGAGGTCCACCCGGCCGCCTGGCACACCGCGTCGCTCGTCGCCGCCGGCTTCCGCGAGGCCGGCATCCCCTGGCGCTCCGTCGACGACTCCCTGGTGGCGGCCGTCCTCTGACGGCCGGTCAACTCCCCGGTGGCCGTCCCGCTCCCCGGCCGACCCTCGGGCGGCGGAGCCGGGCCGCCCGGGTGGGAGACTCGGCGGGTGCGGGGGCCGGTCGGACCACGCCGGGGTACGACGGAACGGGGGCGCGGTGGAGGTCGTGGGCGCGGAGCACCGGCAGTGGGGCTGGGGGCGGGCGCTGCCGCTCAAGTACCTGCTGGTCAGCGAGGAGTGGGACGGCGAGCCCACCGTGTGGGCGCGCTGCGCCGAGGCCGAGGGCCTCTTCGTCGACCCCGCTCGGCGCCGGAAGCGGGTCACGGTCGTCGGCTGCGCGCCGACCGGCCGGCTGCTCAAGGCGGTCGAGCGCGCGCTCGGGCGGCCGGGCGAGGGCGTCGAGCTCGGGGCGCTCGGCGTCGTCTCGGACTTCCCGGTGCCGGGGGTCGACCCCGAGACCGATCCGTACGGGGCCCTTCAGGACGATCACTGGTACTTCGACCGCCCCGTCCTGACCGACTGCAGGCCCTCCTCCCTCGGCGGGGCGCTGTTCGACCTGGTCGTCGAGGCCGAGATCGACGGCCCCGCCTGGCGCCCCGAGCCGGTGGACATCGAGTGGGGCCTCTTCAACGGCGCCGGCGGGGGTCGCCTGGGCGAGTGCCACCGGGTGGAGGGGCTCTACGGGGATCCGGGCTCGCCGGCGTCGCCCCCGCTGGTGCTGCGCGGGTGCGAGCCTGTTGGACCGCTGCTGCGCCACCTGGTGCGGCGGCGGTCCGACGGCGACCGGGTCCGCCTGCTGGCCGTGGACCGGCGAGGCCGGGTCATGCGGGGGTTCGACCCGATGCCGTTGGGCGTGGTGGCCTCGCGCCCGTCCGCGCTCGGCGGGACGCTGGTCGACCTGTGGCTGGCCGAGGGCCCCGCCGTCCGGCCGGGGCCGGGGGCCCGGCCGGTCTGGGAGGCCTGGTTCGAGGGCCCGCCGACCGGGCTCGGCGGCTGGGCCGCGTACGGTGCGGAGGGCCGGGCCGAGTGGGCCGCGTTCGCCGCCGCCCGCTGGAACGCCGTCGACCCCCGCCCGCTCACCGACCCGGTGCGGCGGCTCGACGGCCGGCACGTCACCGACGCCCCGGGCCTGCTCTGCGCGATCGGTGAGGCGGTGGCCGGCCCCGGTGGCCACTTCCCCCAGTGCTGGCACGCGCTGCGGGGCTGCCCCTGTGGCGGGGACCGGGTGCCCGAGCCGTTCACCCTGGTCTGGCAGGACGCCGAGGTGGCCCGGAGCGCGCTCGCCGACCACACCGTCGACACGGCCGGCGAGACGCCCTACCTCGACGCGGTCCTCGACCAACTCGCCCGGGTCGGCGTCACCGTGGAACTCCGCTGACCGCTGCCGCGGTGACGGACAGCCCGTCAGTTCGGACTGCCGACCGCGAGGCGCGGTGGTGAGGCGGTGCGCCGCGTTCAGTGTGCGGGGGCCGGTTCCGGGTCGGTGGTCCGGGCGGTCAGGGCCCGGCGGCGTGCCAGCCGGGCGGCGATGCCGGAGACCGCGCTCAGCAGGAGGAGGCCGAGACCGGTGACGAGGGAGGAGCCCAGGAGGACGGCGAGCGGGTCGTCGAAGGTGAGGAGCGGGCCCTTCACCGCGGACAGGGGGATGGTGCCGCCCTCGGATTCGTCGAAGTGGTACCGGGAGTCGGCGGAGTCCTGGCGGTTGTCGCCCAGCACGAACAGGCGGCCCTCGGGCACCTTGACGCTGAAGGCGCCGCGCGACCCCGCCACCGGGTCGCCGTTCAGCACGTACGGCTCGTCCAGCGGCTTGCCGTTCAGCGTGAGCGTACGGTCCTCGGGCTTGTAGGCGATGTGGTCGCCGCCGACCGCGACCACCCGTTCCACGTGGAGGCTCGGATCGTCCCAGGCCGAGCCCTCGAAGAGCACGACCTGGCCGCGGTTCACCTCGGAGGCCAGCAGGTTGAAGGTCACCCGGCTGCCGGTCGGATGGGTCGGATCCATGTGGCCGGTCGGCATGACCTTGGTGGAGGCGAGGAGGGCCGTGCCGAGCACCCCGGCGCAGGTCAGGAGGCCGCCCGCCACCAGCAGCCCCACCGCCGCCACCGTGCGTCGGTACCCCGGTCGTTGCCGCTGCGTCTTCATGACCATGCCCTGCTCTCTCCGTGCTGATGTGCGATCAGACCCTATGGGTACGCAGGAGGAGGAGTGTTGGCGGGGGCCCGCTCGGTCAGGGCGCGGGCAGTGGTGGTGGGTTGTCGTGGAGGAGGTCGTGGCCGACGTCGGTGGGGGTGTGGCGGACTTGCTTGCCCTCGCGGCGGGTCGTGATCAGGCCGGCCGCGCGCAGGGCCGCGGCGTGGGCGGAGGCGGAGGGCGGGGTGACGCCCAGGCGTTGGGCGAGTTCGGTGGTGGAGCAGCCACCGGCGGCGATGGCGCGCAGGACGCGGGAGCGGGCGGGGCCGAGCACGGCGGCGAGTCCGTCGGTGTCGGGCGTACGGGCGGCGGGCTCCGCGGTCGGGGCGGCGATCGGGTGGAGCAGCAGGCTCTGGCGGTCGGGGCCGGGCAGCAGGCTGATGCTCTCTTCGACGAAGTAGTTGGGCCGCAGCTCCAGGCCCCGGCCGCCGAGTTCGAAGGAGCCCTCCAGCTGGCCGAGGGTGCACTCCAGGACGCCTTCGTCCCGCCAGACCGCCTTCGGGTGGAGCGAGTTGAGCATCTCGCCGATGCCGCCGCGGGCGGCGGTGCGGGCCCGGACGGCGATGTCGGCCTCCAGGGCACGGCGGATGTCGGGCCAGTCCGGGGCGAGGCAGTCCCGGAACAGGGCCCAGGCGCCGTCGCTGACCTCGCGCAGGCCCCGGCTGCCGTCCTCGCGCAACCGGGCCAGGGCGGACGGGAGTTCGGCGTCACCGCCGAACATCGCGACGCCCTCCTCGACGGCCTGCTCGGGGACGGAGAGCATCGCGTCGAGTTCGTCGGACAGCTGCCGGCGCACGGCGTCGAGGTCGGCCACCATGAAGTCGGGGACGCCGATCGGGCTCGCGTTGACCACCTGGAGGAACCGTGCGGCCCGGTGGGGCACGTGGCGGCGGACGTCGCGCCACCACCGGTCGCTGCGCGACCCGGCGTTCTGGTGGACGCCGGCCCGGGCGGCGCCGGCCAGCAGGTGGTCGAGCGGGGATATGACGAACCGGGTCCGCGCGAGGTCCGCGACCCCGAACCTCAGCTCGATCACGAAACCCTCCCCAGGCTCCCCGCAGCCCCCATGACCTGCCGCGTCGTCGACTATTAGGCCCCGAGGCTAATGCATGGCCATCCGGCCGTCCGCGTTGGCATGCTCTCTCCCGTCGGCACGGCCGGGGCCCGCTCCGACCCCCACCACGAGGGGAGTGGGGGTCGGAGCGGGCCCCGGCCGTGCGTTCGCCGTGTCGGACGGCCACTGTCGGGCCCGCCCGGACCGACGGGACGTCAACTTCCGCGGTCATGCGGCGACCCCGGTGCTTCCGGCTCCGGCCGGGGCGGCGGGAGCTGTTCCGGGCCCACGTCTTGACGCATCAAGTTAGGAAACTTAACTTATGGACCCTCTCGTGCTCCCGCTCCCTCTCACCCCCACGGAGTTCCCATGTCCGGGACGCTCAGCAGACGGATCGGCCTCTTCCAGGCCACCGCCATCAACATGAGCCAGATGTGCGGCATCGGACCGTTCGTCACCATCCCGCTGATGGTCGCGGCCTTCGGCGGCCCGCAGGCCGTGATCGGCTGGATCGCCGGCGCGGTGCTCGCCCTGGTGGACGGGCTGGTCTGGGCCGAGCTCGGGGCCTCGCTCCCCGGCTCCGGCGGTTCCTACGTCTACCTCCGCGAGGCCTTCCAGTACCGCACCGGCCGGCTGATGCCGTTCCTGTTCGTCTGGACGGCCATGCTCTTCATCCCGCTGATCATGTCCACCGGCGTGGTCGGCTTCGTCCAGTACCTCGGCTACCTCTGGCCGTCGATGGGCCAGGGCCAGGGCGACCTGGTCGGCCTCGCGGTGGTGGCCCTGGTGGTGCTGCTGCTCTGGCGCAAGGTCGAGAACATCGCCCGGCTCACCACCGTGATGTGGGGAATCATGATCGTCGCGGTCGGCGCGGTGATCGTCGCCGCCTACGCCGACTTCTCGCCCTCGATGGCCTTCACCTGGCCCGCCCACGCGATCGACCTGACCCACGGTCAGTTCTGGCTGGGCTTCGCCGCCGGCCTGACCATCGGCATCTACGACTACCTCGGCTACAACACCGCCGCCTACCTGGGCGCGGAGGTCAAGGAGCCGGGGCGGGTGTTGCCGCGGGCGATCGTCTTCTCGATCATCGGCATCATGGCGATCTACCTGCTGCTGCAGATCGGCGTGCTCGGCGTGATCGACTGGCACGAGATGCTCGACCCCGACTCGGTGGCCTCCAAGTCCGTCGCCTCCGCCGTGCTGGAGCGGGTCTGGGGCCACGCGGCCGCCGACGTGGTGACGGTGCTCATCCTGGTCACCGCCTTCGCCTCGGTGCTCGCCGGACTGCTCGGCGGCTCCCGGGTGCCCTTCGACGCCGCCCGGGACCGGGTCTTCTTCCGCTCCTTCGGCCGGCTGCACAGCCGCCACCACTTCCCGGTCCTCGGCCTGGTCGCCATGGGCGTGATGACCGCGGTCGGCTTCCTGATCGGCCGGCACACCAACCTGGCCACCCTGATCGGCCTGCTCACCACCGTCATGGTGATCGTCCAGGCCTTCGCCCAGATCCTGGCCGTCACGGTGTTGAGGCGCCGTCAGCCCGCGCTGCCGCGGCCGTACCGGATGTGGCTCTACCCCGCGCCGAGCATCCTGGCCGCCGTCGGCTGGCTGGTCATCTACGGCTACGCCGACCGCAACGCGCCGGGGCTCCACCCGATCGAGTGGTCGCTGGTGTGGGTGGTGGTGGGCGTGCTGGCCTTCCTGGTCTGGTCGAAGGCCGAGAAGGTCTGGCCGTTCGGCCCGGCCGAGGTCCGGGAGGAGTACCTGCCGGCCGCCGAGGCCCCTGCGGCCTCCTGACCGCGCCGACCCACCGTCACGGCCCCGGCCGTGACGGTGGGGTGGTCAGCCCAGGCCCGCCGTCCGGCGTTCGAAGACCTCGGGGCGGGCGGTGGCGAGGGCGGTGGAAAGGGCGCCCCGCAGGACCGCCTCCTCGCCCAGCAGGCTGGCGGCCAGCCGGGGGCGCAGCGGGGTGAGCCGGTGCATGGCGTGCTCGACCGGCCCCAGCAGCAGGTCGGCGCCCTGACCGAGGCCGCCGCCGAGCACCACCAGGTCGGGGTCGAGGACCGCCGCGACGACCGCCAGCGAGTAGGCGAGCTGCTCGGCCTCCCGGAGCACCGCGGCGGCGGCCAGCGGGTCGCCGCTCCTGGCGGCGTCGAAGACCTGTTTGGCCGTCAGGGAGCCGGTCATGCCCAGCTCCCGGGCGGTGCGCACCACCGACTCCGCCGCGGCCGCGGCCTCCAGGTTCCCGCCCCCGGGCAGCGGCAGCAGGCCGATCTCCCCGGCTGCGCCCCGGGCACCGCGCTGCAGCACGCCGTCGGCCACCACGCCCATGCCGAGCCCGGTGCCGATCAGCAGGTAGACGAAGAGGCGGCTGCCCGCTCCGGCGCCGTCCGCGTACTCCCCGAGCGCGGCGAGGTTGGCGTCGTTGTGCACGCTGATCCGCGTACCGAGCCCGGCCTCGATCCGTTCGAACAGGCCGCGCCGTCCCCAGCCGGGCAGGTTCGGGGCGTACTGGACGCGCTGCTCGGTCTCGTCCCAGACGCCCGGGCTGCCGATCACGGCGTGCACCACGTCGGTGGGCCCCAGCCCGGCCTCGGCGGTGGCGGTGCGGGCGGCGTCCACCACCGCGTCGGCGACGGCGTTGGCCGTACGGCCCCGGTTGGGCACATCCTGGCGGCTGACGATCCGTCCGCCGAGGTCGGCGAGGGCGATCCGCAGCCGGCCGCGGCCGATGTCGACGCCGAGCACGTGGCCCGCCTCCGGGTCCGGCTCGTAGAGCACCGCGGTCCGGCCGCGTTCGGGGGCCAGCAGCCCGGCCTCGCGGACCAGCCCGGCCTGCTCCAGGGTCGCCAGCGCGGCCGAGACGGTGGGCTTGGACAGCCCGGTGTCGCGGGCCAGTTGAGCCCGGGAGGACGGTCCGTCGGTGCGCAGCCGCTCCAGCAGCAGCCACTCGTTGTTGCTGCGCAGGCGCTGCCGGCTCCACGGCTGCGCACTGCCGGGCCGCGGCGCCGGGCCCGGTCCGGCCTCCGGGCCGTCGGGCGGCACGGGGCGGGAACTCATCCATTCCTCCGGGCGGTCGCGGTCGTCCTCCGCCCGCAACTCTATGCAACCCGTCCACCTGCCCACACAACCCGTCCACCCGCCGGCGCGGACCGGCACCGGCGCACCGGGGAGCCGCGAAGCATCGGACCGCGCGAGACCTGGCTCCGGTGTTCCGGCGGAGCCGGCGATCTCGACGCCGCCCCACCGACCAGCGGTCGTAGCCCGGACCGTCATCGCGGTGGTGATCGAGGAGCTCGCGGCGGCGGGTGTCCAGCGGGCGGGTCTGTGCACGGGGCTGACGCCGAAGCCGTCCTGAGTGCCGGTCAGGTCGGCGGGGGCCCGCCAGGATTCGGCCGGGGCCGGCGTGGCGGGCGTGGGATGAAGGAGCTGGTGCGGGCGGCGTAGGCGGTCCATTCGGGGCTGCGGGAGGTGGTGCCGCGTTCGGCCATCGGGCGGCCGCTGCCGAAGGCGAGGAGGTAGGTCATCAGGAGGGGGCTGAGCAGGGTGGCCCAGCCGGCCGGGTGGTCGGCGGCGAGGAGGAAGAGGCCCCACCAGACGCAGGCGTCGCCGAAGTAGTTGGGGTGGCGGGTCCAGGACCAGAGGCCGGTGGTGAGGACCCGGCCGCGGTTGGCGGGGTCGGCGCGGAATCGGGCGAGCTGGTGGTCGCCGACGGTCTCGAAGGTCAGGCCGAGGGTCCACAGGGCCAGGGCGAGGAGGGCGAGGAGACCGGGCGGGTCGGGGAGGCGTTGGGCGATCTGGACGGGGAGGGAGACGAACCAGAGGATCGCGGCCTGGAGCAGGTAGACCTTGCGCAGGGCGAGCCGGGTGCGGGCGGGGCCGGCCGGGGCGTGGGAGAGCATGGCGGCGTAGCGCGGGTCCTCGCCCTTGCCCCGGGCGTGCCACCAGATGTGGGCGGACAGGCGCAGGCCCCAGACGACGGTCAGCACGGTCGCCAACAGCCTGCGCCCGGTGTCCCCTTGACCGTCCGACAGCAGGAGGCCGGTGAGGGCGACGGCGGTGAAGCCGAGGCCCCAGGCGGCGTCGACGCCGCGGTGGCGGCCGGTCCGGACGCCGACCGCGAAGGCGGCCAGCATCACGGCCAGCGCCGCACCGAGGGTGGCGGCCAGGGAGAGGGGCAGGCTCATCGGGCGCCGTCGCGGGTCAGGACCAGGTGCCGGACGTCGAGGTAGCCGGTGCGGAACCCGGCCTCGGAGTAGGCGAGGTAGAGCTCCCACATCCGACGGAAGACGGCGTCGAAGCCGAGCTCCGCGACCTCCTCGGCCCGGGCCGTGAACCGCTCCCGCCACAGCCGCAGGGTCTCGGCGTAATGGGGGCCGAAGCCCTCGTCGGCGCCGACCCGGAGGGAGGTGTGGCGGGCGGCGGCCTCGGCGAGGCCCTCGCGGGAGGGGATCTGGCCGCCGGGGAAGACGTACTTGAGGATCCAGGTGTACGTGTCGCTGCTGGCGAGCATCCGCTGGTGCGGCATGGTGATGGCCTGGACGGCGGCGCGGCCGCCGGGGGCGAGCACCCGGTCGATGGTGGAGAAGTAGCTGGGCCAGTACCGGCGGCCCACCGCCTCGACCATCTCCACGCTGACGACGGCGTCGTAACTGCCCTGCGCGGAGCGGTAGTCGAGGAGGCGTACGGTCACCCGGTCGGCCACTCCGGCGGCGGCGATGCGGCGGCGGGCCAGGTCGAGCTGCTCGGTGGAGAGGGTGAGGGTCTCGACCCGGGCGCCCCGGACGGCGGCCCGGATGGCCAACTCTCCCCAGCCGGTGCCGATTTCGAGCACGGTGCGGCCCGGGCCGACCCCGGCCAGGTCCAACAGCCGGTCGATCTTGCGGTGTTGGGCTGCGGGGAGGGTGGGCCAGGAGGCGTCCGGGGTGCCGTTGGCGGTGGTGGGGAAGAGGGCTGAGGAGTAGCTGAGGGTCGGGTCGAGGAAGAGGGCGAAGAGCTCGTTGGAGAGGTCGTAGTGGCGCCGGATGTTCTCCCGGCTCCGCTGCTCGTCGGGGCGTTCGGCGGCGGGCGGCCGGGTGGCCCACAGCGGGCGGATCCAGGCGGTGCCGCGCGGCACCAGGGCGGCCGGATCGGTGGCGAGCGCCGTCAGCAGGGCGACCAGGTCCGGGGAGCTCCACTCGCCGGCCTGGTAGGACTCGCCGAAGCCGATCAGACCGGTGGAGCCGATCCGGCGGAGGAAGGAACCGGGCCGGTGCAGGCGCAGGACCGGTGCGCCGGGAGGTGCCGGGGCGAGGAGGCCGCCGTCCGGGAGTTCGACCCGCAGGCCGCGGAGGCGGGCCGCCCGCCGCAGCACCTGGCCCGCCACGGCGGCGCGCAGCGGTGCGCGCGGCACCCGGGCCACGTCCGGCCAGCGTCGCGGGTCCACCGCGGTGTCGCCGGCGGAGCCGGAGGTGGAGTCGCCGACGGGGCCGTCGGTGGGGTGGGAGAGGGGGAGGTCGGCCAGGGACGTCACGGTGTCGGTGCCTCTCTGCGGCGAAGACGGAAGGTGCGGCGGGTCTTGCGGGTACGGCGGTCGCCGCGGTCGCCGCGGTCACGGGGTTGGACGGGCAGGCCGCGCAGCAGCAGCCGGATGCCCTGGTAGCGGATGTGCAGGCTGACGGCGAGGGTGGCGAACGGGTGCCGGAGGGTGGCCAGCAGCAGCTCCCGGGCGCCCGCCGGGCGGCGCAGGCCGCGGACGGTGGCGGTGAACGCCCGCCCGCCGGGCCGGTCCAGGTGGATGGTCAGGTCGAGTCGCTCGCCCGGCACGGGCAGCCGCATCCGGTAGGCGCCGTCGACCGGGAAGAACGGCGAGACGTAGAACTCCTTGGGCACGGTGGCCGGGGTGGCCGGGAGGAGGTAACGGTGGTGCTGTCCATAGGTGTTGTGCACCTCGGCCACCGTGCAGACCAGCGTGCCCTCGGTGTCGTGGCACCAGTAGAGGGTGAGCGGGTTGAAGAGGTGGCCGAACGCCCGGGCCTGGGTGAGCATCAGCACCTGGCCGCCGTCGAGCAGGACGCCCTGGCCGGCCAGGTAGGCGTCCAGGTTCTGTCGCAGGGTCAGGCCCGGGACTCCGGGGTGGTCGGCGGCCCGGAAGGCGGCGAGCGGGCGCAGCGGCCTCGGGACCGGGGGCAGCCGGTCGAGGTCGACCAGCCAGAGGTGGGTCCGGTGGGCGAAGGCGTGCCGGAGCGGGGCGGTGCGGACGTGGGCGATCCGGCACTCGTAGAGCGAGGCGCCCCACGGCCCGGGCAGTTCCACGGCCCGGACCGGTGCCGGTGCCGGTGCCGCCGCCCGCGGCCGCCCGCTCACGACCGCACCCCGGCCGCGAGCAGCCGCCGGGCGGCGATCACCCCGGAGCGGCAGCCGTCCTCGTGGAAGCCCCAGCCGTGGTACGCCCCGGCGTAGGCGGTGCGGCCGCGGGTGAGGGCGGGCAGCCGGCCCTGGGCGGCGACGGTGGCGGCGGTGTAGACGGGGTGCTCGTAGACGGTGCGGGAGATCACCAGGGCCTCCGGGACGGGGCGGTGGCGGTCGTCGTTGAGGGTGACCAGGAAGTCCTCGGCGGTGTCCAGGCCGAGCAGCCGGTTGAGGTGGTAGCTGACCTGGACCTGGTCCGCGCCGTCGCGGCAGTTGGCCATCGAGTAGTTCCATGAGCCGCGGGCCCAGGTGGAGCGGGGCAGCCGGGAGACGTCGCGGTGCAGCACGGTGGGGTTGCGGGAGTAGCGGAAGGCGCCGAGCACCTCGGTCTCCTCCGGGGTCGGGTCGGCCAGCAGGCGCAGTGCCTGGTCGGCGTGGGTGGCGATCACCACCGCGTCGGCCCGGTGCTGCCGCCCGTCGCCGGTGGTCACGGTGACCCCGTCGGGGTGGCGGTGCACGGCCCGGACGGGAGCGGAGCGGTGCACGGTGGGCACGCGTTCGGCGATCTTCTCGACGTAGGTGCGGGAGCCGCCGACGACGGTCCGCCAGGTCGGCGAGCCGGTCACCGAGAGCAGGCCGTGGTTGTCGAGGAAGGTGAAGAGGTAGCGGGCGGGGTAGTCGCCCGCCAGGTCCGGAGCGCAGGACCAGACCGCGGAGACCAGCGGGGTCATGAAGTGGTGGACGAAGTAGGGCGAGAAGCCCGCCCGCTCCAGCCACCGGCGCAGCGGCGGATCGCCCGCCCGCTCGTCGGACAGCAGCCGCCGGGCCAGCCGGTGGAAGCGCGGCACCTCGGCCAGCATCCGCAGGTAGTGCCCGCGCAGGGCGAGCCCCGGGCGGGCCAGCAGCCCGGCCGGGCCGCGCGCCCCCGCGTACTCCAGGCCGCAGCCCGCGCAGCTGACGGACATGCTCATCTCGCTCTCCCGGGTGCGCACGCCGAGCTCGTCGAAGAGCCGGGTGAGCTCCGGGTAGGTGCGCCGGTTGTGCACCAGGAAGCCGGTGTCGAGCGGGATGCGGTGGCCGCCGGCGGTGGTGGCGGTCTGGGTGTGGGCGTGGCCGCCGAGCCGGGGCGCGGCCTCGAACAGCTCGACCAGGGCGCCGGCCCGGCCCAGTTCGTGCGCGGCGGTCAGCCCGGCCACCCCGGCGCCGACGACGGCCACCCGGTGGCCGGGCGGCTGTCGGCGGATGCCGTCGGAGGTGGGGAGGGTGTCGGTCACGGGTGCTCTCCGGTGGGTCCGGCCGCGCCGCCGGGGCGGCGCGGGGGCGTGCGTTCACCGGTGGTTCGGAGCCGTCCCCCGACCGGATTGCTCCGATCGGGGGACGCCGCGGACCGTTCGGGACGGGCCGGAGGGTGGCGCTGCGGACCGTTCCGGACGGGCCGGAGGGTGGCGCTGCGGACCGTCCCGAACGGGCCGGAGGGTGGCGCGGAGAGCGGCCCGGTAGAGGTCAACCGGTCACGGCCGCGCGGGACTTCAGGTGAACGCGAGCACCATCACCGGGGCGCCGCTCGGGTGCGCCGAGCCTCCGGCCGGCTCGACGGTGACGCCGACGCCGCTCGCGCCCTGGATCGCACCGCTCAGCAGCAGCGCGCCCGAGCCCGAGCCGGAGCCCGGCATCAGCCCGGCGGGCCGCATGGTGCCCGCGTCGTCGTACCAGAGCTCGTACGTCCGGTCCGGCGGCAGGGCCGGCATCCCGGAGGCGATGAACCCGGCCTGCCCCCGGCTGCGCGACCAGACCACGGTGCCGGTCGCCCCGCCGGTGGAGGAGCTGGTGACCTTGGCGTCGGGGGCGGTGAGCAGCGCGGCGAAGGAGGCCTGACGCTCCGCCAGCCGGGCGGTCTCGGTCCGGGCCCGCTCGGCCTGCTGGTGCTGCTGGACGGCCACGCCGCCGAGGAGCGCGGCCAGGGCGACGGAGGCGGCCAGCGCCAGACGGGGCAGGCGGCCCCGGCCGGCGGGGGCGCGGGTGTCGCGCTCGGTGGTCAGCGGCGGGAGCTGACGGACCGTGGGGAGCTGGGCCAGCACCCGCTCGCGCAGCTCGGGCGGCGGGGCGGCCGCCTCGGCGGCGCCCAGCCGGGCCAGGGTGGCGAGGAACTCGTCCACCTCGCGGGCGCAGGCGTGGCAGTCCGTCAGGTGGCGCTCGAAGGCGTCCCGTTCGGGCTCCTCCAGAGCGTGCGCGGCGTACGCTCCGGAGAGCGTGTGCAGCTCGGGTGCGCTGGTCATGCTCCCACCCCCAGGCAGTCGCGCAGGCGGATCAGGCCGTCCCGCATCCGGGTCTTCACGGTGCCGAGCGGCACCGCCAGCAGCTCGGCCACCTGCGGGTAGCTGTACCCGCGGTAGTAGGCCAGGGTGACCGACTCGCGCTGGAGCTCGGTGAGGCCCTGGAGGCAGCGGCGGACCTGCTCGCGCTCCAGCCGGCCCTCCACCTGCTCGGCCACCTCGTCGTAGCCGGGCACGTGGTCGCGGGCGGCGACCGCGTGCTCCCGCTCGGCCGCCGCCTGCGCGGAGCGCACCCGGTCGACGGCGCGGCGGTGCGCGATGGTCAGGACCCAGGGGAGCACCTCGCCGCGCTCCGGCTGGTACCGGGCGGCGAACCGCCACAGCTCCAGCATCACCTCCTGGGTGACCTCCTCGGACTGGGCGGGATCCCGCAGCACCCGGCGGACCAGCCCGAACACCGGTGCGGCGACGGCGTCGTAGAGCCGGCCGAAGGCGTCCTGGTCGCCGAACGCGACCTTGGCGACCAGCTCGCGCAGGTCGGGGCCGCGTCGCTGCGGACCGCTGAGGTGGACGACGGTGCTCATCCGGTCGCCTCCGGGGCGTGGTGCCTGGCGTGGCACCGGACGGGGTGGTGCATGCGGACTGACCTCCTGGGCGGCCGGCGGTTCGGGCCGCGGGCCGGACGCGGACGTGCTCGACACCCAGCCTTCGGTGCCGACGGGCGGTCGGATTGGCCCGGTGGGGGATTGGTGGGGGAAATCCGGCGGAGGAGGGAACCGGACCGTCCGCGGCTCCGAACGTGCCGTGTACGTCCCCGCCGTCCGGAGGTCACCCGTGTCAGCCGTCGTCCCGCGCCAGCCCCGGCCGTTCCAGCCGCTGGACATCCGCCGCATCCACGCCGAACCGGAGGCACTGGCCTCCGAACGCGGCCGCCAGGTGCTGGCCCGCTTCCCCGAGGCGGAGGTGATCCAGGTGCCCTCGCACTGGAACATCCCGCACCTGCACGGCAACGCCGGCAACGTCGAGCGGTGGGCCAGGGTCAAACGGGAGGACCTGGTGCTCGGGGTCCGGAAGGCGCTCTCCGCCCGCCCCAACGGCCGCTCCGCCGACTGGATCGCCCCCAGCTCCGCCAACGGCTGCGCCCTGGCCTGCGCCTACTGCTACGTGCCGCGCCGCAAGGGCTACGCCAACCCCGTGACGGTCTTCACCAACATCGACCGGATCGTCGGCTACCTCGGCCGGCACGTCGCCCGCCAGGGTTCCAAGGTCCAGCCCAACCAGTGCGATCCGGCCGCCTGGGTCTACGACATCGGCGAGAACAACGACTGCTCGGTCGACGCCCTGGTCTGCGACAACACCGCCGATCTGGTCCGGGCCTTCCGCGACTGGCCCACCGCCAAGGCGAGCTTCGCCACCAAGTGGGTCAACCGGCAGCTGTTGGAGCTCGATCCGCGCGGCCGGACCCGGATCCGGTTCTCCCTGATGCCACCGGCCGATTCGCGGCTGCTGGACATCAGCACCACCCCGGTGCCCGAACGGATCGCCGCCGCCGGGGACTTCCTGGCGGCCGGCTACGAGGTGCACTTCAACCTCTCACCGGTGGTGCTGCGCCCCGGATGGCAGGCCGACTGGGCCGAACTCCTGCACCGGATGGACGACTTGCTCCCGCTCGCGGTCAAGCGGCAGGCCGCCGCCGAGATCATCATGCTCACCCACAACGAGGCCCTGCACCGGGTCAACCTGGGCTGGCACCCGAAGGCCGAGCAACTGCTCTGGCGGCCCGGCCTCCAGGAGCCCAAGCTCTCCCAGAACGGCAGCTGGAACGTGCGCTACCGGGTGGAGACCAAGGCGATCGCGCTGGGCGAACTGCGCGGGCTGATCGAGCGTCACGCGCCCTGGCTGCGGATCCGGTACGCGTTCTGACCTGCGGTGACGCCGAGCCGTTCACCCGTGAGGGCGAAAGCCCGCAACGGTGACCCATCCGGGGCACGGGCGGCCCCGAATGCCGGATGTGAGCACAGGAGCAGCAGGACGACGACCCGGTGACCGCCGGCCCGGTGACCGCCGGCCCGGCGGTCATCCCGGGCGCCACGCCGGGCGCCGCTTCGGCCGGCCGACGGCGGGCGCGGTGCGCCGGGCCGTCCCGGCCGGGGCGGTCGGGCTCGCGTCCGCCTGCGCGGCGGTCGGCGCCGGCGAGTTGACGGCCGCGTTCACCGGACCCGCCGGAGCGCCGGTGCTCGCGGTCGGATCGGCGGCGATCGACCTGACGCCGACTCCGCTCAAGGAGTACGCCGTGCGGACCTTCGGCACCAACGACAAACCGGTGCTGATCGGCGGGATCCTGCTCACGGTGGCCGCTCTGGCGGTCCTGGCGGGCCTGCTCGCGGTGCGCCGCCCGGCGGCGGGGGCCGCGGTCTTCGCGGCCTTCGGCGCGGTCGGCGCCTGGGCGGCGCTGTCCCGTCCGGAGAGCGCCGGGGTCGACGCCCTGCCCGCGGCGGCGGCGGGCGCGGTGGGTGCTGCGGCCGTGTACTGGTTGGGCACACTGCTGCGCGCCCGCTCCGCCGTCGCTGCGGCCGGCACCCCGGCCGGAGGGCCGGGGGAGGTCCCGGGGGAGGTGCGGTCCGGGCGGCCGGCTGCGGATGCCGACGGCCCGGCCGGGGCGGACCGGGACCGGGACCGGGGCCGTGCGGCGGACGGCGGCGGTACGGGCGCCGGTCCGGCCGCCGGCCCGGGCGGGGCTCCGGCAGACGGCCGGACCGGCGGGGAGGGTGTCGATGCGGCTTCTGCCACGGTTGCCGCATCGGCTCCCGCTCCGTCGGCCTCGGGCCCGGCCGACCGCATGTCGGCGCTCGACGGCCGGTCCGGGACCGACGGTCCGTCCGGTGCTGACGGCCCGTCCGGGACCGACGGCACGCCCGGTGCTGACGGTCCGTCCGGGCCCGGGGTGGCTCCCCGGCCCGGCGGTCCGTCGCGGCGGACGGTGTTGCTGGCCACCGCCGGGACGGCGCTGGTGGGCCTGACGGCGGGGTACGGCGGTCGGGTGATCGGTGGGCGGCGCGGCGACGTGTCCGCGCTGAGGGACGCCGTACGGCTGCCCGCCCCCGCCGTCCGGGCCCGGCCGCTGCCCGCCGGGGTGCACCCCGACGTCCCCGGGCTCTCCTCCTTCCTCACCCCCGCCCAGGACTTCTACCGCGTCGACACCGCCCTCTCCGTCCCCCGGATCGACCCGCGCCGCTGGAGCCTGCGCCTGCACGGGCTGGTCGACCGACCCTTGGAGCTGAGCTACGAGGAGCTGCTCCGCCTGCCCCTGGAGGAGCTCGACCACACCCTCTCCTGCGTCTCCAACGAGGTCGGCGGCCCCTACGTCTCCACCACCCGTTGGCTCGGCGCCTCGCTGCCCGCCTTGCTGCGCCGCGTCGGAGTGCAGCCCGGCGCCGACCAGTTGCTCGGCCGTTCACGCGAGGGCATGACCATCGGTACCCCGCTCGCCCAGGTGCTCGACGGCCGCCCGGCGCTGCTCGCGGTGGCGATGGACGGTGCCCCGCTGCCGCTCGCGCACGGCTTCCCGTGCCGGACGGTGGTGCCCGGCTTCTACGGCTACACCTCCGCGACCAAGTGGCTGGTGGACCTGGAGGTCACCACCTTCGCCGCCCGCGACCCGTACTGGGTCAAGCGCGGATGGGACCGCACCGGTGAGGTTCGCACCGCCTCCCGGATCGAGGTCCCGGCCCCGTTCGCCAAGGTCCCGGCCGGTGACGTCACCGTGGCCGGCACCGCCTGGGCCACCCACCGGGGCGTCGCCGCCGTGGAGTTGAGGGTGGACGGCGGCCCGTGGGCCGTGGCCGAGCTCGCCGCCGACGGCGGGCCCGACCTCTGGCGGCAGTGGTCCCACACCTGGCGCGACGCCCGTCCGGGCACCCACCGGCTGGAGGTGCGGGCCACCGACGGCACCGGCACCACGCAGCCGGAGGCCCGCGCCACCCCCTATCCGTCCGGCGCCACCGGCTGGCACAGCACGGTGGTCCGGGTCACCTGAAGATCCCCACCGCAGCGGCCGCCCGCCCGCTGGGCGAGTCGGCCGGACGGCACCCCCATTCCATCCAACGACCCATCACGATGAACCAAGGAGCCAGGACCATGTCCATCCGCACCAACTCCCGCCTCACCTCCGTCGCCGCCCTGCTGGCCGCCGGTACCCTGATGTTCGGCCTGACCGCCTGCGGCAGCGACTCCGACTCGGCGGTCAAGTCCTCGACCACGCCGTCCAGTTCGGCATCATCGTCGTCCGGCAGCACCGCGATGGCGGCGGACGCCCCGTTCGGCACCGCCTGCGCGGCGGTCCCGAAGGACGGCGCGGGCAGCTTCACCGGCATGGCGAAGGACCCGGTGGCCACCGCCGCCTCCAACAACCCGCTGCTGTCCACCCTGGTGACGGCGGTCAAGCAGGCCGGGCTCGTGGACACCCTCAACTCGGCGAGCAACATCACCGTCTTCGCGCCCACCAACGACGCCTTCGCCAAGATCCCGAAGGAGACCCTGGACGCGGTGCTGGCCGACAAGGCCAAGCTCACCTCGATCCTGACCTACCACGTCACCCCGGACCGCCTGACCCCGACCAACCTGGCCGGGACGCACAAGACCCTCCAGGGCACCGACCTCACGGTCAGCGGCGGCGGCCAGGACTTCACCGTCAACTCCAACGCCAAGGTGCTCTGCGGCAACGTGCAGACCGCCAACGCCACCGTCTACATCATCGACACCGTGCTGATGCCCGCCTCCTGACGGAACGTCCGCTCCCCGGGCCGTGCTCAGCTCGGCCCGGGAGCGCGCCGTTCGGTCCGCAGGTCCTCCAGTTCCTCGGTGATCCGGGCCAGGAAACGGGAGACCACCGCCTGCTCCTCGGGCCCGAACTCGGACCGGACCCGCTCGGTGCGCTCCGCCACTGGCCGGAACCAGCTGCCCGCCAGCTTGGCCGCGCCCGGCCGGTGGCGGACCCTCACCTGGCGGCCGTCGGCCTCGTCGCGGCTCCGTTCGACGTGCCCGGCGCGCTCCAGCCGGTCCAGGCAGGCGCTCACCGCGCCGGAGGTGAGCGCCAGTTCGGTCCGCAGCCGCCCGGGCGTCATGCCGGCGTCCCCCTCGGTGCCTGCGGCCCGGACGACCGCCAGCAGGGCCTGCACGTCGGTGGTGTGCAGGCCCTGCGCGGCGGCGAAGTCGTGGCTCAGCAGGTTCATCTCGGCGGCCAGCGCCTGGAGTTGCAGGGCGAAGGCCCGGCTGTCGGGGGAGGGGGCGTGCTCGGACAAGACGGCCTTCCGTGATCGGGGGCTCCCACCCTAGCCGCCGGGCCGCCGGTGATATCTCTCAATGATTGAGATATCCTCCCGCCGTGCGCTACCGACGACTCGTGATCCCCGTCCTGCTCCTGGTCTGCTGGCTCGGCCTCGGCGGAGCCTTCGGCTCCTACGCCGGCCGCCTCTCCGAGGTCTCCACCAACGACGGCGCGGCGTTCCTGCCGCGCTCCGCCGAGTCCACCGAAGTGGCCCGGCTGGCCGCACGCTTCCAGACCGGCACCACGCTCCCCGTGGTGCTGGTCTGGGAGACCCGCACCCCCGAGGGGCGGGTCGAGGGCCCCGTCCGGGACGCCGCCGCCTCCGCGCTCGCCGCCGCGGCCGCCGTCCCCGGGGCCACCGGGCAGGCCTCGCCCCTGCTGGACTCGGCCGACGGCCGGGCCGTGCAGGGCGTGGTGCAGCTCCGCGCCGACCTCGGCAAGGAGACCAAGGAGAGCATCGCCCGGATCCGTGAACTCGCCGACGCCGTCCCGGGTGCGACCGCGGGCGTGGCCGGGCCCGCCGCGGTGCTGGCCGATCTCTCCGGCGCGTTCGCCGGGATCGACGGGCTGCTGCTCGCGGTGGCCCTCGGCGTGGTGCTGGTCATCCTGCTCGCGGTCTACCGCAGCCTGGTGCTGCCGCTGCTGGTGATCGTCTCGGCGGTGTTCGCCCTGGCGGTGGCCTGCGCCCTGGTCTACCTGCTGGCCGACCACGGCGTGGTCCGGGTGGACGGCCAGGTGCAGGGTCTGCTGTCGATCCTGGTGATCGGCGCCGCCACCGACTACGCGCTGCTGATCGCCGCCCGCTACCGCGAGGAACTCCCGCTCCACGCCGACCGGTTCGCCGCGATGCGGACCGCGTGGCGACGCTCGCTGGAACCGGTGCTGGCCTCCGGCGCGACCGTCGCGCTCGGACTGCTGGTGCTGCTGCTCTCGGACCTGACGAACAACCAGGCGCTCGGTCCCGTCGGCGCGATCGGCATCGTCTGCGCCGTGTTCGCCGCGCTCACCTTCCTGCCCGCCGCCTTGGTGCTGCTCGGCCGCGCGGCCTACTGGCCCGCCCGGCCGACCCGCACCGGCGACGGGGCCCACCCCGTCTGGCACCGGGTGGCCGCGTTGGTCGGCCGCCGTCCCCGGCCCGTCTGGGCGGCCTCGCTGGTGGCGCTCGCGGCCTGCGCCGCCTTCGCCCCGCTGCTCGACGCCGGCGGCGTCCCGCAGACCGAGCTCTTCGTCAAGGAGCAGCCCTCGGTGGCCGCCCAGCGCCTGCTCTCCGCCCACTTCCCCGGCGGCACCGGCAATCCGGCCGTGATCACGGTGCGCGCCGACCGGGCGGACCAGGTCGCGGCCGCGGCCCGCACCGTGCCGGGCGTCGCCGCCGTCCGCCCGTACACCGGCGGGGCGCCGGGTGGTCCGGGCGGTCCGGTCCGGGAGGTCGACGGCCTGGTCCGGCTGGACGCCACCCTCGCGGACCCGGCCGACAGCGACGCCGCCGTCCGCACGGTGCGGCAGCTGCGGGACGCCGTGCACGCCGTGCCGGAGGCCTCGGCCCGGGTCGGCGGCTACACCGCCCAGCAGTACGACACCCGCACCACCGCCGCCCACGACCGCCGGGTGATCGTCCCGGCCGTGCTGCTCTGCATCCTGGTCGTCCTGGTCCTGCTGCTGCGCTCGCTGCTCGCCCCGGTGCTGCTGGCCGCCACCGTCCTCCTCTCCTACCTGGCCACGCTGGGGGTCAGCGCGCTGGTCTTCCCGCACGTCTTCGGCTTCCAGGCCACCGACCCCTCCGTCCCCCTCTACGGCTACGTCTTCCTGGTCGCCCTCGGGGTGGACTACAACATCTTCCTGATGACCCGGGTGCGGGAGGAGTCGCTGCGTCACGGCACCCGGGAGGGCGTGCTGCGCGGCCTGACCGCGACCGGCGGGGTGATCACCTCGGCCGGGGTGGTGCTGGCCGCCACCTTCGCCGCGCTGGGCGTGATCCCGCTCGTCTTCCTGGCCCAGATCGCGTTCATCGTCGCCTTCGGAGTGCTGCTCGACACCCTGCTCGTCCGCTCGCTGCTGGTGCCGGCGCTGGTCCGCGACCTGGGGGACGCGGTGTGGTGGCCGCTTCACCGCAGGGTGACGAAGTAGGGCCGGGAGAGGCGAAGGTCACGGAGGAAGGGGCCCCTCGGCGCGGGTGACGTCCTTCACAGGCCGGCCGTCAGGTCGCCTGAGGGGGCGTCACCCTGCCCTTCGGGGGCGGGAGTTGGGGCCCGTTGTGGAGTGGGTCACGCGGGACGGCGGGGCTTGCCCGGGCGGGTGGGGCTCGCGCAGTCTCGAAGAGCGCCCCGAGGTGCGGCGCCCGAAATCCACCCCTTCCCGGAGGTACTCCGCCATGTCCGCGAACACCCAGAACCGCCACCGCCGGACCCGAATACGCTACGACCGGCTGCCCAACAAGGTGCTCGGCCTCGGGATCGCCGGCGCGGTGGCCCTG
The DNA here is from genome assembly GCF_053596675.1 of Kitasatospora sp. NPDC001664. Classification (NCBI taxonomy): domain Bacteria; kingdom Bacillati; phylum Actinomycetota; class Actinomycetes; order Kitasatosporales; family Streptomycetaceae; genus Kitasatospora; species Kitasatospora sp. NPDC001664. The sequence continues at coordinate 419,437 of NZ_JBSFGS010000002.1, forward strand.
AGCATCGGCGCCCCGGTGGCCCAGGCGGTGGCCTCGCCCGCCGGTGCCACGCAGCTGGTCGCCGCCCCCGCCCCCGCCGCCGGCCCGGCCGAGCAGGCCGCCCCGGCGCAGGACCAGAACCAGCAGGGCCAGGACCAGGCCCAGCAGGCACCGGCCCAGGAGCAGGCCCCGGCCGAGGCGCAGCAGCAGGCCGCGCCCGCCGCCCCCGCCGCGCCGACGTACGCGAACAACCTGGACGGCTGGATCAAGGAGGCCCGCGACGTGCTGGCCGCCGCCGGCAAGCCGGTCCCCTCGTACCGCGCGATGTACGCCACCGCCATGGCCGAGTCCACCGGCAACCCGAAGGCCACCAACGGCTGGGACTCCAACGCCGCCGCCGGCACCCCCTCGATCGGCCTGACCCAGATGATCAAGCCGACCTTCAAGGCCTACGCGCTGCCCGGCCGCACCGACATCTACAACCCGGTCGACAACCTGATCGCCAGCTCGCGCTACTGCGACGCGGTCTACGGCGGCATGGACAAGATGGCCGGCGCCCGCGGCTACGGGAGCCACTGGCGCGGCTACTGATCCGCCCCGAGCTGCCCGTCTGTAGGTTCCTCCAAGGGTGTGACTACGCTTCCCGGGCGAGCTTGTGGAGATCTTCAACGATTCCGCGTGAACTGGCTTTCGACCTGGGTATCGGTCAGCATTGACGGTTGGGTGCGGGGCGCCCGAGGGCGCCCTGCGGTCTGACCGCTACAGCACCCGAGGTGTACCTCCCCCCAGCCAGAGAGCCCCTTTCATGCGCTTCCTGAACGACCAGTCGCCCGCCTACGACCTCACGTACGACGACGTCTTCATGGTCCCCAGTCGCTCCGCAGTGGGCTCCCGGCAGGCCGTGGACCTCTCCTCGAACGACGGCAGCGGCACCACCATCCCGCTCGTGGTCGCCAACATGACCGCCATCGCCGGCCGCCGGATGGCCGAGACCGTCGCCCGCCGCGGCGGCCTGGTCGCCATCCCGCAGGACATCCCCACCGAGGTCATCTCCGAGGTCATCGGCTGGGTGAAGCAGCGTCACCTCGTCCACGACACCGCGCTCACCCTGAGCCCCGGCGACACCGTCGCCGACGCCCTCTCCCTGCTCCCCAAGCGCGCGCACAACGCGCTCGTGGTGGTCGAGCAGGGCAAGCCGGTCGGCGTGGTCACCGAGTCCGACTGCCAGGGCGTGGACCGGTTCACCAGCCTCTCCGAGGTGATGAGCCGTGACCTGCTCCTGCTGGAGGAGGGCATCGACCCGCGCGCCGCGTTCGAGAAGCTCAACGAGGCCCACCGCAAGCTGGCCCCCGTGGTCGCCGCCGACGGCACCCTGGTCGGCATCCTGACCCGCAAGAACGCGCTCCGCGCCACCCTCTACACCCCCGCCGCCGACGCCGCCGGCAAGCTGCGGATCGCCGCCACCGTCGGCATCAACGGCGACGTGGCCGGCAAGGCCAAGGCGCTCATCGAGGCCGGGGCCGACGTGCTGGTGGTCGACACCGCGCACGGCCACCAGGAGTCGATGATCAGCGCGCTGCGCGCGGTCCGCGGCCTCGACCCGCAGATCCCGATCGTGGCGGGCAACGTGGTCTCCGCCGCCGGCGTCCGCGACCTCGTCGAGGCCGGTGCGGACATCCTCAAGGTCGGTGTCGGCCCCGGCGCCATGTGCACCACCCGGATGATGACCGGCGTGGGCCGCCCGCAGTTCTCCGCCGTGCTGGAGTGCGCCGCCGAGGCGCGCAGGCTCGGCAAGCACGTCTGGGCCGACGGTGGCGTCCGCCACCCGCGCGACGTGGCGATGGCCCTGGCCGCCGGTGCCTCCAACGTGATGATCGGCTCCTGGTTCGCCGGGACCTACGAGTCCCCGGGCGACCTGCACACCGCGGCCGACGGCCGCCAGTACAAGGAGAGCTTCGGCATGGCCTCGGCCCGTGCCGTGCGCAACCGCACCTCCGAGGAGTCGGCCTACGACCGCGCCCGCAAGGCGCTCTTCGAGGAGGGCATCTCCACCTCCCGGATGTTCATCGACCCGGCCCGCCCCGGCGTCGAGGACCTGATCGACTCGATCGTGGCCGGCGTCCGCAGCTCCTGCACCTACGCCGGCGCCCGCAGCCTCGAGGACTTCCACGAGAAGGCGATCATCGGCGTCCAGAGCGCCGCCGGCTACGCCGAGGGCAAGCCGCTGCACTCCAGCTGGGCCTGATCCGCTCGATCCCGACGGCCGGTCACCCACCCCTCCCACGGGGGTGGGTGACCGGCCGTCAGTGGTGGTGCCCGCTTCCACCCACGCCGCCTTCCGGGCGGGCCGGGACGGTGCCGGCGGTTTGGCCGGGGTCGGTGACGACGAACTGGCCCATCATGCCGTCGTCTTCGTGGTAGAGGAGGTGGCAGTGGTACATGTACGGGACGTCGGGGTCGGCGGGGCCGTCGAAGCGCAGGGCGAGCTTGACGGTGGTCCCCGAGGGGAGCAGGACGGTGTCCTTGGGGCCGCGCAGGTGCGGCGGCGGCCGACGGCCGTTCACCTCGACGACCCGGAACTGGACGTCGTGGACGTGGAAGTTGTGCGGCATGCCGTTGTCGTTGCGGACCGTCCAGGTCTCGGTGGTGCCCCGGATGACGGTCTCGTCGATGCGGTCCATGGCCATCTTGCGACGGTTGATGCCGGAGCTCCGCAGCTCGAAGGTCCGCTCGCGGACGGAGTCGGCGCCGGTGGGGGCGGTGGACGCGGTGGACGCGGTGGACGCGGCCAGGGTGGACGGGAGCGCGGGGGAGGGCCGGAGGGTGTCGGCGGCGCGCAGCTGCAGCAGGTCGAAGGAGTCGTCGCCGCCGCTGAACCGCTGGTTCCAGAAGTCCTGGCCGAGGTCGACGGGGTAGCTGCGCAGCACCGTCCGCTCGCCGGGCCGGACCCGGACCACGATCTCGGCACGCTCACCGGGGGAGAGGTGGAGACGGGTGGTGTCGTACGGGGCCTCCAGCAGGCCGCCGTCGGTGCCGACCAGGGAGAAGGCGCGGTCGTCGGAGAGACCGAAGTGGTGGATGCGGGCGGTGGAGGCGTTCAACAGGCGGAGCCGTACGAGTTCGTCCTGGACGGTGCGGTAGGGGGCGAGGGTGCCGTTCACCAGGATCTGGTCGCCGAGGAAGCCGACGCTGCGCATCAGGTCGTGACCGTGGTCGAAGGCGTCGCCGTCGAAGCGGACGTCCTGGACGATCACGGGGAGGTCGTCCACCCCGTAGCGGTGCGGCAGCTGACGGCCCGCCTGCTCCTGGTCGTCGACCAGGAAGAGCCCGGCCAAGCCGCGCTGGACGTGCTTCTCGGTCGCCCCGTGCGGGTGCGGGTGGTACCAGAGGGTGGCGGCCGGCTGGTCGACGGTCCACTGCGGGGCCCAGTCGCCGCCGGAGGGGACCATCTGGTGCGGGCCGCCGTCCATCCGGGCGGGAAGGTGCATCCCGTGCCAGTGCACGGTGGAGGCCTCGGGGAGGGTGTTGGTGATCCGGACCTCGACCTTCTCGCCCCGGGCGGCGCGGAGGGTCGGCCCGAGGTAGGAACCGTTGAACCCCCAGGTGGGGGTGGGGTGTCCGGGCCGGAACTCGGTGCTGCCCGACTGCATCCGCAGCTGGAAGACCCGGGTGCCGTCGGGTGCGGTGACGGACTCCGCGAGCGGCGGGACCGCCAGCTCGTTGCGGAAGTCGACCGCGCCGACGGTCGAGATCTCGGCATCGGTGTAGAGCCAGCCGAAGCCGGCACCGATCAGGAGGAAGAAGGCTCCCGCCGTGGCGGTGAGGACCTTCAGGACCGTCAGCAGGCTTCTGCGGCGCGGGAGCCGGAGCTTCGGCAGGAGTCGGGGCATGCCCGGAACGCTAGGTGCGGGCGGTCCCCGGGAGCATCGGGGTGCGACCCCCACCCGACCCCACCCGGACCCCCACTCATCCCTCAGCAGCTCCCCGGGGCGGCCCTCGGGGGTCCGGGCCGGACGGCGCCCTGCTACCGGCCGTTCAGCGGGGTGAGCAGGGCACGGCTGACCATGCCGACCGAGCCGGACAGGGTGTCGGTGAAGGCGCCGCGGACGAAGGGGATGCCGCGCAGCTCCCAGAGGGACAGGGCGCTGGCCCAGGCGGCGTCGCGGGCCCGGTCGACGCTCCAGACGCCCAGGACGTGGAGCAGCGGGTCGGCGAGGTCCAACTCGGCCGGGCCGCCGAGGAGTTCGTCCCGGACCTGGTCCTCGACCTGGGCCAGCAGGGTGTTGACCCGCAGGTAGTCCCGCTCGACCCGCTCCGGCTCGCGGCCGAGCGCCCGGCAGGTGTCCACCAAGGAGAGCGGCAGGTCGTTCTCGATGTGCGCGTTCATCCCGGCGAGGGCGAACTGCAGCGGATGGATCCCCCGGTGCCCCCGCAGCTCGAACAGCGGCCGCCAGCACGCCGCCGGCCGGCCGCCGGTGGCCGCCGCGTCCACCGCCGCCAGGTACCGCGCGGCGAACCGCGCGTCCAACTCCGCCATGAACCCCGGATCGTCGAAGAACCCGGCGGTCAGCCGCTCCCCGATCAGCTCCGTGACCCTCAGGTACATCGCGTTGAACCGCGCGACCCCGTCGTCCTCGGGCAGCGCCGTCCGCAACTGCCGCATCCGTTCGATGACCTGGTCGACCGTCATGGTCGGTTGGCTCGCCATGCCCACCAGCATGCCCGCTCCCGGCCCCGCCGGAGAAGGACCCGCGCCTGTGCGCGCCGGGGCACCCGGATCCGGGTCGGCGCGCCGTGGTGGGGGTCAGCCGTGCATGACGCCGAGGTCGCGGGCCAGGGACTCCAGGCCGTAGCGGGTGACGTGGTCGGCGTTGGCGAGGTCGATGGTGCGGACGCCCTCGGCGGCGAGGCGTTCGTTGACCTCGTCGAGGTGCTGCTGGACGAGGTGCTTCTCGGCGTCGGTGGTGCGGCCCTTGTGGGGGCGGCCGGCGTGTTCGAGGCTCGCGTAGTTGACCCGCTCCTTGGCGGAGGAGGCCGGGGCCTGCTCCGGGACGGAACGGGTGGGGACGCGCTTGGCGCCGCGGAGGACCTCGGCCATCGGCGTGGCGACGGCCAGTCGGTCGAAGACGCCGGCCTCCATCACGACGGTCTCGGGCTGGTCGCTGCCCGGCCGGTACAGCTCGACCGTCACCAGGTCGATGGCCAGCTCCGCCACCGAGGACAGCTCCTCCGCCAGCGCCTCGATCTCGACCGGGCCGTCCGCCAGGTCGGGGTGGTGGCGCACCACGATCCGCACCAAGGCGCCGTCGTCCTCGACGTGCTTGCCGGTCAGGTCCGAGAACCTGATGATCTTCTGGCCCATGGTGTGCCCCTGCCTGCCCCTCGTATGACGGATGATCAGCCGAGAGCCTACGCCCATGGAAGAACGGAGCCCGTGATGGCCGAGCGCCCCCACGTCCTGCTGAGCGTCGCGACGTCGATCGACGGATGCATCGACGACACCTCGCCGCAGCGGCTGATGCTGTCGAACGCGGCGGACTTCGACCGGGTGGACCAGGTGCGGGCGGAGTCGGACGCGATCCTGATCGGGGGCAACACCATCCGCACCGACAACCCCCGCCTGCTCGTCAACAGCGAGGAGCGCCGGGCCGCCCGGGTGGAGGCCGGGAAGCCCGCGTACCCGTTGAAGGTGACGGTCACGGCGAGCGGGGAGCTGGACCGGGAGCTGAAGTTCTGGCACACCGGGGGCGGGAAGGTGGTCTACACGACGGATGCCGGGGCGGCGCGGCTGCGGGGGGAGCTGGAGGGGTTGGCCGAGGTGGTCGGGCTCGGCGGGACGGTGGACTTCGGGCGGATGCTCGACGACCTCGGGGCCCGTGGGGTGCGGCGGTTGATGGTGGAGGGCGGGGGCCGGATCCACACGCAGTTCCTCGCGGAGGGGCTCGCCGACGAGGTGCAGTGGGCGGTGGCGCCGCTGCTGGTGGGGGAGGCGGAGGCACCGCGGTTCGTGTACCCGGCGCGCTTCCCCGGCGGGAGCACCCGGCGGATGCGGCTGCTCGGGGTGAGCACGGTCGGCGACGTGGTGCTGCTGCGGTACGCGCCGAAGGAGGGGTGAGGCGCGCGGGCGACGGGGAGTGGGCCAGAATCGGGGCGGTGGGCCGTGCGGCCCCCGCTCACGAACGGAACGTTAGGACGACGCCGATGACTTCGCTCCCGCTGCCCGGACCGCTGGTCGACGTGCACTGGCTCGCCGAGCACCTGGACCACCCGGACCTGGTGGTGCTGGACGTGCCGGTCGGCGAGCGGGTGGACGGGGTCCGGCCGATCCGCGGGGCCGGGGAGTTCGACCTGGAGGGGGCGCTCTCCGACCACACCGGCACGCTGCCGCACACCATGCCGTCGGTGGAGCAGTTCACGTCGGCGGTGCGGGAGTTGGGGGTCAACGACCGCTCGACGGTGGTGGTCTACGACGGTGTCGGCATCTACTCCAGTGCCCGGGCCTGGTGGATGTTCCGGGCGATGGGCTTCGACCGGGTCGCGGTGCTGGACGGCGGTCTGCCGGCCTGGGAGGCGGCGGAGCTGCCCCGGGGCGGCCGGACCGAGCCCGTCGTGCCGGGGGACTTCACCGCCGCACCGCGCCCGGGGCTGGTCGTGGACCGCACGGTGGTCGGCGCTGCCCTGGCCGACCCGGCGCGCGCGGTGCTGGACGCCCGGACCGCCGGGCGGTTCGCCGGGACGGCGCCGGAGCCCAGGGAGGGCCTGCGCGGCGGTCACATGCCGGGGGCGTTCAACCTGCCGTTCGGGAGTCTCCAGGACGGGGGCCGGATGCTGGCGGCGGCGGAACTGCGGGCGCGCTTCGAGGAGTTGGTGGGCGAGCGCGAGGACCTGGTGTTCAGCTGCGGCTCGGGGGTGACGGCGTGCGTGCTGGCGCTGGGCGCCGACCTGGCCGGGTACGACCGGCTGGCGGTGTACGACGGCTCGTGGAGCGAGTGGGGGCTGCTGCCCGAACTCCCGGTGGTGACGGGGGAGTGAGGTCGAGGCGGTGGGCGGTAGGCGGTGGGTGGCCGCAGGCGGCGGTGAGCCGTCGTGTCGGCCGGTGACGGGTCGGGCGGCCGGAGCCCTGGGGCCGGGGTCCTGCGCCTGGGGGAGTAGGCCCAAGGGACCGGGAGGGCTGAGTCCGGTGGCCGATCCACGGACGGCGTGCCCGGAGCCACAGTTGGGTCATGGACAACACTGCTCACGCCGCCGCCCCCACCACCGCCACCGCTCCCGCCTCCCCCCGCGTCGCCGTCGTCACCGGTGCGTCCAGGGGCTTCGGTCTGGAGCTCGCCCGGGCGCTCGCCGCGGACGGCTGGCAGCTGGTCATCACCGCCCGAGGTGAGAACGAACTCCTCGCGGTGGAACGGGAGCTGGCCGGACGGACCAAGGTGGTGGCCCTGGCCGGCTCGGTGGTGGACGACGACCACCGGGAGCGCCTCGCCGAGGCCGCCGCCGCGCTCGGTGGTGCCGAGCTGCTGGTCAACAACGCCTCGACGTTGACCGGCTACCCCCTGGAAGGGGCGCCGCTGCCGAAGCTCGCGGAGTTCCCGCTCCCCGGCCTGCTGGAGACCTTCGAGGTCAACGTGCTCGGGCCGATCGCCCTCACCCAGCTGCTCCTGCCCCAACTCCGGTCCCACCGCGGCTCGGTGCTCAACCTCTCCTCCGACGCGGCCGTCGAGGCCTACGCCGGCTGGGGCGGCTACGGCGCCAGCAAGGCCGCGCTCGACCACGCCTCCGCCGTCCTCGCGGAGGAGGAGCCCGAGCTGCGGGTCTGGGCGGTCGACCCGGGTGACATGCGCACCGTGATGCACCAGGAGGCCTTCCCCGGCGAGGACATCTCCGACCGGCCGCTGCCCGTGACCGTGGTCCCCGCCTTCCTCGCCCTGCTGGCCGGGCGCCCCGACTCCGGCCGCTACCGGGCCGGCGACCTCCACCCCGCCGACCCGCACGCCGGCGCCGACCCGCATTCCGGTGCCGGAGCCGTTCAGGGCGAGGACGCACCGCTGACCGGATCCGCACCGACGACGGGAGAACACTGATGGCCACCGCCGTGGAGCCCGGACTCGACTTCACCGTCCCCGCCGAACTCTCCGCCCACGCACCGGCGGAGGCACGCGGGCTGCGCCGCGACGGCGTCCGGATGCTGGTCGGCCGCCGGGGTGCCCTGAGCACCGAGCACCGGGTGTTCGCCGACCTGCCCGAGGTGCTGGAGCCGGGTGACCTGCTGGTGGTCAACAACTCCGCCACGCTGCCCGCCGCCCTCCCCGGCCGGCTTCCCGACGGGACGCCCGTCACGCTGCACCTCTCCTCGGCCCGGCCGGACGCCCTGGGCGCCCACCTGGTCGAACTGCGGCGGCCGAGCGGCGCCGCCGCGGAGTACTTCCCGCCGCAACTCTCGCCCGCGCTGGCGGGGTTGACCGTCTCCCTGCCGGACGGCGGCAGCGCCGAGCTGACCGGCCCGTACACGCCGAGGCTCTGGTACGCCCGGCTCGCCCTGCCCGCGCCGCTGACCGGCTACCTGGCCGCCAACGGACGGGCCATCCGGTACGGCTACGTGGACCGGGACTGGCCGCTGAGCGCCTATCAGACGGTCTTCGCCAGTGAGCCGGGGAGCAGCGAAATGCCCAGCGCGGCCCGGCCGTTCACCGCGGAGACGGTGGCCCGGCTCGCAGCACGGGGCGTGCTGGTGGCGCCGGTCACCCTGCACACCGGGGTGGCCTCGCCGGAGGCGCACGAGCGGCCCTACCCCGAGTGGTACCGGGTCCCGGCCGCGACCGCCCGGCTGGCCGGGCACGTCCGGGAGCACGGCGGCCGGGTGATCGCGGTCGGCACCACCGCCGTGCGGGCGCTGGAGTCCGCCACGGCGGCGGACGGCACCGTGCGGGCGGCGGAGGGCTGGACCGAGCTGGTGGTCACCCCCGATCGGGGCGTCCGCACGGTGGACGGCCTGCTCACCGGCTGGCACGAGCCGCGCGCCTCGCACCTCGACCTGCTGGCGGCGGTGGCCGGCCGCCCGCTGCTGGAACGGTGCTACGCCGAGGCGCTCGAAGGCCGGTACCTGTGGCACGAGTTCGGGGACGTGAACCTGCTGCTGCCGTGAGCGGCGCCCCAGGCGTGCGGGTATGCGGGCGTGCGGGTGTGTGGGTGTGTGGGTGTGCGGGCCGGGGGCGGCGGTGGTGAGCGCGCCGTTCCGGCCCGCCGGTCGGCGGCGGTCGGTAGGGTGGCGGTACGACGCCGGGTCAACGGGCCCGGTCACCCTACGAGGACCCGGGCCAGTGACCCACCCGTACACCCACCCGTACGCCCTGCGCATCGCCAAGACCGTCGCCGCCGTGGTCGGCGGCCTCTCCGGCCCTGCCCGTCAGGAACTCCACCAGGCCCTGCTGCGGGCCCAGGCCCAGCCCTACTGCTGGCCCCTGGCGGACCGGTACGACCTCGACGACACCGTGCGGGTCGTCACCACGCCGCACGCCGTCGTGCACTACGCGGTCGTCCCCGCCTCGCCGCACCTGTGGGTCTTCGCGATCACCGTCCTGTAGGCGGGCGGTGGTCGGCGGTGGTCCTTGCCACCACCGGCGGTGGTGGTTAAGGTCGTTCGTGTGACTACCGGGTCGGCCTTGGGCCATTCACGAGTGGGTTACCCGGCCTCGGCGTGAGCCCGAGGCGGGTGAGAGCCCCGCCCCTGCTCCGTTCTCCTTGCTTCCGGCGCCTTCGATCGGCGCACCTTCCAACGGATCCCGAGAGCGGAGACCACACCACTGATGACGCACGTCCAGCTCAACCACACGGCCGTCTACGCGAGCGACCGGCAGCGGTCGGCCGAATTCCTCGCCGCAGTCATGGGGTTGGAGGTCGGCAACCCGTTCGGGCCCTTCCTCCCCGTGGACCTCGGCAACGGCGTGAGGCTCGACTACTACGAGAAGCGCGACGAACCCGTGCAGGGCCAGCACTACGCCTTCCTCGTCCCCGACGAGGAGTTCGACGGCATGATCGACCGCCTGCGGGCGGCGGGGGTCACCTACTACGCCAACCCGGACCACACCGACCCAGGCCGCGAGAACGGCTGGTTCGGCGGCCGCGGCGTCTACTTCGCCGACCCCGACGGGCACAACATGGAGCTGATGACCCGGCCGTACGTCCGCCCGTAGCAGCTCACGAGAGGGCGGGTCGCCGGTCCGGCGGCCCGCCGCTCCCGCTTCCTGACGGCGGGTCAGGAGCTGATCACCTCCAGGACAGGGTGGAAGGCGGCGTGGCCGCGGGCGTCGAGGTTGACCGCGAGGCCGACGGCGGCGAGGGGCTGCCAGAGGGCCAGGGTGAGGGCGGGCCGGCCCGCGGTGACGGCGGCGGTCACGTCCAGCGGGATCCAGTCGGGGGTGGTGGATGTCCGCCCGGTGCCCAGGGCCTGGGCGAGGGCGGGGGCGTTGGCCCAGGTGACGGCGGTCTCGGTCCAGGGCGTGGTGGCGGTGGCGAAGGCCTGGAGGGTGGTGAGGGTGCCGCCGGAGTCGGCGACCGCTCCGTGGACCCAGAGGACGGCGCGCCGGACGGTGCCGGGGACGGCGGTGGTGTCGAAGCCGAACAGGGCGCGGCGGCCGTAGCCGCTGTCGGTGGTGTCGGTGTTCTTGACCGTCAGGGTGGTCGCGGCGCCGTAGTTGGTGGTGGCGTAGGAGCCGTCGCGGACGTAGCTGTCCTGGGTGGGGGCGAGCACGGTCGCGGTGGCCGTCTCCGGGCTGCCCGCGGTGCTGGAGAGGGTGATCGTGCGTCCGGCGCCCTGGGTGCCGCCGAGTTCCACCAGGAGGGTCACGGTGCCCTCCGTGGAGAGCACGTTGACGCCCGGGACGGGGGTGGTCGGACGCCCGGTGCCGGTGAGGGTGACCGTCACGGTGGCGGACTGGCGGGACGGGTCGGCGACGGTGACCGTTCGGGTGCCGCCGGCGTCCCGGACCAGGACCGAGCACGGGGCGGAGGCGGTGATCGGGCCCGCCGTCCCGGCGGCGAAGAAGTTGGCGGCGGTGACGCCCGAGGCGGAGTCGGCGACCGCCTGCACGGTGCGGGAGTTGGCGAGGGTCGTGACGGTGGGGGAGGCGGCTCGGGCCGCGGTCGCGGCGGGGGTCGCGCCGGGCATCAGCTGGTATTCGTAGGAGGCGTCGGTGGGGTCGGTGCCGTGGTCGAACCAGAGGGTCAGGTAGCGGCGGGTCAGCTGCTCGGTGGATCCGTTGGTGTTGATGTCGTGCCAACTGCCGGTGCGGGCCTCGCGCTTGGCCTGGAGGGAGGTGCCGGCGGGGAGCACGTAGCCGCCGAAGCCGGAGACGGTGACGGCCCGGGCGCCCGCGAACTGCTGGGACCAGCCGAGGGTGGCGGGCTGGGCGGTGCCGTCGACGGTGAGGGTGTGGGTGCCGGTGGGACCGAGGTTGCGGTTGTCCAGGACGGTCTCCACCCGGGTGCCGTCGGTGCAGCCGATGCCCGCTCCCAGGCAGACGACCGAATCGTCCAGCAGGAACCAGGACTTGCGGCCGGTGAGGGTGGAGGAGAGGCCGCGCAGGTCCTGGCCGACGGCGGCGTAGGTGCCGTCGGTGGCGCCGCCGGCCCAGGTGGAGGCCGGGCGGGGAGCGCCCCAGGTGCCGCCGGCGGCGTCGGCCAGCGGCTTCGTGGAGACGGTGGTGCCGGGCAGGCGGTAGGGGTCGACGGTGGGCCAGAAGGCGTCCGAGTACTGGCCGTTGCCGAAGGTGGCGCCCCACCAGGAGAGCATGCCGTTGTTGCTGTGCCAGCCGCGCAGGTGCTCGCCGTTGCCGGTCTCGTAGAAGGTGGTCCGGGCCGAGCAGAGGCTGAGCGAGGCGGCCCAGCCGGGGCGGCGGACGACGGCGCGGTCCATCGCGAAGACGCGGGCGCCGAGCGGCTCGGGGGCGGTGGGGGTGGCGGCCTCGGTGGTGCTCAGGAGGGCCTGGGCACGGGCGAGTTCGGGAACGTCGAGGTAGCCGTTGGAGAGGTAGGGGAGGTAGTACTCCCGGGTGAGCCAGCCCTTCACGGCGGAACGCCAGGCGGCCGACTGGGCGGCCGGGGCGGCGCCGGAGTCGGCGAGCCGCAGGATGTGGCCGATCAGGGTGTGGCCCCGGGTGTGGTCGTCCTGCTGGAGCTGGAACTGGTCACCGCTCTGGCGGCCCCGGCTGACGGCCCGTCCGCTGACGGAGTCCATCACCAGGCCGTTGTAGAGGAAGGGCGCGTAGGCGTTGGCCACGGAGTCGAAGACGGTCTGACGGGAGGGGTCGGAGACCTGCCAGGCGGAGCCGGCCAGCAGGGCGAACAGCTTGCTGAGGCCGCCGAGCAGGACCTCGCCGTAGGAGCCGGTGTACGGGACCCAGGTGTGCTGGACGAACGAGCCGTCGGCGTACAGGCCGTCGCCGGTCAGCACGTACGGGAAGACGGGGGAGAGGGCGGTGGTGGCGGTGGCCAGCTTGGCGGAGGAGCGGCCGAGGAGGCCCCGCAGGGAGAGGACGCGGCAGAGGTCGACCCGGTTGGCGCCGGTGCTGGTGCCGGTGTAGCTCGCCACCCGGGAGTCGGGGACCTGGCGGTCCACGGCCGAGAGCAGGGCGGTGAGCTGGGTGGGTGTCAGGCGTTCGTGGACCAGGACGCAGACGTCGAGCAGCGCCTGCGGGGTGCCGATCTGCCAGTCCCACCAGTTGCCGTAGGCGGTGGCGGTGGGGGTGTAGCCGCCGGGGGTGGTGTTGAGGTGGTCCAGGCCGGTGGTGATCGCGGTGGCCAGCGCCTGGTCGCCGGTGAGGCCGGTGCCGGGCTGGGCCCAGGCCAGGGCCATGGTGCGCAGACGGGTGTGGGAGGCGGTGACGTTGGCCGAGTTGCTGCCGAGCGGGAGGTCCGGCCAGAGGGAGGTGGAGGTGGGGGCGATGGCCTGGAGCTGGGCGCGGGCCCGGTCGCCGAGGGCGGTGAGGGTGGTGGCGTAGGGGGCGGCGGCCGGGTCGAAGCCGGTGCCGGTCAGCAGGTCGCGCCAGCGCAGGCGGAGGGAGTCGTAGGCGTCGGTGGCCGCGAGGGCCTGGTGGGCGGGGACCAGGCTGGATGCGGCACCGAGGGCACCGAGGGCGGCGAGTTGGAGCAGGCGGCGGCGGGAGAGCAGAGCGGCGCGGGGGGTCAGGGGTTCGGTGGGCACGGGTGACGTCCTCCGGGGCGGTGGGGGCCGGGGCGGGACGACGGTAAGCGCTTTCCCGAAGGGGCGTCAATGGTCTGGGCAGGACGGGCCGAAGCCCTGGTGGGCGGGATGGTAAGCGCTTTCCCGTGCGGGCCCGGACGCTCCGTGTCCCTACCTCGGCTCGGAGCCGTTCCCTCAGCGGCGGGGAGCGCCCGTGGTGGCGCGCAGCACCACCTGGACCGGCGCGTCGAAACTGCCGACCGTGTCCGCCGGAGAGCGGAGCGCCAGCCGCACCGCCTCGGCGCCCATCAGCGTCAGCGGTATCCGGACGGTGCTCAGCGGCAGGCTGAGGTCCTCCGCCAGCGGTATGTCGTCGAACCCCGCCAGCGAGATCTCCTCGGGCACCCGCACCCCGCGCTCCCGGAGGGCGGCCAGGGCACCCACGGCGCAGACGTCCGCCAGCGCCAGCACCGCCGTCGGGACCTCGCCCCGCGCATCACCCCTCAGGAGGGAGGCCATCGCGCGACGGCCGCCCTCGCGGGTGAACTCGGACTCCAGTACGGCGGACCCGGGCAGGGCCACCCCGGCCTCGGCCAGCGCTTCCCGGACCCCGGCCAGCCGCTCGCCCGGCACCCGGAGCCGGCTCGGCCCGGTGATCACCGCGAAGTCCCGGTGCCCGAGGGCGAGCAGAGCCCGCGTCAGCTCGGCGGCGCCGGTCCGGTTGGCCGGGCGGACGGTGTGGTACTCCGGCCCGTGGTCCGTGACGGCGGCCACCGACCCGCCACCGGCCCGGTACTCCGCGAGCGCCGAATCCAGCCGGGCCGCGGCCTTCGGGTCGGTGTAGCCCGACCCGGCCAGCACGATGGCCTGCACCCGCTGGGCGTGCAGCATCCGCACCCCGCGGAGCTCGGCGGCCGGGTCGCCGTCGGTGTTGACCACCAGCGGCATCAGGCCCGCCGCCACCACGGCGTCGCAGGCGCCGCGGGCCAGGGCGGCGAAGTACGGGTCGGAGACGTCGTGCAGCAGGATGCCCACGGTGGCGGTGGTCGCGCGGGCCAGGGCCTGGGCCGGGGCGTTCGGCAGGTACCCGAGCGCGGCCGCGGTGTCCCGCACCCGCCCGGCCAGGCCGGAACCGACCTTGCGGGTGGACCCGTTGAGCACCCTGGAGGCGGTGGCCAGGGAGACCCCGGCCTCCCGTGCCACATCGCCCAGCGTCACGCCCATGTCCGCGGCTCCCGTTCGGCAGGTTCAGGGCCGTCAGGGTACCGGTTGGGCGGCGGTGGCCGGAGCGGGGTGCCGGTCGGAGGAGACCGCTGTCCGGCCGGGACGGGGGAGGCCCACGCGAGCCGCCCACCCCCGTGGTCGCTCGCGTGGGCCGTCCGGGACGCGGGAGGTGGAGGCGGACCCGCTTGAGGACCGGGGTGCCGCGGCCTCCCGTGTCCCGGCCGCACCACCCATCCAAGCGCTCCGCCAGTGTGGGGAGCACTGGACTCCCGCACGAGACGGCGGGCCCCGCGTCGGGTGATCCGCCAGTCGGCGGGCCCCGGGCACGTCGTGGTCCGACCCGTGCTGGGCCGGCCCGTGGTGGGCGGGCCGGTGGTGGGCCGACCCGAGATGGGTCAACCCGAGGTGCCCAGGCGGACGGTGACCAGTCCGGCGGTGACCAGGGCCAGGCCGACGACCTGAGTGACGGAGAGCCGTTCGCCGCCCAGCAGTGCCCCGGTCAGCACCGCGCCGACGGTGCCGATCCCGGTGAAGACCGCGTAGGCGGGGCCGGCCGGGAGGTCGCGGACGGCGCGCCCGAGGAGGTAGACGGCGGCGAGCATGAGGGCGAGGCAGAGCAGGGTCTGCGGGAGCCGGGTGAACCCCTCGGTGGGTTTGATGCTGCGGGACCAGGCGATCTCGACGGCCCCGGCCAGCAGCAGCCAGATCCACGGCACGGTCAACCCTCCTTCGCCAGCGTGCGGTCGGCCGAGGTCGTGGCGGGCACGGTGGCGAGCTCCGTGCCGAGTTCCACGGCCCGGGCGAGGGCTGCGGCGGCGGAGTCGAGGTGCTGCGGCAGGCGGCCGGCGAGGCCGGGGTCGCTGAGGGAGTTGACCAGTTCGGCGCTGATCACCTCGGCGTCCTCGACGCCGTAGTGGCCGTGGAAGAAGTCGAGCAGGTACCGGCCCTGGTGGTCGAAGGGCTCGCGGGGAGTGCCGGGCCCGTACGCGCCGCCGCGCGCCGAGAGGACCACGAAGCGGCGCGGGGCGAGCACCATCTTCGGGAAGGTCACCTGGTCGATCCAGGCCTTGAGGGCCGCCGGGACGCCGAAGTTGTACATCGGCGCGCCGATCAACACCACGTCTGCGGCGAGCAGTTCGGCGAGCAGGGGTTCGGTGACCGCCCAGGCGCGGCGTTCGGCCTCGGTCCGGACGGCCTGCGCGTAGCGATCAGTGGCAGCCTCGGTGATGCCCTCGCGCAGGAGGGTGTCGCAGAGGCTGGTCCAGCCCTCCGAGATCGGCGGGGGCGGGTCGATGGCGAGGTCGCGGTGCGTGACCTCGCCGCCGCCGTTCAGCCGCCAGGCCCGGACGAAGGCGGCGCCGAGGCGGCGGGTGAAGGAGTCGGTGCGGGCGCTGCTGTCGAGGTGCAGGAGTCGAGGCACGGCGGAGGAACCCCCCAAGGTTCGGTGGAAGTGGACACGCTGTCCGCTTCTGGGTCGGCTTCACCGTACGAGCAAGTGGACGCTCTGTCCACTTGCTCGTTAGGCTGCTGCCGTGACCGAACTGCCGCCGCTCCCGCTCGCCGTCGACCCCCCGCTGCGGGAGCGGGCCGACGCGGCCCGCAACCGGGCCCGGGTGCTCGCCGCCGCCGAGCGGCTCTTCGCGGACGGTGACCCGTCGGCCGTCACCATGGACGACATCGCCAAGGCCGCCGGCATCGGCCGCGGCACGCTCTACCGGCGCTACCCCGACCGGGCGGCGATCGCCCGTGCGCTCCTCGACGAGCATGAACGGGAGCTCCAGGAAAGGCTGTTGAGCGGCCCCGCGCCGCTCGGCCCCGGAGTCTTCGGCGAACCCGCGCCCAAGCCGGCCGACCGGCTCGCGGCCTTCTACGCCGCGATGACGGAGCTGCTGGAGACCCATGTCCACCTGGCCCTCGGTGCGGAGAGCGGCCTGGCCCGCTACGGCACCGGCGCCTACGGCTTCTGGCGGCTGCACGTCGCCCACCTCGCCCGCCAGGCCGGCCTCGGCGACCCCGAGGCCGCCGCCGACCACCTGCTCGCCCCCCTGGCCCCTGAACTCTTCCGCCACCAACGCGACCGCGGTGTCTCGCCTGAGCGCATCACGGCGGCGCTGGTGGAGCTGGCGGGGCGTGCCCTGGGTGGGGTTGACGGAGTGTGAGGGGGCGCGAGGCGACCGGTCGGTTGGAGCTGCGGGCGGCCTGACGTTGCGGAGCCGGGTGTGACCGGGGCGGGCGCCCGCGGCTGAGTCGGATTTCCGTCGGACCCGTGCGGGAGGCGCCGGGAGGGTCCGACCGTGCTGACGAGGGGTCGGTGCCCTGCTGGGCTCGTATGTGGGGATTCTGTGTCGGAAGTCCTTTGGGCGGGCCTAGAGTTGGTGGTCCGGTGATCCCGTGCGGCGGATCGGCGGGGCGGGTGGTCTGGGGGTCAGGATGAGGTGCGGCATCGGATGAAGTCCGGGGCGGACAGGGGCGACGAGGTCACGGCGAGCGGGGAGAAGTCGCTGGCCGTCGGGGGGAACCTCGGGAACGCGGTGATCGGGGACAACCCGACGTTGATCGTGCAGCACCTCCGCCCGAGGGTGCGGCGGAGCACCGTGCTGACGGGGCTGGCCGTGCTCGCGGTGGGTGGGGCGGTGACGGGGTGGCTGGTGTTCGGGGACGGGAAGCCCGCCACGGTCTCGGTCGGCTCGGTGTGGCCGGCCCGGAACGCGGGATGTGACCTGACGAGCCGGGTGGCGATGCCACGAGGTGGCCCGGAGGTGGGGGCGGTGGACCTGGGGTTCGAGAACGATCCGCGGAACGCGGCCGCCGCGATGGGTGCGGCCTCCTGGCTGGCCGGGGCGCTGACGGTGTCCGTCAGCGCGGTGGACGCGCCGGTGACGCTGACCCGGCTGCAACCCGTGATCAAGAAGGTCGACACGCCCCCGTACGCCTGGACCCTGTCGCGTCCGGAAGGCTGCGGCGGCCCGAGCCTGCCGGTCTGGCCGGAGCTGGACCTGGACCGGGCCCGGTTGACGGCGCCGGTGGAGGGCGGGCGCTGGGTCGAGGTCGGGACGGCGCCGGACGGCATCACCGGAACGCTGGTGGAGAAGGGCCAATCGAAGCTCATCATCCTCAAGGTGACGTCCTGCAAGGCGAGTTACGAGTGGAGCCTCGACGTCGGCTACCTGGTCGACGGGGTCGAGCGGACCACCAGCCTGGGCCCGTTCCGCTCCGCCGGGACGCTGGACGGGGTGCCCGGGTACCAGATCAAGGTGCGAACCGACGGGCCGGGCAGGCTGGTCGTCCCCGCGGAGGAGCTGACGGATCCCAACGGGGCCTGCGGGGCGGCCTCGTGAGGGCGGTGCGGTGGCGAGCCCGGTGGGTCGTCCTGGTGGCCGGGGTCCTGGCGTTGACGGTGGGCGGCCTGCTCCTGGGACGGCTGCTCGTCGACGAGGGGCGGACCGGTGCGCCGCAGCCGGGCGTCTGGACGCTCCGGCCGACGGCCGCACTGGTGCCGGGCACGGCGGCGGACCGGTTCTCCGCCGACTACCTCGCGGCGGGGCCCGAGGTCGTCGTGGCGGTCGGGACGGCCGGCGGTGCCTGGTACTCGGCGGACGGAGTCACCTGGCAGGAGGGCGACTTGGGCAGCCAGGTCCGCGGCCCGGGCTGGGGGGTCGAGGTCAGCGGGCTGGTCCGGTACGGGGGCGGGTTCCTGGCGGTGGGGGTGTCGGTGGTCGGCTCGGCCACGCCGGTGTTCGGCGAGCAGGTCGCCTGGCGCTCGGCGGACGGTCGCCGCTGGACCAGGATCGAGGGCCCGCCCGCCCCCGACGGGGCACGTGTCGGACGCCCCCGGGTGCACACGGACGGCACCCGCGCGGTGGTGGCGGTCTCGGACCGGAACGTCGCGGTGCTCGGCCCGCAGGACACCGGCTGGCAGACCGACGAACTCCCGGTCGGCGACTGCCGGTTGTACGAACGGTCGGACCGGGGCACGATGCCGGCCGTGCTCAGTGCGCTCTGCCCCGGCGGCGGGGGAGAGGGCGCCGCGAAGGCCTGGGCGGCGCTGCGGCTCGACGGCCGGCCGGGGAGCGCGGCGCTGCTGCGCGTTCCGACCGGCGAGGCCGGGACCTTGGTGGCCGTCGGGGACGGCAGTGCCGTCGCCCTGGTGGACCACCCGCTGCCCCGACCCGGTGCGAGCGCATCGGCGATGGCGAGCGGAGCGGTGACGGCGACCGGATCGGTGACGGCGAGCGGAGCGGCGGCGACGGGCGGCTCGACCGAAGGCGCGTTGGACGGTGGGGGCGAGACCGATGGCGTGTTGGACGGTGGCGGCGAGACCGAGGGCGCGTTGGACGGTGGCGGCGAGGCCGGTGGTGAAGGTGCCTCGGGCGACCGGATGCAGGTGTGGGTGTCGCGGAGCGTCGACGGCGGTGTCCACTGGACGACCGCCGTCCCGTTGCCGCTGCCGGAAGGCGCCGCGTCGGGCAGCGGCTGGCCGGCGTACCTGGAGTGGACCGGCCACGGCTACGTCGCCACCGGGTGGGCCGAGGAGGCTCTGGGGTACGTGCCGCTGATCTGGACCTCCACCGACGGCGAGCGGTGGAGCGTGCAGCGGATCGCGCGGTACGCGGAGCGGACGAGCCTGGGCATGCCGGTGGCCTTCCGCGGCCTGTACCTGGTCCCCGCCCTCTACGAACCCGGGCAACGGACGGCCGGACTGCTCGTCTCCGGCGGTCCGCCCCTGAGCCCGGGGGTGACGGCCGGTCAGGTGGCTGAGAGTACGACGGTCGGTACGCCGGTGCCGAGCGGTTCGGTGCCCAGCGGTCAGGCGACCGGTGGGTCGGTGCCCAGCGGTCAGGTGCCCGGTGATCAGGCGACCGCGAGCCAGGGCCCGACCCTCACCGAGCGGATGGCCGGGGTCTGGGGCGGGACGGTCGCGGAGGGGTACCCGGGTGCGGGCGGGACGGTCCGGCTGGTCCTGCGGGCGGTCGAGACCGCGCGCGGGCCGCGTGTGCTGGTCGGCACGCTCAGCATGGACAACTGCACCGCCGAGGTCGTGCAGCAGCAGCGGCCGTCGGACGGGATGGTGCCGCTGACGGTCGGCGAGGCCAAGCAGGAGGTGGCCGGCACGGTCTTCGGCGGGGCGTCCTGCCCGCACAAGGTCGAGCTGCGCTTCACTCCGGACGGGCAGCTCGGCTGGTCGGACGACGCCACGCGGCACGGCGTGCTCGCCCCGGTGGCGGCCGACTGAGCGTCAACTCCGCCGGCGGGGACCGGCAGGAGGGGCCGCCGCCGCGTCCGACGGTGGCGGCCCCGGTCCCGGGGCGGGTGCGCTCAGCCGAGGGTGCCGCTGATCAGGGCGGCGGCGGAGCAGGTGGAAGGGGCGGGGCCGGTCGGCGGGTGTCCGGGGGCCTGGCAGTTCACCCGGACGGTGACCCGCTGCCGGGCGTTGACCAGGATGGCCGAGGCCCAGTGGAAGTCCTGTTCGCGGAAGTTCTCCAGGGCAGGGGCGAGCAGGGGCTTGTCGTCCACCGAGATGGTGACGGTGCCGCTGTCGCCCTGCGGGTTCTCCAGGACCAGGTCGGTGAGTCGGAGGGTCTTCCCCTCGGGCACGGTGTAGCTCTGCGCGGCCTCCTTGCCGGTGGCGGGGGAGGCGGTCAGCCGGGTGGAGAAGAGCGCGGCCTCCGGGCCGGGCGCCGGGGCACCCGGGACGGGGCTGGCACTGGGGCTCGATGAGGGGGACGGAGGCGGGGTGACGCCGGCCGCCTTCTGCGCCTCGGCAGCCGCCTTCGCCGCGTCGCCGGCCTTCTTCTCGGCGGCGGAGGCCTGCGCCTGCGCGGACTCGAGCGGCTCCTTGACCGCCTCCTTGGCCAGGCTCTTGACGCTGGGCCGCAGCAGCCCGAACCACAGTCCGGCGAGCACCGCCGCCAGGACCAGCAGCAGGGCCAGGGCGCGGAGCAACCCCCGGGAGAGCACCGGCTGTTGGACGTAGGTGCCGTCGAGGGCGAGCGGCTCGGCGCCGTCCGGGACGACGGTCAGCCGGAAGGCGTGCGGGACGGCCGTGCCGCGCCAGATCCGTCGCTCGGGACGGACCTTGAGGTCGACGAAGGAGGCCCGCCCGGGATCGGTGGACACCGGGGCGGCGGGGAGCTCGAAGGTGAGCAGTTCGCCGCGGTCGGCGCCGGCGAGGGTGGCGGAGACCGGTCGGTTGCCCCGGTTGTCCAGGGCCAGGCGGTGGCGGCCGGTGCCCCGGCCCTGGGAGATCTGCGGGCTCAGCTCGGCGTCGAACCGCCCGATCGGGAGGATCTCCACGACCCCTTCGGGCACCGCCGCGTCCTGGGGGCGCTCCTGCGGCTGCACCCGCACCGCGAACGGCACCGGGCCCGCGAGGGGCGCGTCCTCCACGGGCGGTCGGACCAGGACGGAGACCTGGCCCGTTGTGCCCGGGTAGAGGGAGAGCAGGTCCGGTTCGACCGTGCACCACTCCGCCGCCGCGCCGAGCACCTCGAAGTGGTAGGCCTCCACGATCTCGCCGCTGTTGCGGACTTCCAGGCCGATCCGGACTTCTTCGCCGGGCAGCACCGAACTGGCCGGCGGCTCCAGGCGGGCGGAGGTGGTCATGCCGCGAGGGTACGGAGCGCCCCGGGGGCGGGCAGGTGCCCCGCGGTCACACATTCGGGCACGGATGCTGCCCGTTGAGTCCTTGTGAAGTGCCTGCTGACTGACCGGGAGTTCACTGGTGCCGGGCCGACGGTCGGTGCGTGCGGAGCACCGGGCGCGGCCGAGTCAGGGGGTGTCGTCGGTGCGGTACCAGGGGAACGGCGGCGGTGAGCGGATCAAGGTCCGGCTCTGCGCCCAGGATCCGATCACCGAGGCCGGGCTGTCCGGGCAGCTGCGGCCCTGCCCGGAGCTGCGGCTGCTGCGGGAGGACGAGGCGGACGAGGCGGCCGTGCTCTTGGTTGCCTTCGACCGGGTCGGGGAGGAGGAGGTGCAGACGCTCCGTCAACTGCGGCGCACCGCACCGGGGCAGCTGGTGCTGGTCGGCACCGAACTGGACGACGTCGGGCTGGTGGCGGCGGTGGAGTGCGGGGTGGTCGGGGTGGTGCGGCGGGCCGAGGCCACGGCGGCGCGGCTGGTGCAGACCATCGTGGCGGCGGCGCGGGGCGAGGGGACGGTGCCCGCGGACCTGCTCGGCCGGCTGCTGGAGCAGGTCGGCCGGCTCCAGCGGCAGGTGCTGGACCCGCGCGGGCTGGCCTTCACCGGGCTGTCGGCGCGGGAGGTGGAGGTGCTGCGGCTGGTCGCGGCCGGGCACGACACGGCGGAGATCGCGGAGGCGCTCGCGTTCTCCGAACGGACCGTCAAGAACGTGCTCCACGAGGTGACCACCCGGCTCCAACTGCGCAACCGCTCGCACGCGGTGGCCTACGCGATGCGGGAGGGCTTCATCTGAGCCGGGGCAGGCGGCCAGCCAGGTGGGCGAGAGGGAGGCTCGATCGGGGGCGGGAGCGGCTTGGCCGGTGGTGGTGTGCCGAGGCGTGCTGCGGTGCGGGTTGGGTCGGGGCGCGGTGCCGGATCGCCCGAAGGGGCAGTGGGGGGTGCCCCGGTGGGTGCCCGTGGTGGGGTGTGGCGGGGGTGGGGATCCGGGAGGGTGGTGCGGAGGGTCGGAGGTGACGGAGGCCGGGGGAGACCGTGACGCGAGGTGTGGTCCGGCGGGGATCGGGTCGGCGTGGTGCGGGGCGGCCGGCGGCCGTGCGGCGGGTGCTGAGGGCCTGTCTGGCCGGGGTGCTGGTGGCGGCCGTGCTGGCCGCGGTGCCCCGGGCCGGGACCGGCCGGGGACTGCCCGTGCAGCTGCTGGCGGCCGAGCCGGCTCCCGGGCGGATCGTGTACGCCGCGGACCAGAGCCACCGGGCGCTGGTGCTGGCGGCCGGGTCGGAGGCGCCGACCACGGCGCTGCTGCCGCCCGGGTCGGCCGGGGAGGACTGCCAGCCCTCGGTGCGCGGGGACGCCCTGGTCTGGGTGAGTGACCGGAGCGGGCAGGGCGAGCGCTTGATGTGGCGTCAGGGGGAGGCGCCGGCGAAGGTCCTGCTGGAGCGGCCCGGTTGGCGGTTGAAACACCCGGCGCTGTCGCCGGACGGGCAGTGGCTGGCCTTCACGTCCTGGCAGTCCGAGGACAGGTTCGAGGGGCTCTGCCGTCAGGACGAGTACCAGGACTCCTACCCGGTGCCGGAAGCCGACGACACCCGGGACGAGGACCACCGCCCCGGCCTGTGGGTGGTCCGGACGGACGGCAGTGGGCTGCGGCGGCTGGCCGTGGACGCCGGCTGGGGCAGCTGGTCGCCGGACGGGCGGCAGCTGGCGTACGAGCACGCCGATGCGGTGTACCGGGTCCCGTTCGCACCCGGCGGCCCGGCGGTGCGGGTGGCGACCGGGACGGACAAGGCCCGGCGCCCGGCCTGGGAGCCGGTGGACGGAGAGGGGCACGGGCGGATTGCCTTCCTGGCCGGGGCTCCTGACGGTGTCCCGTCGATCGGCACCGTCCCGCCGGGCGGGGGCACGCCGACCTGGGTGGTGAAGTACGCCGGGAGGGACCTCGCCTGGTCACCGGACGGGAGGCGGATCGCCTTCCTCTGGGGCGGCTACGCGTCCGAGGTCGAGGTCGACGACGAATGCGGGGGCTGTACGGCGCGGCAGGTGGCGTACAGCACCCATCCGTTCGAGTCGGCGGCTTGGTACACGCGAGCGGGAGGGCGGCAGCCGATCGTGCTGCTGACGGAGGTGAACGGGAGCTACCGGCATCTGGAAAGCGTTTTCCCGAGCGTGCCGCTGGAGCGACTGGACCTCGTCCCGCAGGACCTGCGCCGACGGATCGAGTACCGGGACCCGGCCTGGTCGCCGGACGGGCGGCGGCTGGCCTTCGTCCAGGTGCTGACGCGCAGTGAGGCCCCGGACGACTACCGGCTGATGGTCGGCGATCCGGCCGACCTGGCGCACGCGGCGGAGGTGGCGGGCGACGGCGTCGGCGGGGTGCTGATCGGAAAGCGCCGTCCCGCCTGGTCGCCGGACGGGACCCGGCTGGCCTACGCCGAGGGCGGTGGCGGAGAGTGCGGGGACGGCGGGGACTGCCCCGAGGACGAGATGTACCAGGGCGGCGAGGTCAAGGTGGTGGACCTGAGCGCCGGGGCCGACCGGGCACGGGTGCTGTTCACCGTGCCGGAGCGGGCCGCGCCCCGGAGCAGGTGCCACTCCCAGGACCTGGACCCGAGTTGGTCGGCCGACGGGACGCGGATAGCGCTTTCCCGGGCGAGCCAGTGCTTCCCCGAGGTCGGTGTCGCCGGGCGTTCGGCCGGCCCGGGTTCGGCTGCCCTGGGATCGGGTGGGGCAGGCGTCGGGGGGCAGGGGCCGAACGGTGCGCGGCCGAGTGGCGCGAGTGCGAGTGGGACAGAGGCGAGCGGGACAGGGGCGAGCGGGGCGGTCGACCGGGGCCTCGCCGCCCGGCGGTCGGCGGCGCCGGGCCCGGCCGCCGCCGAGTGGTCCCGGGAGCGGCTCGCCTCCGAGGAGCGGGGAGGCGCGCGCCACATCTGGACCGTCAGCGCCGTCGACGGTTCCGACCAGCGGGATCTGACCGCCCGTCAGTGCGGGATCGAGGACTGCCCGGTCCGTGACGAGCGCCCGGCCTACGCGCCGGAAGGCGACCGCCTCGCGTTCAGCCGGGTCACCCTGGAGCGGCCGCCGACGCCCACCCCCGCGCCCCCGTCCCCGTCGTCGCCCTCGGCGCCGCCCACCCCTGGTCCGCTGCGCGCCCTCGACTCGTACGACACGGAGAACCGGACCCTGCTGACCATGGCCGGCTCCGCCGCCGACTGCCGTCAGGTCGTGCCCCGGAGCGACGCCTGTCCGACCTACGTCCGACCCGTGCCGCCCGGCGACGGTCCGTTCCGCGAGCCCGCCGCACCCGCCTGGTCGCCGGACGGCCGCCAACTGGTCTTCGAGACCGAGCAGGTGGAGCCCGACGGCGACGGCGAGTACCGGGTCACCACGCTCGGCCTCGCCGACGCCGTCAGTGGAGAGGGGCGCCTGCTGCCCGGCCCGGTGTACGGCGAGCAGACCACCCCCACCTGGCAGCCGACCGCCGACCTGGAGGTGACGCTGGCCGCCGACCGTCCCCAGGTGGCGGAGGGTGACAGTGCCGAACTCACCCTCACCGTGAGCAACCTCGGCCCCGCTCCCGCCCGCCCGACCACCGCCGACCTCGCCCTTCCGGCCGGCCTGGTGCCCACCGGTGTGCCGACCCCCTCGCAGGGCACCTGCACCGGCTCCCCGCCCGCGCCGCCGCCCGGCTGCACCCTCGGCACCCTCCGCGCGGGCGAGCGGGCCACCGTCCGGGTGACGGTCACCGCCCGCGCGCTGGGCCCCCAGACCGGCACGGGCAGCGCCGGGACCGGCACCGGCACCGGATCCGGAACCACGGCGGGGGCAGGGACCGTCGACCCCCGCCCCGAGAACAACCGCGCCGAGGTCACCGTCGCCGTCACCGCGCGCCGGCCCTCCGCGCGGCCGGACCCGGCGGTCACCGTCGCGCTGGATCCGGCGACCGCCCACGTCGGCGGCACGGTCACGGCCCGCGTCACCGTCCGCAACCTGGGCGGAACCCCCGCCACAGGCGTGACCTTGGCCACCCAACTCCCGCCCGGCGCCAAGGTGGTGAGCGGCTGCACCGCGGCCTGTCCGGTCGCGCTGCCGACGGCGGGAGCGGAGGAGGTGGTCACGGTGGTGTTCCGGCCCGCCGCTGCCGCATCCACCGTGTCGTACGGTGCCACCGTCACCGCAGCGCTCACCGTCGCCGGGGACGACGAGCAGCCGGGCAACGACACCGCATCCGCCACGCTGACCGTACTGCGCCCCGCCGTGCTGCTCAGTCCGCCGATCGGACCGCCGGGGACGGTCACCCTCGCGTACGGCAGCCAGTTCCCGCCGGGGGCCGAGCTGCGGCTGAGCTGGAGCGCGGGCGTCACGGCCGCAGCCGCGCCGGTGCGGGTGGGGGCGGACGGGGCCTTCGCCGCACCCGTGTTGGTGATGCGCCAGGACGTCCTGGGGGCACGGGAGTTGGTGGTGCGGCAGGCGGCACCGGGTGATCCGGTCTTCGGCGAGGTGCGGACCGGCTTCCGGGTGGTGCCCGGCGTCCTCCAGCCCCGCGACTTCCAGTGGCGGCGGTGAGCGCGGCGGTGATCCACGAGGTGGACGAGGCGCTGCGGGCTCTGGTCCGGGCCGAGGTGCTGGCCGGGGCGGAGGTGGACCTGGTCTTCGACGCCCCGACCCGGGACTGGGCGGCCCGGCGGAACACCCCCACGGTCAACCTCTACCTCTACGACATCCGGGAGGACCTCAAGCGGGGCTCCCGGGGGCGGCAGAACGTCTACGACGCCGACGGGGCGGTGGTGGCGCGCACGCTGCCACCGCGCTATTTCAAGCTCTCCTACCTGATCAGTGCCTGGACCCAGCGCCCGGAGGACGAACACCGGCTGCTGGCCGCCCTGTTGCACTGCTTCCTGCGCCACACCGCACTGCCCCCGCCCGGTCTCGGGCCCGAACTCGCCGCCACCGGACTGCCGGTGCCGATCGGGATCGCCCTGCCGCCACCGGAGGACCGCGCCTTCGCGGACGTCTGGTCGGCGCTGGGCGGCGAGTTGAAGCCCTCGCTGGACCTGGTGGTCAGTGCGCCCGTGGTCACCGCGCCGCTCTACCCTGCCGGCCCGCCGGTCGGGGAGGACGGACTCCACTTGCAGAGCGGGGAGTTCGGAGGCCCGCCGGCCCGGGAGGTCGCGGAGGAGGAGGGTGCCGCCGACGGCGGCCGGCCGGTCGACGGCCCGTTGACCGACGGACCCCCGTTGGGCGGCGTGGCGGCGGACGGCCCGTCGGCGGACGGGCGGGGACGGCGGCGGGGGAGGCGGCTGTGAGCGACGCCCACCTGGCCGAGCGGGTGGCGCTGGTGGAGCAGCGGATCCGGCGGGCGGTGGCGGCCCGACGGGCGGTCGATCCGACGCCTGACGATCCGTTCCGGGGGCTGTACCTGGCCGACGAGGCGGTGCAGCGGCTGCTCGACCGGCCGGTCTCCGCGGTCCCGGGGCCGGACACGGTGGACGAGGGGCGGCTGGCGGAGGCGGAGCGGCTGGCGGAGGTCACCGGTTCGCGGCTCCGGTCGCTCCGGCTCGGCTTCGAACTGGAGCCGCTGGACGTGGAGTTGCTGCTGGTGGCGCTGGTGCCCGACCTGGACGCGCGCTTCGAGCAGCTGTACGGGTACCTCAACGACGACGTGACGCGCAGGCGTCCGACCATCGGTCTGGCGCTCGCGCTCTGCGGCGTTCCGGCGGTCTCGGCGGCGGCCCGCGGACGGTTCGTTGCCCCGGCACCGCTGCCGGGGCGCGGGCTGTTGCTGGTGGAGGAGGCCGACCGGCCGTTCCTCGGGCGGTCGTTGCGAGTGCCGGACCGGGTCGCGGCGCACCTGTTGGGCGACGACGCTCCGGACCACCGGCTGGCCGAACTACTGCTGCCGGTAAGGCCGTTGCGGCCCGGTGGCGGGCGTGAGCTTGGGCATGGGCTTGGGCATGGGTGTGGCCGGGACCGGCTCGCGGCGGCGGTGGAGGCGGTCGGACTGGTGTACCTGCGGGAGCCGGCGGGGGGATCGGCGCGCGGGGTGGCGGTGGAGGCGCTCCGGGCGGCCGGGCGGGCGGCCCTGGTGCTCGACCTGAACCGGCTCGCCCGGGATCCGGCACCGACCGAGGTGCTGGTGGCGGTGGGGCGGGAGGCGGGGTTCGGCGGGCCCCGGGAGGACGTGGGAGCGGTGGCCGGAGCGCCGGTCGGAGCGTCGGAAGGGATGGCGGCAGCGGTGGCGGCAGGGGTGGTGGCCGGGCCGGTGGAGGCGCTGGCCGAACGGCCGGAGCTGGTCCGCGCGCTGACGGAGCTTCCGGTGCCGGTGCTGCTGACCGGACGGGGCAGCTGGGAGCCGGAGTGGTCGGCGAGGGTGCCGCTACTGGTGGAGACCGGGCGGCTGGGGGCGGCGGACCGGGCCGGGCTCTGGCGGGCGGCGCTGCCGGAGGCGGCGGTGGACCTGCGGGTGGCGGCGCCGTTCGAGCTCTCGCCGGAGCAGGTCGGCCGGGCCGCCCGGACGGCGGAGCAGCAGGCGCTGCTGGCCGGCGGGCCGCTGACCGAGGTCCACCTCCTGCACGGGGTGCGGGCGCAGAACAGCTCCGGCCTGGAACGGCTGGCCCGCCGGATCGAGCCGGGCGTGGGGTGGGCGGACCTGGTGCTGCCGCCGGCCGCTCTCGGCCAGCTGCGCGAGCTCGCCGCCCGGGCCCGCCACCGGGACCGGGTCCTGGGGGACTGGGCGATGCGGCCGGGCGGCGGGCGGGGGCGCGGGGTGATGGCGCTGTTCGCGGGGGACTCGGGGACCGGGAAGACGCTTTCCGCCGAGGTGATCGCCGGTGAACTCGGCCTCGACCTCTACACCGTGGACCTGGCCACCGTGGTGGACAAGTACGTCGGTGAGACCGAGAAGAACCTGGAGCGGATCTTCACCGAGGCCGCCGGGGTGAACGCGGTGCTGCTCTTCGACGAGGCCGACGCGATCTTCGGCAAGCGCTCCGAGGTCAGGGACGCGCACGACCGCTACGCCAACGTGGAGAGCGCTTACCTGCTCCAGCGGATGGAGAGCTTCGACGGCCTGGCCGTGCTCGCCACCAACCTGCGGGCCAACCTCGACGAGGCCTTCACCCGCCGCCTCGACCTGGTGGTGGACTTCCCGATGCCCGACACGGAGCAGCGCACCGCCCTCTGGGAGCGGTGCCTCGGCTCGGCGCTGCCGCGCGGCGACGACCTCGACCTCCCCTTCTGCGGACGCTCCTTCGAGCTGGCCGGCGGCGACATCCGCTCGGCCGCCGTCACCGCCGCGTACCTGGCGGCGGAGGCGGACCGACCGGTGGGGATGTCCGAGGTGGTGGCCGCCGTCGCCCGTGAGTACCGCAAGCTCGGGCGCCTCTGCCTGCCGAACGAGTTCGGCTCCTACCACCACCTGGCCCGCTGAGCCGTGGCACCGTCCCGTGGGACGTGGGACGTGGGACGTGGGACGTGTGACGTGGGACGTGGGACGTGGATGGCGGGTAGCGGGTAGCGGGTAGCGGGGGCGGGTCGCAGGTGACGAGTCGACGGTGGTGTGGACAGGCGGCAGGGCCGCCTCCTTGACCCGTCGTCAGGACCGCTCGGCCGCCGTCCTCCCACCCTCGGTGCGGCCTGCCCGGGCGACCGGGAGCAGCAGCAGTCCGCACGCGGCCACCAGCAGCCATCCCGGCCGGACGGCCGGGGCCAGGTCGGCGGGGGCGGCGCCCGAGACCAGGATGCCCGCCAGCGCGATGCCCAGTCCCGAACCGAACTGCCGCGCCGTGGAGGTGATCGCGCCCGCCACCCCGGCGCGGGCTGCGGGCAGGCCGCCCACGGCGGTGTTGGTGATCGGGGCGTTGGCGAAGCCGAAGCCGACGCCGACCAGCAGGTAGCCGAGCAGCAGGAGCGGCAGGCCCGCGCCCGCGCCGGGCGAGGAGAGCTGGAACAGCGAGAACAGGCAGACCCCGCCCGCCGTCAGAAAGCCACCGGCCAGCAGCAGTGGCCGACGCGGGCCGACCCGGGCGGTGAGGCGGCCGGACCACGGGGCGCAGACGATCGCGCCGAGGGCCATCGGCAAGGTGGCGGTTCCCGCGGCGAGTGCGCTCCAGCCCCGGGCCTGCTGGAGGTAGAGGGTGGAGAGCAGCAGGGTCAGACCGAGCGCGACGAACACCGCCACCGCGCCCAGCACCGCGCCGGTGAAGGCCGGCCGACGGAACAGCCCGAGGTCCATCAGCGGCTCCGCACGCCGACTCTCCACCCGGACGAAGGCGACCGTCACGGCGAGGACCACCGCGTACGCGGTCAGTGCGGCGGGCGAGGTCCAGCCGATCCGCGGGCCCTCGATCAGCACCCCGACCGAGACCCCGACCAGCACGGCCAGCAGCACCTGCCCGGGCAGGTCGAGCCGCCGGGCCTGCGGGGCGCGCGACTCCGGTACGTGACGCACCGTCAGGGCCAGCGCCACCAGCACCACCGGGACGTTGACCCAGAACAGCGAGCGCCACCCGAGGCCGTCCACCAGCGCACCGCCGGTCACCGGACCGGCGGCCATGCTGAGCCCGAAGACCGCCGCCCAGACCCCGATCGCCCGGGCCCGCTCCTTCGGGTCGGGCATCGCGTTGACCACGATGGCCAGCGCGACCGGGCTGAGCATGGAGGCGCCGATCCCCTGGAGGCTGCGGGCCGCCACCAGCCAGCCGAGCGACGGCGCGAGCGCGCAGAGCAGCGAGGCGGCCCCGAACGCCGCCAGGCCCAGGCGGAAGATCCGCCGTCGCCCGAAGCGGTCGGCCAGCGCCCCCGAGGTGATCAGCAGTGCGGTGAGCACCACGGTGTAGGCGTCGACGGTCCAGGCGAGGGCGTGGACGGAGACGCCCAGGCCGGCGCCGACGGCGGGCAGGCCGATGTTGACGATGGTGGTGTCCAGGCCGACCAGGAACAGGCTGAGGCAGCAGACCGCCAGCACCGTCCACCGTCGGCGGGCGTCGAGCCCGGGCGGTGGAGCGGGCGTTGCGGACGTGGCGGTGGTGGCGGTGGCAGGGGTGACAGGGGTGGGCGCGGTCACGGTGGCCTCTCACGGTGCGTCAGGACGGTGCTGCCGCCCAGCCTGGGGCTGCGGGCCCCGTCGTGCCCAGGTGCTTTGCCGTTCCTGCAAGGATGGCCCCGTGGACGCGGAACTCGAAGAGGTACTGGACGCCATCGGCCCCCGGCTGCGCACCCTGCGCCGCGACCGGGGCCTCACCCTGGAGGCGCTCGCCGAGAGCACCGGCATCTCGGTCAGCACGCTCTCCCGCCTGGAGTCCGGCAAGCGGCGCCCCTCCCTCGAACTCCTCATCCCGCTGGCCCGGGCCCACCGGGTGGCCCTCGACCAGCTGGTCGCCGCCCCGGCCAGCGGGGACCCACGGGTCCACCTCCAACCGGTCCACCGCCACGACGGCAGCGTGGTCGTCCCGCTCACCCAGTACCCGGGCCGGGTCCGGGTCTTCAAGCAGGTGCTGGCCCCGCGCGAGCCCAAGCTCGTCACCCACGGCGGGTACGAGTGGCTCTACGTCCTGGCCGGCACCGTCCGCCTGATCCTCGGCGAGGGCGAACTGACGCTCCGTCCGGGCGAGGTCGCCGAGTTCGACACCAGCGAGCCGCACTGGTTCGGCCCCGCCGACGAGCACCCCGTCGAGGTCCTCCACCTCTTCGGCCCCCAGGGCGACCAGGTCGTGGTGCGCACCTGACCGGGGGGCTGCCCCAGGGGATGGGCGGGCTGCCCGAAAGGCGGCGGAGCGGGCCCTGGGCGGCCCGCAAGGGCGCGGGGCAGGCTGGGCGGGGTGTCGGTCAGCGGCTGCTGAGGGGGCGTCATGCGGGAGTACGAGCACGAGGGGGAGGGCGGCGGTTCGGGGCTACGGCCCCGGGCGGGCCGGGATGGTGCCGGGCCGGGCGGGGTGGAGCTGCGGGCGGCGGTGGGCGGGCGGCCCGAAGTGCTGGGCGCGGCTGGGCTGTTGGGGCTGCAGCGGGTGGCCGGGAACGCGGCGGTGGGGGCGGTGCTGGAGGAGGGGGCCGAGGAGGCGCGTTCGCCGGTGCACGAGGTGGTGGCCGGGGGCGGGGAAGCGCTGGAGCCGGCGGTGCGGCAGGACATGGAGGCGCGGCTGGGCCACGACTTCGGGGACGTCCGGGTGCACACCGACCAGGCCGCGCACGACTCCGCCCGGTCGGTCGACGCGCACGCCTACACGGTCGGCTCGCACGTGGTGTTCCAGCGGGACGCGTACGACCCGGGCTCGCACCGGGGGCGGACCACGCTCGCGCACGAGCTGACGCACGTGGTGCAGCAGCGGGCCGGGGCGGTGGACGGGACGGAGACGGCGGGCGGTGTCCGGGTGAGTGACCCCGGGGACCGCTTCGAGCGGGAGGCGGCGGACACCGCCGACCGCGTGACGGCGGAGCCGTCGGTGCAGCGGGCGGAGGAGGACGAGCTGCCCACCGAGGAGTAGTCAGCCCGGGACCGACGACGCATGCGGTCCGTACGCGCCGACCCGTGTGCGGCGGTCCCTGTGGGCAGGGTGGTGCGGGTCGGCGTGTGCTGGGCGGCGTGTCAGGAGCCGGTGACGGCTGCCTGGCCGGCGGCCTCCGCCGCTGCCTGGGCCTCGGCGATGGCCTCGGCGCGCAGTTGCTCCTCGGAGGAGCCGAGGCGCCAGTAACCGGTGAACTCCACCAGCTTGCGGTCGAAGCCGCGCTCGCCGACCAGGTGGCGGCGGATCGAACGGACGGCGGCGGCCTCGCCGGCCACCCAGGCGTACGGGGTGCCGGCCGGGAGGTCGGCGGTGCGCAGGGCGTCCAGGGCCAGGCCGGGGCGGGCGCTGTCGCGGACCAGCCAGCGGACCTCGGCCTCGGCGGCGGTGGTGAGCTCCAGGCGGTCGTCCTCGGTGGGGACTTCGAGGAAGGCGCTGACCCGGGTCCCGGCGGGCAGCCACTCCAGGATGGCGGCGGCCGCCGGCAGGGCGGTCTCGTCGGCGGTCAGCAGGATCCACTCCGCCCCGGCCGGCGGACGGAAGCCGACGCTGGTGTTGTCCTCGACGGCCGGGCCGAGCAGCAGCACCCGGTCGCCGGCGGCGGCCCGGCCGGCCCAGGCCGAGGCCGGGCCGGTGTCGCCGTGCAGGACGAAGTCCACGTCCACCTCAGGGAGTTCGGGACGGGCGGCGCGCACGGTGTAGGAGCGCATCACCGCCCGCTCCTGCTCGGGCAGTGCCCGCCAGGCCCAGAACCAGCCCTCGCCCTCCTCGACCGGGACCACCGGCTCCGGCTGGCCGGGGTGCGGCAGGAAGAGCGAGAAGCTCTGGTCCCGCCCGCCGGAGGCGAAGCCGGCCAGTGCCGGGCCGCCGAAGGTGATCCGGAGCAGCGAGCTGCTCAGCCGCGCGGTGCGGACCACCTCGGCGGGGAAGAAGGCGAAGGGCTGGTCGGACATCGCGGGTACCTCCGGCAAGGGGCTCAGCAGGGACTCAGTAGGGGCGGATCAGTGGGTCGGCAGTGGGCCGGCGGGGCGTCGACGGGGCGTCGACGGCGCGTCGGCCCGGTGCGAGCGGGCCCTGAGCAGGCGTCAGGAGAGCTTCTTGGCGCTCTCGATGGCCTTGGCGAGGTCCTCCAGCAGCGGGGCGGCGCCCGCGTAGGAGAAGCGCGGGACGGCGTCCCACGGGGTGACCTGGTTGGCCTTGACCGCCGGCAGCTGGGCCCAACCGGGCTTGGACGCGAGGTCCTTGGGCTGGAGCGCGGTGGAGCGCTTGTCGAGCAGCAGCAGGTCGGCGGGGTACTTGCCGGCGTTCTCCCAGCTGAGCGACTCGAAGTAGCCGCCCTGGTCCAGCTTGTCCGGGACGACGATGTCCACGCCCAGCTCCTTGAAGTACATGAGGTCCGTGCTCATGCCCGGAGCGGAGGCGTAGAAGATGTCGGCGGCACCCGAACAGGCCAGCACCTTCAGGCCGTTGGCGGCCTTGGCGGCCTGGCGCAGCTTCTCGGCGGCGGCCTCGAAGCGGGCCTTGGCGTCGGTGACCTCCTTGGCCTTCAGGTCGGCGCCGAGCGAGGCGGCCAGCTCCGCGTAGCGGCGGATCGGCTCGGGCAGCGGCACCCGGCCGGTGGTGACGGCGACCTGCGGGGCGAGCGGCAGGATCTTGTCCTTGCTCTCCTCGGGGACGTACCAGAGCTGGTCGGCGTCGTACATGTGGGTGACCAGCAGGTCGGGGCGCAGGGCCGCGTACTTCTCGATGCTGAACTCGCCCCAGGCGTTGCCGATGATCTCGATCTTGCCGAGGTCGAGGTTGCCGGCCTGGGGGTCGGGCTTGCCGTCGGCGCCCTTGGTCTCGCCGAAGACGCCGACGATCCGGTCGCGGAGGCCGAAGTCGTGCAGGGCGGCGGCGGTGCCGGTGAAGGCGACGATCCGCTGGGGGACGGCCTTGGCGGTGACCTCCTTCTTGCGGTCGTCGGTGAACGACCACGGACCGGAGGCGGCGCCCGAACCGGAGCCCGCAGAGGCGGAGGAGTCCTTGGAGCCGGAGCTGCCGCAGGCGGCGAGCACCGCGCCGAGGCCGACGGCGCCGGAGGCGGCGAGCAGGCCGCGACGGGTGAGGTGGGCGGGACCGGCGTTCGTCATGGCGGTGACTTCTCTCGTGCGGGAACGTGCGGGAGCGTGCGGGGACACGGCGGACATGAGGTCAGGGGGCTGCGGAGGGCACGCCCGCATTCGGGGGCATGCGGGCGTGCCGCAGCGGGCGGGCCGTCGCCGTGGGGCACCGGAGTACCCGGAGCGGCGGCCGCCGATCGTTAGGTTAGCCTAACCATTGTTACTGTCCATCAGGGCGGGGTACCCCCCTGAACTGCACCGGAGTCCGCTCGTGTCCTTGACCAAGTCGCCACCGCAGGCCGCGGCAGGCGCCCCACGGCCGCCGGGGCGTCAGGCCCGGCGCGCCGCCGGGCTGTTCGCCGCCCTGCTCCTGCTGCTCCTCGTCCTGGTCCTGAGCCTGGCGGTCGGGGCGAAGCAGCTGGGCCCCGGCGAGGTGTGGCGGGGGCTCACCGAGCAGGGCTCGCCCGCCTGGACGGTGGTGCACGAGATGCGCCTGCCGCGCACCCTGCTCGGCCTGCTGGTCGGCTGCGCGCTCGGCCTGGCCGGCGGAGTGATGCAGGCCCTGACCCGCAACCCGCTGGCCGACCCCGGTCTGCTCGGCATCAACGCCGGCGCCTCGGCCGCCGTCGCCTCCGCCGTCACCTTCTTCGGCGTCAGCTCCTTCGGCGGGTACGTCTGGTTCGCGCTCGGCGGCGCCGCCGTGGTCTCGGCGGCCGTCTACGCCGTCGGCGGCGGCCGCACCGCCACACCCGCCCGGCTGGCCCTGGCCGGCTCCGCGCTGAACGCCGCGCTCTACTCCTACGTGATGGCCGTGATGCTGCTGAACGCGGCCTCGCTCCAGCAGATGCGGTTCTGGACCGTCGGCTCGCTGGCCTCCGCGCAGACCGACACCGTCCTCAAGGTGCTGCCCTTCGTGGCGGTCGGCGTGTTGCTCGCGCTCGCGCTGGCCCAGCCGCTCAACGCGCTGGCGCTGGGCGAGGACTCGGCCCTCGCGCTCGGCGCCCGGCCCGGCCGGGTGCGGGCCGGCGCGATCCTCGCCGTCGGACTGCTCTGTGGCGCGGCCACCGCCGCCTGCGGCCCGATCGTCTTCGTCGGCCTGCTGGTGCCGCACCTGGTGCGCGCGGTCACCGGCCCGGACCTGCGCTGGCTGCTGCCGTACTGCGCCGTGCTGGCCCCGGTGCTGCTGCTCGGCTCGGACGTGCTCGGCCGGGTGCTGGGCCGCCCCGGCGAGCTCCAGGTCGGGATCGTCACGGCGGTGCTCGGCGGGCCGCTCTTCCTCCACTTCGTCAGGCGGCCGAAGGCGGTGCGGGCATGAGCGCCCCTCAGGTGAGCACCTCCCGCGGTGCCGCCCGGTCCCTCACCCTGCGGACCGGCGGGCTCTCCGTCCGCCTGCGCCCGCGCGTGCTCGTGGCGCTCGCCCTGGTGCTGGCCGTGCTCCTGGTGCTCGCCGTACTGGCGATCGGCACCGGCGACTACCCGATCGCCCCCGCCGAGGTGGTCCGTACCCTGCTGGGCGACGGCACCCCCGCCCAGGACTTCATCGTCCACGAGCTGCGGCTGCCCCGGGTGGCCACCGCGCTGCTGGTCGGCGCGGGACTGGCACTCTCCGGCGCGCTCTTCCAGTCCCTGGTGCGCAACCCGCTCGGCAGCCCCGACATGCTCGGCTTCACCCAAGGCGCCTCCACCGGCGCCCTGGTGGCGATCGTGCTGCTCGGCGGCGGCACCTTCGCGCTCTCGGTCGGGGCGGTGGCCGGCGGCCTGCTCACCGGCCTGCTGATCTACCTGCTCGCCTGGCGCGGTGGCGTCCACGGCACCCGGCTGGTGCTGATCGGCATCGGCGTGATGTCGATCCTCACCGGGGTCAACGGCTACCTGCTCACCCGGGCCGAACTGGTCGACGCCTCCCGGGCGATGCTCTGGCTGACCGGCAGCCTGGACGGCCGCGGCTGGGACCAGGCCGGCCCGCTCGCCCTGGTGCTCGCCGTGCTGCTGCCGGCCGTGCTGCTCGGCGCCGGGCGGGCGCTGCGGCTGCTGGAGATGGGCGACGAGGCCGCGTCCGCGCTGGGCGTGCGGGTGCAGGGCGTACGGCTGCTGCTGATCGCCGCCGCCGTCGTGGTCGCCGCCTTCGCGGCCGCGGCCGCCGGGCCGGTCTCCTTCGTCGCACTGACCGCCCCTCAGCTGGCCCGCCGCCTCTCCCGCGCCCCCGGCCCGAACCTCACCGGCGCGATGGCCGTCGGCGCGGCCCTGACCGTCGGCGCCGACCTGCTCGGACAGCACCTGGTGGCCGGCCGGCAGCTGCCGGTGGGCGTGGTGACGGGCGTGCTCGGGGGAGGCTACCTGGTGTGGCTGATGGCCACCGAACGCAAGGCAGGACGGATATGACGGACCGACAGGAAGAGACCACCAAGGTGACCACCGCGCTCCCCTCCTCCCGGCTCGCGGGGCAGGGACTGACCCTCGCCTACGAGCAGCGCACCATCGCCGAGGGCCTGGAGGTGGCGATCCCGGACAACTCCTTCACGGTGATCGTCGGCCCCAACGCCTGTGGCAAGTCCACCCTGCTGCGCGCGCTGGCCCGGGTGCTCAAGCCCAAGGCCGGCCGGGTGCTGCTGGACGGCGCGGACATCGCCTCGCTGCCCCCGCGCACCGTGGCCCGCACCCTCGGTCTGCTGCCGCAGACCTCCATCGCCCCGGACGGCATCACCGTCGCCGAGCTGGTCTCCCGCGGCCGCCACCCCCACCAGGGCCTGCTGCGGCAGTGGTCCCGCGAGGACGAGCGGATCACCGACGAGTCGATGGCCGCGACGGGCGTACTGGAACTGGCCGACCGTCAGGTGGACGAGCTCTCCGGCGGCCAGCGCCAGCGGGTCTGGATCGCCATGGCCCTGGCCCAGCAGACCCCCCTGCTGCTGCTGGACGAGCCCACCACCTACCTGGACATCGCGCACCAGATCGAGGTGCTCGACCTCTGCGCCCGCCTGCACGAGGAGCAGGGGCGGACCCTGGTCGCCGTCCTGCACGACCTCAACCACGCCGCCCGGTACGCCACCCACCTGATCGCCATGCGCGACGGCCGGGTGCTGGCCGAGGGGGACCCGGCGCGGATCGTCACCGCGGAGCTGGTCGAGGAGGTGTTCCGCCTGCCCTGCCGCGTGATCGAGGATCCGGAGACCGGCAAGCCGCTGGTCATCCCGGCGGCGCGGGCCCGGACCTGACACGGTGTCCGCTCTCTGGTGTAGACCAAATGGTTGAGTCCAATCGGGCGTGGTACCCCGCAGGGTTGACCCGGTGGTGTCCGAAGTAGCCCGCTCGTTCGATGACGCGACCATGGCCAACTGGAAGTCTCTGGTCCCGCAAGCACTGCTCACCGGAACACCGGAAACGGGAAGGCACCTCCATGAAGCTCCGTGCACTGGGCCTGGCCACCACGCTGGCCGCCTCCGCGTTCATCACCGTCGCGACCGGCACCGCCGCCCACGCCATCGGCTGCGGCTCCACGCCGGCCGCGGTCAGCCCCAAGACCGCCACCGTCGACGGCCCGTACAACTCCTACAACCTCTACAACGGCCCGGCCACCAACTGTGGCACCCACGGCTCCCCGGTGCCGGACCGCTCCGGTGCCACGGCCCTCTGCTCGGCCAACATCACCGGCACCACCTGGTACTACATGGACACGGTGAGCGGCAAGGGCTGGATCTCCTCGGCCAACGTCAAGCTCTACAGTGGCTACCCGGGCGTCTGCAAGTGACGTCCGCCTGACACCCCGTCGGACCTCCCGACCTCGGCACCACGAACGGCCCGCCTCCCCCCTGGCGGGCCGTTCGCCGTCCCGGGCCGTTCGCCGTCCCCGGGTCGGTCACGCCAGGGCCTCGGCGATCCGGCGGAGCGTGGCGCGGTGGACATCCGGGTCGTGGGCGCCTGTGGTGACCAGCACCTCCTCGGCGCCGGCCAGCTCGACCAGCCCGTCGAGCTCGGTGCGGACCTCCTCCGCCGTCCCGGCCACCTGGCCGGCCACCGTGCGGTCGAAGAGCTCCCGCTCACGCGGCGTCAGCTCCGCGGCCCGGACCCGCTCGGGGGAGGGCAGCGCGGGGAAGGCACCGTCGGAGCGGGAGCGGACGATCGCCCAGGCCTCGGGCGCCAGCAGGTCGCGGGCCTCGGCGGCGGTGCCGGCCACGGCCACCGGGGCGGCGAGCAGGACGCGCGGCTCGGTGCACCAGGGGGAGGGCCGGAAGGCCTCCCGGTACTCGGTCACGACGCCGAGCAGGCGCTCGCGGT
This sequence comes from Kitasatospora sp. NPDC001664, assembly GCF_053596675.1. Classification (NCBI taxonomy): domain Bacteria; kingdom Bacillati; phylum Actinomycetota; class Actinomycetes; order Kitasatosporales; family Streptomycetaceae; genus Kitasatospora; species Kitasatospora sp. NPDC001664. The sequence continues at coordinate 457,320 of NZ_JBSFGS010000002.1, forward strand.
CGTGCAGCCCGCCGACCACCACCGGCAGGCCGGCCCCGGCCGCGATCCGGCCGCCCTCGCCCATCGCCAGGACGTACGGCGCCACCGGCTCGACCTCGTCGGGCTGGACCCGCACCCGGGGGTGGCCGGCCGTCGTCCCCTCGCCCAACCAGTCGAGCAGTTCGGCGAGTTGGGAGGGGAACGCGTCCGCATCCGCCCGCCCGTGCCCGAGCGCCTCCTGGATCGCCCTGGTGAAGCCCACCGAACGGCCCACCCCCAGGTCGATCCGCCCCGGGAACAGCGCGGAGAGCACCCGGAACTGCTCCGCCACCACCACCGGCCGGTGGTTGGGCAGCATCACGCCGCCGGTGCCGATCCTGATCCGCCCGGTCCGCGCGGCCACGGCGGCGGCCAGCACCGTGGGCGCGGACCCGGCGATGCCGGGCACCCCGTGGTGCTCCGACAGCCAGAACCGGTGGTACCCCGCCTCCTCGGCGGCCACCGCCGTCCGTACCGTCTCGCGCAGCGCCTCCGCCGCCCCGTGCCCGTCCCGGACGTGCGAGCGGTCCAGCACGGAGAGCCTGTACCTGGTACCCATGCCGCGAGTCTACGAGGGCGGGGACCGGTCGTCCGTGTGCACTGTGGTGGGGCCGGGACCGGCGCCTCCACGCGCGCCGGCCGGACCGCCGACACCGGGGACTGCGCCGACGGGGGGAAGGCGGCCGCGGTCCTGCGTGTCCGGTCCGGTCGGCACGGGTGGCGCGGTAGGGATGGTGGCCCGGGGCACCGCCGGGCCGAACGCCGTGCGGGCCCGACCGCAGGAGGAGGACCGATGCCGGGAACCGAGGGCCCCAGGCTGCTGATGGCCCGTCACGGGCTCACCGCCTGGGCCAGGTCGGGCCAGCACACCGGCCGCACCGACCTGCCGCTGCTGCCGCTCGGCGAACGCCGCGCCGAACTGCTGGGGCGGCGGCTGCGCGCCGCTCCCTGGAACGGCCTGGAGGGCGCCGAGGTCCGCACCAGTCCGCTCGCGCGCGCCCGCCGCACCTGCGAGCTGGCCGGCTTCGGCGACCGCGCCACCGTCTGGGAGGCCCTGGCCGAGGTCGACTACGGCGAGTACGAGGGCCTCACCACCGCGCAGATCCACCAGCGCCGGCCGGACTGGCAGCTGTGGCGCGACGGCACGCCCGGTGGTGAGGGGCTCGACGCGATCACCGCCCGCGCCGACGCCGTCGTCACCTGGGCCCGCAACGGCGACGGCGACCGACTCGTCTTCGCGCACGGCCACATCCTGTGCGCCGTCGCCGCCCGTTGGCTCGGGCAGCCCGTCGGCTTCGCCGCCCAGCTGCGCCTGGGCCCCGGCTCCCTGTCCGTCCTCGGGCTGCAGCACGGCGTACCGGCCCTGCTCCGCTGGAACGACGACGCCCACGTCCAGGCGGACGCCGACGGCCGGGGCTGACGGGCCGTCGGCTCAGGGGGCGGGGCGCCCGCAGCTCACCTGTCGGTGAGCGGGTCGGTCGGCCGGAGAACCCACTTCTGCGTGCCCGCCGCGTTCACGAGTTCCCGCAGCAGCCGTCCTTCCGCCACCATGCGCTTGGCGAACTCCTGCCAGGTGTTGCCGTCGTGCTCACGTGTCCACCTCATCCGGACGTCCTCGGTCGGGGTGTTGTACTTCCGGTCCACGACGATCGCCGCTCGCGCGTTGGTGATCTTCTCCCAGAAGAAGGCCTCGATGGCGCTCTCGTCGGCGGGCTCCTCGGGCAGGCCGAGGAGTTCGCGGATCTGGCCCGGGGTGGTCGCCAGCCTGCTCTGGGTGTACAGCTCGCTCACCTGCCGGTAGGAGTCGTCCAGCAGGGGGTTCCCGGCGCCGTGCGGCAGCTCCAGGTAGTCGACCCTGCTGTCGGTCAGCCGCAGTCTGACCTGCGGGCCGACGACCAGGTACTTGACCTCGGCCTGATCGAGCGTCACCGTGCCCGAACCGTGCAGTTCGAGCCGGTCCACGACGATCCGGCTGACCGACCTGGCGCTGTCCGCCGTCCCGTGGACGTTGGCCCAGAGCTCACCGAGGCTGGCCATCGTCGCGCGGCACTCGTCTGTGGAGGGTGCGGAGCGGACCAGCTCCTGGAGCGTGGAGACCAGGGCGGTGGGCGTCTCCCCGCGATCCGTCAGCCACATCGACGTGATGAGTTTCGCGCACAGCGCGGAAATGGCCACCTCGGACAGCAGGGCCACCGCCTGCTGGAAGGGCACCCGGACGACCTGCCGGGCGAGGAAGTGCTCGGCTATCGCGAGATGGGTGAACCTGAAGGAGTGCTCGTGCTCGGACTGCTCCGCACTCAGCCCGCACAGTGCGCCCAGCCGACGGCGCCCCGGGGCGTCGAGCTCCCTGCCCCGGACGATCTCGGCAGCGGTCGCGAGATCGTCCTCGGTCACCTCGGCGGTGACGTGGCGAGCGGTCAGTTCCGCGATCTCGCAGAAGATCTGCGCGAGTTCGTCCTGGGTGAAGGGCTCGCCACCCGGGATGTCCTTGAACTTGCGGACCTCGCGCCGGAGGTAGGTGTCGACCACGAACCGCAGGAACTCGCTCGAGTCGCCGGCCTGCTTCCAGGCGGCGTAGGCCAGGCAGAAGAACGGCGTCTTCAACAACTGCCTGACTTCCGGGTCCTCCTGGATCGTGTCGATCGACAGGTGGTTGGTGAGCTCGTCGAGCTGCTTCCGCTTCCACGGCTGGAGCTTCATCGTCGTCAGTTGGTGGTGGGATTCCTTGGAGAGGCTCTTGCGCAGTCGCACCTCGGAGTAGGTCGCCCGTGCGGACAGGATGACGACCCCTCGGTTGCGGAGCCCCTCCAGGATCGTCCGCATGCCGGACAGCGGGTCGTCGTAGGTGCGGAAGCCCAGCATCTCGTCGAAGCCGTCGATCACCAGGACGGCCAGGCCGACCCGGCACAGCGCCAGCACCGTGTCCCGGTCGAGGATGCGGGTACCGGCCACGCGCTCGGTGATCAGCTTGTCCAGGCTGGACGCGCTGGACTGGCTGGAGGAGATGTAGATCGCCACCGGGTCGAGGTCGCCGCCCGTGGTCAGCGTCTCGTCGGCGAACTGGAGGAGGCTGTGGGTCTTGCCGGCACCGGCTTCGCCCGTGAGCGTGATGAGGTGCGTGCTGCCGTTGTAGGAGTGGACGCCCCTGGTGACCTCGGCACAGGCGGCGCTGATCGTCAGGTCCTCGTGGTTCGGTCCCAGGTAGACGTCGTCGAACTGCACCATGGTCGGCACGTGGGGCACCTGCTGGCTGAGGTCCGGGAACAGGTGCTGGCTGATGCGCTTCTCGATCTCGACCTGGTCGTCGAGTTCGGCCCGCAGCCGCTTCCGGAGCAGCGACCAGTTGCAGACGTCCGCCAGGAACGCCTTGTAGGGCAGGAGTCCCGCTTCGGTCAGCCACTTCCTGCCGTTGTCGGCGGTGTCGATGACGAACCGGTCGACGCGGGGCACCGGGCCGTCTGAGCTGCGCCGCTCCCAGTGCACGACGATCGGATCGGACAGCGGCACCACGATGTCGACGGACCCGCGTTCGGCGAAGCACTTGACGTCCCGTTCGAGGTCGAACGCGAAGTCGTCGAGGAGACGGTCACTCCGTTCGAAGTCGAGCGTGTTGAGCGAGCGGACCACGGGCGCGTCCGTCACGTGGATCACGTCGCCCTGGCGCGGCCAGTAGGTCGCGGCCGAACCCGAGAACGAGTTCAACGCTCCGAAGCCGTCCTTGTCCGATCGGAAGTACGGCGCCAACTCGCCCGCGTGGCCGTGTCGGTGCACGCGCACGATGCGCTCGGCGTTGTCGGACAGCACCCGGTGGAGGATCGAACCGTCGATGCCGGGCGGGACCGGACCGCCGTGGTACACCTGGTTGCGGGCCTCTCTGATCGACAGCACCGGATCGGTCACCACCGGGGTCCGGACGCTGTCCGCGACGGCGGTCGCGTCGGCCAGGCACTCGGCGCAGCCCAGGCGCGCGCTCTGCTTCGCGACGTACTCGGCCCAGCTCTCCAGGGAGCCGCGCACGCTGAACCGCAGCGGCTTGTCGTCCGCGGCGGCGCACAGCAACCCCAGGACCCGGAGCTGGTACTCCACGTGGGCCAGCGATCTGGTGGGCTCCTGCTCGACGGGTGGTGCCGAGACGAGATCCGCGATGGTCACATCAGCTCCAGCTCGCGTGGAAGGCGACGGTCGGGAGGATCTACCAATCAGAGGAGCTGACGGTGTGTCAAGTCCGTGTGCCGAACAGGCTGGTGTGCCGGGCCCGGCCGATGGCCCGGTCCGGGCCCAGGGGGATGCGGGCGCGGAGCCGGTAGCCGCCGCCGAGGCGGCGGCGGGCGTCGAGGTCGCCGCCGTGGACGGCGACTCGTTCGCGCAGGGCGGTCAGCCCGTGACCGGCGCCGTCCGGGGCGGGGGCCGTGCGGAGCCGGGGGGCGAGCCGGTGCGGACGCTGGGGCCGCCGCTCAGGACCTCCACCCGCAGGGCGTGCTCGGCGTGACGGATCGTCACCTCGGCCCCGCTGCCGTCCCCGTGCTTCAGCGCGTTGGTCAGGGCCTCCTGCACGATCCGGTAGGCCGTCAGCTCTCGGAGAGGCTGACGACCAGCCAGACCCGGTCGTCCCGGTGGCTGACGGAGACGCAGCGGTCGCGTCGGTCCAGCAGGTAGCCGTTGGGGCGGCAGGGTTCGGCCGAGGCCTTGAGGATCCGGGCAGTCTCCTCGGGCGGCAGGCCCGCCGTGCTGTGGACCTCCCAGAAGAGGCTGCAGACGGTGGAGCCGCAGCTCTCCTCGTGCTCGCGGGTCAGGGTGAAGCCGGCCGGTACGGCCGGGGCGGCCCGCGGGACCCCGCTCGCCGAGTGGAACATCACCAGTGCCGCGAACGGGGTGAGGGCGGCCACGGCGCCCAGCTGGATGCCGAACAGGACGTTCGCGACGGAGACCCGGAGCGGCCGGGGCGCGGGCCGGGGGCCGCCGAGCAGGTCGCGTTCGGCGTAGCGGCCGCCGAGCACGACCAGCCCGGCCAGGATCACGTACTCCAGGTAGAACTCGGGGGCGCCCCGGAAGGTCCACCACCCGAGGGCGTGGCCCTCCAGGGCCACCGTCCCGGCCAGCAGGGCCAGTCCGACCGGGACGCCGACCGTCCGGGTGCGGGCCATCACCGCCCAGCAGAGCAGCGGCAACGCCACGTACAGGTAGATCACGACCACCGGGTCCCCCGACTCCGTCCGTGCGACCACGGATCCGATTCCCCGAAGGGTATGCGGAACTGACGGTGCGGTACGTACGCGTTCGGTAACAGAGCGGGGAGCGGCCCTCAGGCGGGGGTGCTGCGACGGGCGGTGAGCAGGGCGAGGAACTCCTCGGGGTGGTCGAGGCTGATCCGGAGTCCGCGCAGGCGCAGGGACAGGCCGGTGATGCGGCAGCGGGCCGGGGGTGCGACGGTGAGGGAGACGAGGCCGCGGGAGGAGCCGTTGACCAGCCAGTGGCCCGAGAAGCCGTGCACGCCCCAGCCGGTGACGGGCCGTCGGTCCGGGGCGGCGGAGGTGATCGAGGCCAGCGGGATCCGGGCGCGGAAGGCCCAGCCCATCCGGACGTGGACGGTGTCGTGGTCGACCGTCACGGTGGAGCGGCTCGGCGGCAGGGCCGTGGCCCGGGCGAGCGGGGTGAACCAGCGGTCGTGCCGGATGGTGAAGGTCGACTGCTGGGTCGGCACGGCGGTGGGTCTCCTGACGGTCGGTGGTTCGTCCAGAAGGACACCGTAGACCGACGGGCAGGCGGCCTGCCCGATCGGGCAGGGCGGGTGGCACCGGCGGACGGCCGGAGGGTCGTGACCTTGGTCGGGCGCGGGCACCACGCTGGGCGTGCCGTGTCGGGGCTGAGGGAGGATCAGGATGCCGTCGTACCAGTCGCCCGGTGTCTACATCGAGGAGGTGGAGGCCGGGTCGCGCCCGATCGAGGGGGTCGGCACCGCCGTGGCCGCGTTCGTCGGTCTGGCGGCCAAGGGTCCGTTCGACGTGCCGACGCTGGTGACCAACTGGAGCCAGTACGTCCGGGAGTTCGGGGAGTTCGTGGCGGGCGCGTACCTCGCGCACGCGGTGTACGGCTACTTCCTGAACGGCGGCGGGGTCTGCTACGTGGTGCGGGTCGGCGCGGGCGCGGAAGCGCCGGCCGAGGAGGTGCCTCCGGCGGCGGCTCCCGGCAGGCGCGGGGCCAGGGGAGCCGTGGCCGCCGGGCCGAGGGCCGCGCTGGACGGCTTCCGGGTGGCGGCACTGGAGGGCAGCGGCGAGGGCCTGGTGGTGGAGGTCGCGGACGCGGGCGGCGAGGCGGCGGGCGAGGACGCGTTCACGCTCCGGGTGAAGCGCGGTGAGCAGGTGGAGGAGAGCTTCGAGGTCTCCGCCAAGCGCGGCCAGCGCGGTTACGTGGTGGCGGTGGTGCGCGAGCGTTCACGGCTGGTGCTGGTGGAGGAGGCGGGTGCGGGCGGCACGGCGGCCGTCGCCAGGCCGGGGAACCAGAGCGTGGCGCTGCCACCGGCTCCGGCGGCCACCCCCGTCGCGGCCGCTCCGGCCGTCACCCCGGCGGCTTACGTGGGCGACGCGGCGGACCGGACCGGCTTCGCCGGACTGGAGGCCGTGGACGAGGTCACCATGCTGGCCGTGCCGGACCTGATGAGCGCCTACGAGCAGGGCACGCTGGACGCGGAGCAGGTCAAGGCGGTGCAGCTGGCGATGATCGCCCACTGCGAGCTGATGGGGAACCGGGTCGCGGTGCTGGACCCGTTGCCCGCGCTGACGCCGCAGCAGGTGAAGGACTGGCGGATGGTCGGGGCCGGCTACGACTCCAAGTACGCCGCGCTGTACTACCCGTGGATCAAGGTGGCCGACCCGGCCGGCGGCGAGCTGCGCCTGGTGCCGCCGAGCGGGGCGATGGCCGGGATCTGGGCGCGCAACGACGACACCCGGGGCGTGCACAAGGCCCCGGCCAACGAAGTGGTGCGCGGCGCGGTCGACTTGGCGGTCAACCTGACCAAGGGCGAGCACGACCGGCTCAACCCGATCGGGGTGAACTGCATCCGGGCCTTCCCCGGCCGCGGCATCCGGGTCTGGGGTGCCAGGACGCTCTCCTCGGACGCGAGTTGGCGCTACCTGAACGTCCGACGGCTCTTCAACTACCTGGAGGAGTCGATCCTGATCGGCACCCAGTGGGTGGTATTCGAGCCCAACGACGACGCCCTCTGGGCCCGGATCCGCCGGACCGTCGCGGCCTTCCTGGTGAACGAGTGGCGCAAGGGCGCGCTCTTCGGGCTGACGCCCGACGAGGCCTTCTACGTGAAGTGCGACCGGGAGACCAACCCGGCCGAGGGCATCGACGCCGGTCAGGTGGTCTGCGAGATCGGCATCGCCCCGGTGAAGCCCGCCGAGTTCGTGATCTTCCGGCTGGCCCAGTTCTCCGGCGGCACCAGTCTGGTCAACGAGTAATCCAGGAAGGCGGGTTCCCTGCGCATGGCACTTCCCGACATGGACACCTCGGTCGGTCACTCCTTCGGCTTGGAGTTCGACGGCGTGGTGATCAAGCAGATCAACGAGGTCTCCGGCCTCAAGATGGAGCAGGACGTCATCGAGCTCAAGCAGAACACGGCCGACGGCAAGTACGTCATCAAGAAGCTGCCCGGCCGCCCGAAGGCGGGCGAGGTGACGCTCACCCGGGGCCTGACCGCCGACAACAGCTTCGAGAAGTGGGTGAAGGACAGCCGCTTCGGCAAGATGAGCTCGGTGCGCAAGGGCGGAGCGATCATCGTCTTCGACTACGAGGGCAACCCGATCAAGCGCTACGTGCTCGTCAACGCCTGGCCCAAGAGCCTGGAGATCGGCTCCCTGAAGGCCGGCGACACCAGCGTGCTCACCGAGAAGATCGTCATCACCTACGAGCAGATGGATGTGGGCTGAGCCGAGCGATGCGCCGACAGATCGCCTCCCCGACGGAGGCCACGGAGCAGGCCGCCGCTCCCGCCGCAACGCCCGTTGCCCGCAAGGAGAGTGAGCCGATGCGGACGGAGTTCGCGTTCGAGCTCCCGCGCGGGTACGTGGACGAGGCGGGCACGGTGCACCGGGCCGGCGTGATGCGGCTGGCCACCGCCCGGGACGAGCTGGTGCCGCTGCGGGACGACCGGGTGAGGGAGAACCCGGCGTACCTGTCGGTGGTCCTGCTCGGCCGGGTGGTGACCAGGATCGGCGGCGTGACGGACGTGCACGCCGGGATCATCGAGGACCTGTTCGCCTCCGACCTGGCCTTCCTCCAGGACTTCTACCGCCGGATCAACGCCGAGGGCCACACCCGGGCGCAGGTCACCTGCCCGGCCTGCGCGACCGACTTCGCGGTCGACCTCGCCGGTGGCCGCCTGGGGGAATCGTGACGTACGCGACCGAGCGCCTGTACGAGGAGGTCGCGTACGTCGCCTACCACTTCCACTGGCCGCTGGACAGCATTCTGGACCTGGAGCACGTGGAGCGGCTGCGGTACGTCGCACAGATCGCCCGGCTCAACTCGGCTGCTGCGGCAGCCGGTTCGGGGAGGTGAGGGTGGGGTGGGCCGGTGGTGGGGGCGCCGGCCGTGGCGGGCCGACGGCGACGGAGGTGTGCCGAGGCCCGTACCGGCGGCGGCAGCGGTGGCGCCGGTGCGGGCGCCGGTGGGTGGCTGGCGGGAGCTGCCGGTGCAGCGTCTCGGGACCTTCGGGGCCGTGGAGTTGACCGCTGACCCCGCCAGGTTCGGTGCGGGGCTGAGCAGTTGGCGGGATCCGTCGTTCATGGGGCGGCTCGGGCACGTGGTCTCCGGTGCGGCGCCCGGTGGGTCGGTGGAGGGCGTGGCGACGGTCGCCCGGTCGGCGGTGGCGCCGGTGGCGCCGGTGGCGCCGGTGGTGCGGCAGGGGCGCGCGGAGGGGGTGCCGTCGCGGGTGCCGCTGCGCGGGAGCGGTGGGGCGGAGGCGGCTCCGCTGACGGTGGCGCGGGTGGTGGAGTTGCCGGTGCTGCGGCTCCCGGCGAGGGGTCCGGTGGACGGGCCGGAGCCGGAGGCGGTCGCGCCGTTGGTGGGGGAGGTGGAGCTCGTGGCGCCGCCGGTGGTGCCTGAACCTGCGGTGGCGGAGCGGGCGTTGGGGTTGGGGGCGCCGACGGGCGGTCCGGTGCCGGTGCGGATGCCGACGGCGGTTCAGCGGGTGGCGGGCGGACGGCCTCGGCGGCGGCTCGGGGCGCCGTTGCGGGAGTTGCCTCCGACGGCGGCACGGCAGGTGGACGTGGTGCGGCCTTTGGAGGTTCAGCGGGAGCTGGGGCCGGAGCCGGTGGTGGGGGCGGAGGTGCGGGAGTCCGTACGGCCGGAGCCTTCGGTGCCGCTGGTGCACGGGCCGTGGCCGTTGCAGCGGCTGACGACGCCAGGGCCGTTGCTGCGGGGGGCGGTGGAGGACGGTGTGCCGGAGGCCGTGGTGGGCGGGACGGTGGCCGGGTTGGTGGGGGACCGGGCGGGGGAGCTGTGGGTCCTGCCTGCTCTGCCGTCCGGGGTGCCGTCGGTCGGCGGGGTGCCGGAGGCGGTGCCGGTCCGCTGGGGCGGGACGGGTGGTGACGGGGCGTCGGCCGGGGGGCGGCGCGGGGCGGACGGGTCGGTGAGCGTAACGGAGGCAGTCGTCCAGCGGCGGGGTTCGGCCGGGGGCGCGGGAGTTCGGCGGGCGGCGGCGGGCCGACCTGGGGCGCGGAGCACCGCAGGGGAGGGCGGAGGAGGGGATGGGCTGATGACCGACCCGGGCACGGTGGCGGTCGCGGCGGGCATCGCCCGGCGGATGGCCGACGGGTCGGTGGTGTTCGAGCCCCCGGCGCCGCTGTCGGGAGGGCAACCGCTGTCGGCGGTGCCGCTTCGGCCGGCGCTCGGGTCGATCTGGTCGGGGGAGTCGCCGGTGCCGCCGCTGCCGTCGGTGTCGCGCTCTGTGGGACAGCGGGCCGGGCGGTCGGTGCACGGGGCGGCGTGGCTGTCGGTGCCTGTGCGGACGGTGGCGGACGGGGCCGGCCGGCCGGTGCGGTCCGGGGCGTTGATGCCTTCGTCGCGGCCGCCGTTGTCGCGCCTGCCGGAGCCGCTCCAGGGGGCCGGTCCGTTGGTGTCGGCTCAGCGGCAGTACGACCCGCCGCCCGAGCGGGTCGCGGCCGCCCCGCCCCAACCGCCGCCGCCCGAGCCGGTCGTCGAAGCAGCCCCCGAGGCGGCGGCGGCCGTCCGGTCGGAGACGGCCCCGCCGCAGTCGGCCGCGCCGTCGCCCGGAGCGGGCCCGCCGCAGGCGGAGAGCACGGACGAACTGGTGCGCCGCCTGATCGACCCCCTCAGCCGCCGGCTGCGGGCGGAGCTGAGGCTGGATCAGGAGCGGGCCGGACTGCGCCGCGACGACCGCCGGTACTGAGGGACGACGGATGTGCAGGGACGACGGATGTGCACCGACCCCTGCGGAGCCGAGGAGAGGAGGTGGCCGGGATGGCCGACGAGGACCCGGCGGTGAGCGTCTGCTTCATCGTCGAGATCGACGACTTCAGCCTCGGGGCGTTCAACAGCTGCGAGGGCCTGGGCTGCGAGGTCGTGATGGAGCAGCGCGAGGAGGGCGGCAACAACGGCTACGTCTGGCAACTGCCCTCGCGGATCAAGTACTCGACCATCAGACTCAGCCGCCCGGTCACCAGGGACACCGAGAAGGTGACCCGGTGGATCGCCGGGATGATGTCGGGCGTCACCCGCAAGACCGGGCAGATCAGTGCGATGACGGCCGACGGCCGGGTGGTGGCGCGGTGGAACCTGATGGGAGTGGTGCCGGTCCGCTGGCAGGGGCCCTCGCTCAACCCGGAGACGGTGAAGGTGGCCACCGAGACGCTGGAGATCGCCCACCACGGCTTCCTCGACTCCGGCCAGTGAAAGAAGACCTGTCGACATGTCATCTTCCCCGGTCACCTTCGGCGCCGCGTCCCCGGGCCCGGCCGGCGGGGCGCGGCCGAAGCTGGAACGGGCCTATCTGGAGCTGCGGCACCCGCCCGGCGACGGCGGCACCAGCGCCCCCGGCCCGCACCTGAGCCGGATCGACTTCCAGTTCAACCCCAAGGAGCTCAGCCTCAGCAAGCAGGCCAGGTGGGAGCGGAAGACCGCGCGCGGCGCGCGGACGGCCGGCCCTGCGGAGTTCAAGGGGCCGGAGCCGAGCAAGCTCTCCCTGGAGATGTTCTTCGACGCCACCGCCACCCACGGGGACGGGGTGGTGGTGGCGGTCGAGGCGCTGTTCTCCTGCTGCGTGCCGACCGCGCAGACCCACAGCCGACGCCAGGGCACCCCGCCGTTCGTGGTCTTCCACTGGGGCGGGCTGACCGGCTTCGTCGGCTTCATCAGCCAGGTGCAGGCCAAGTACACGCTGTTCACGGCCGGCGGCCTGCCGATCCGGGCGGTCTGCCAGGTGACGCTGGAGGAGCTGAGCGGCAGTCAGCCCGGGCAGAACCCGAGCTCCGGTGCGCTCGCCGCGCGGCGGGTGCACCGGGTGGTCGCGGGCGACACGCTGGCGCTGCTCGCCTGGCAGGAGTACGGGGACCCGGCCGCCTGGCGGGTGATCGCCGAGGCGAACGGGATCGACGACCCGATGCGGCTGCGCCCCGGCACCGCCCTGCTGCTGCCCGGCCCGGAGGAACCGCGCGACCACGGCTGAGCCGCGGCTCGACCGGATCTGACCGTTGCCCGACCGTTGCCAGACCACCGCAGGACCACCGCATGTCCCGCCGAGCAGAGGAGCACCCCGGATGGCAGGCGAGACCTTCGCCAACGCGCTGACCGTCGAGGTCGAGGGCCGGGCGCTGCCCGCCCCGGTGGCCGAACTGCTGGTCTCCGCACGGGTGGAGGACAGCCGCGTGGTGCCGGACCTGTTCGTGCTGCGCTTCCGCGACCCGAACCACACCGTGCTGGAGCGCGGGGGCCTCACCATCGGCAGCGGCGTGAAGCTGTACGCCAAGGCCGGCGACGAGCCGGAGCGGCGGCTGCTGGTCTCCGGGGAGGTGACGGCCCTGGAGGTGGACCTGGACGACACCGGCACCTTCACGGTGGTGCGGGGGTTGGACCACTCGCACCGGCTGTTCCGCGGCCGCCGGGTGGTGGGCTACCGCGAGATGACCGCCTCCGACATCGTCCGCACCGTGGTACGCAGGGCCGGGCTGGTGCTCGGGACGGTCGACGCCACCCGCACGGTGCTGCCGTACACCACCCAGGGCAACGTCACGGACTGGGAGTTCCTGACCGTGCTGGCCGCCGAGTCCGGCTGCGAATTCGCGGTGGTGGACGGAAGGTTCGACTTCCGCAAGCCGGCCGAGGCCGCGGCCGCACCCAGCCCCGACACCCCCGTGCGCGCCAGCCCGTACGTGCTGGAGCTCGGGCGCAACCTGCTGCGCTGCCAGGCGGTGGTCACCTCCGCCGACCAGGTGCACGACGTGGAGCTGCGCGGCTGGAGCGTCCCGGCCAAGCAGGCGGTGGTGGCCCGGGTGCCGGCCGGGTCGACCGGCCGCTTCGCGCTCGGGCTGACTCCGGCGAAGGCGGGCGAGCCGTTCGGGCGGCCGGTGCTGCCGGTCACCGGGGTGCCGTACCGGAACGGGGCGGTGGCGGACACCGCTGCCCGCGCGCTGGCGGAGGAAGTCGCCTCCTCCTTCGCGGAGTTGGAGGTGGTGGCGATGGGCATCCCGGCGCTGCGGGCGGGATCGGCGATCGCGCTCACCAACGTCGGCAAGCCCTTCGAGGGGCGCTGGACGGTCACCGCGACCCGGCACGTCTTCGATCCGGGCGTGGGGTACCAGACCTGGCTGACCGTCGGCGGGGGCGGCACCCGGCCGGAGCCCGCGCGGCGGCGCGAGCGGATCCACGGCGTGGTCAACGCGGTCGTCACCGACATCAGGGACCCGGAGCACCAGGGCCGGGTGAAGCTCTCCTTCCCCTGGCTCTCCGAGGACTACGTCAGCGACTGGGCCCGCTCGGCGCAGTTCGGCGGCAAGGGTGGCGGCGGGGTGTTCGGCCCGGAGGTGGGGGACGAGGTGCTGGTCGCCTTCGGCCAGGGCCTGCTGGACCACCCGTACGTGCTGGGCGGCCTCTACAACGGACAGGACCACCCCGGTGCGCACGCCTCGGGGCTGGTGGACTCCACCAGCGGCCGGCTCAACCGCCGCTCCCTCGCCTCCCGTTCGGGCCAGCGGCTGGAGCTGCTGGACGTCGAGAACGGGCCGGTCGGGGTCCGGCTGGCGTCGGGGGACGGGAAGCTGCGGATCGACCTGGAGCAGCAGCGGACCGCGATCACCGTGCACAGCGACGGCACCGTCACGGTGGAGGCCCGGGAGAAGGTGACCGTCACGGGCAAGGGCATCAGCCTGGACGCGGGCGGAGGCGAGCTCGAACTCTCGGGCCGGTCGGTGCGGGTGACGGCCCGCTCGGGTGTCCAGGTGGACGGCGGCGCCGGGGCGTTGAAGCTGCAGAGCAACGGTCAGGTGGACCTCAAGGGCGCCACCGTGGGCATCGACGGGCGGGCGAGCACCGAGATCAAGGGCGGCGCGAGCTGCTCGATCCAGGCGGCCCTGGTGCGGATCAACTGAGTGGACGTCAACCCAGCGGAAGCGAAAGGACGGAGAGCGCGGATGCCGCCAGCAGCGAGGGTCGGGGACCCGACCGGACACCCCGGGGCGGTCGGGCCGCCCGGCGTGCCCACCGTGCTGATCGGCGGCCTGCCGGCCGCCGTGGTCGGCACCCCGCACGTCTGCTCCTTCCCACCGCCCGCCGTGCACCCGCCCACCGTCATGGCGCCGCCGGGCTGCCCGACCGTGCTGATCGGCGGGCGTCCGGCCGTCCGGATGGGCGACCTGGCGGGGTGCGGGGCCCCGGTGCTGGTGGGCTGCATGACCGTGCTGATCGGCGGATGAGCGTGAACGGGCAGTTCATCGGGGCCGGTTGGGAGTTCCCGGTGCGCACCGACCGGACCGGCTCGATCGCCCTGGTCGGCGCCGACCGCGAGATCGAGCAGAGCATCCACCTGATCCTGGGCACCGCCCCCGGGGAGCGGCCGATGCGCCCGGCCTTCGGCTGCGCCATCCACGACCACGTCTTCGCGCCGGCCGACTCGGCCACCGCCGGGCTGATCGCGTACGAGGTGCGGCTCTCCTTGGAGCGCTGGGAGCCGAGGATCGAACTGGCCGACGTGGCGGTCGGGTTCGACACCGTGGACCTCGGCAGGCTCTACATCGACATCCGGTACACGGTGCGCGGCACCAACGACCCGCGCAACCTGGTCTTCCCGTTCTACGTGATCCCCGAGCACGAGGGCGCCGACCTCCACGAAGCCGAGCACGACGGAGCCGGGCACGAGGGCGGGCAGCCGTGAGCCTGCCCGGGCCGAACCTGGACGACCGCCGCTTCCAGGACCTGGTGGACGAGGCCAAGCGGGCGGTTCAGCAGCACTGCCCCGAGTGGACCGACCACAACGTCTCCGATCCGGGCGTGACCCTGATCGAGACCTTCGCCCACATGGTCGACCAGCTGCTGTACCGGCTCAACCGGGTGCCGGACCGCAACCACCTGGCCTTCCTGGACCTGATCGGCCTGCGGCTGCACCCGCCGGCCGCCGCCCGGGCGGAGGTGACCTGCCGGCTCTCCGCCGCGCAGGACCAGCCCGTCGTGGTGCCGGCCGGCACCGAGGTGGCCACCGAGCGGACCACCGAGGACGAGCCGGTGGTCTTCTCCACCGACCGCGAACTGGTGATCCTGCCCTGCGCGTTGCTCCACCTCGCGACCGGGGCGGCCGACGCGGCCGGCGGTGTCGGCGAGGTCCGCGGGGCCGGCGGGGAAGGGCGCCTGACCGACCGTGACGTGGAACTGGCCGGCGCCGGGGGCACGGCCTGCTTCTCCCCGGTGCCGCGGCCGGGCGACGTGCTGGCCTTCGGCCTCTCGCAGGCGGTGCCGCACTGCCTGGTGGTGCTCCGGCTGGAGTTCCCGGTGCGCGGCCACGGCATCAACCCGCTGTACCCACCGCTGGTCTGGGAGGCCTGGACGGCCGAGGGGTGGGTGGAGTGCGAGGTGGAGGGCGACAGCACCGGCGGCCTGAACCAGAGCGGTGACGTGCAGCTCCACGTGCCCGCCGGCCACACCGCCTCGGTGGAGGCCCGACGGCGGGCCGGCTGGCTGCGCTGCCGGGTGCTGCCGCCGCTGCCCGGCCGCCCCGACTACTCCGCCAGCCCGGAGCTGGTCACGGCCCGGGCCTTCACCGTCGGCGGCACCACGAGTGCCGTGCACGGCGAACTGGTCACCGCCGAACTGCTGGGCACCGCCGAGGGCGTGCCCGGCCAGTGCTTCCCCGTGGCCCGCCCGCCGGTGGCCGCCGGCGGCGGGCCGCTGGTGCTGGAGGTGGCCGGCGCGCCGTGGCGGGAGGTCGAGCACTTCACCGACTCCGGCCCCGAGGACCCGCACTTCCGCCTCGACCGGGCCGCGGGAGAGGTCCGGCTCGGCCCGGCGGTACGGGAACCGGACGGCACCCTGCGCCGCTACGGCGCCGTCCCGGCGAAGGGCGCCCCCGTCCGGCTGCGCGCCTACCGCACCGGCGGGGGACGGCGGGGCAACGTGGCCCGCCGCACCCTGACCGTGCTGCGCAGCTCGGTGCCCTACCTGGCCAGGGTGGAGAACCGGGCCGCCGCCACGGGGGGCGTCGACGGCGAACGGGTGGCGGACGCCCGGCAGCGCGGACAGCTCGAACTCCGCACCAGGGGAAGGGCGGTGACGGCCGAGGACTACGAGCAGCTGGCCCGGGAGGCGGCTCCCGAGGTCGGCCGGGTGCGCTGCGTGGGGGAGGAGCGGGGGCCGGACGCGGGCGGAGTGCGGGTGCTGCTGGTGCCCCGGGCCGAGGCCGATCCGCGGACCGGGCAGCTGGACTTCGGCCAACTGGTCTGCTCGGACGACCTGTTGGCGAGGGTGACGGCCCACCTGGACGCGCGGCGGCTTCTCGGCGCCCGGCTGCTGGTCGAGCCGCCGTACTACCAGGGCGTGACGGTGGTGGCCGAGGTCCAGGCCCGGCCGGGCCATTCGCGCGGCGTCCTGCAACGGCTGGCGACCGCCGAACTCCACCGCTACCTGGACCCGTTGACCGGCGGGCCGGGCGGTGGGGGCTGGCCGTTCGGCCGGCCGGTGGTGGCGGGGGAGCTGTTCGCGGTGCTGCAGCGGCTGCCGGGGCTGGAGCTGGTGGAACGGGTACGGCTGTACCCGGCCGATCCGCGGACCAGGCGCCGCGGCGAGGCGGCGGACCGGGTGGCGCTGGCACCGCACGCGCTGGTCTTCTCCTTCGAGCACCAGGTGCGCGTCTCGTGAGCGGCGGGGCGGTGCGGGGCGCCCTGTCCGGGCTGGGCACGCCGCACCCCATCGCCGGTCAACTCCCGGCCGTGTACGGCGAGAACGAGTTCCTGCACCGGTTCACGGAAGCCTTGGACGGCGTGCTCGCCCCGGTGTTCGCCACCCTGGACAACCTGCCCGCCTACTTCGACCCCGCGCTGGCCCCGGCGGACTTCGTGCGGAGCCTGGCGCACTGGGTCGGCGCGGCCCTCCCGGCGGAGCCGCGGCGGCAGCGGGAGGCGGTGCGGCGGGCGGTCGGCCTGCACGCCCTGCGCGGCACCCCGGCGGGGCTGGCGGACCGGGTGGAGCTGCACTTCGGGGTGCGGCCGGAGATCGAGGAGAGCGGCGGGGCGGCCTGGTCGGCCGTACCCGGAGGCGCCCTGCCGGGGACGGTGGAGGGGCGGCTGGTGGTGCGGCTGCGGCTGCCGGAGGGCGCCGCGGCGGTGGACGCGGCGGCGGTGCTGGAGCTGGTCCGGGCCGAGTGCCCGGCGCACCTGCGGCCGCGGGTCGAGGTCCTGACCGGCGACGACGGGAGTGGGCGGAGCACATGACGACCTGCGAGAACTGCGGGGCACCGACCGCGTGGGGCGAGGACTTCTGCGGGGCCTGCGGCGCGTACCTGTCCTGGGAGGACCGCCCGCGGCAGCCCGAGCCGACTGCCGCGCCGGCACCGGTGGAACCCGCGACGCCGAGGGCGCCGACGGTGCCGGCCGCGCACGCGGTGCCGCCCCGGCCGACCGTGCCTCCGGCCGTCCCCGCGGTGGCGCCGACGGCCGGGCCCGTCCAGCCGGGGGCGCCGGTGCCCGCCCTCCCGGGGCCGGCGGCTCCACCGATCGAGCCGCCGGAGCCGCCCGCCCCGGGCGAGTTGATCTGTGGTCAGTGCGGCAGCGGGAACGTGCCGATCCGGCGCTTCTGCCGCCGCTGCGGGGCCTCCCTCACGGACGCCCCCGTGGCGGTGCGGCCACCGTGGTGGCGGCGGCTGTCCGGGCCGCGCCGCCCGGGGCGGGCGGCGCCGGCGGCGGGGGAGCGGCTGAGGCGGCGGGTGTGGCGGCGGCCCCGGTTCGTGCTGCCGCTGCTGGTCCTGGTGCTGCTGCTGGGCGGTGGCTACCTGGCCCGGGCGCAGCTGTCGGCCGGGGTCGAGGCGGTCCGGGACCGGATCGCGGATCCCCAGCAGATCCACCCCACCGCCGTCCGGGCCTCCTCCGAACAACCCGGCCACCAGGCCGCCCTGGCGGTGGACGGCACCAACGACCGCTCCTGGTCCCCGGCCGGGGAGGGGGACGCCCGGGGCGAGTACCTGGAGGTCGAACTGCCTTCCCCGGTCCGCCTGGTGGACCTCGTGCTGCACAGCGGCGTGTCCGCCAACGCCGAACAGTTCCTCACCCAGGCCCGCCCCCGGGCGCTGACCGTCACCCTCACCGCCCCCGGCGGAGGCGTCACCACCCGCACCCTGCAGCTCGCCGACGCCCCGGGCCCGCAGAGGTTCCGCCTCGCCGTGAGCGGGGTCCAGCGCCTGCGCCTCACCGTCGACGGGGCCTACGGCACCGGTCCGGGCCGCCGGGTGGCCCTGGCCGAGGCGGAGTTCTTCCGCCGTCCCTGAGCGCCGCCGTCAGACGGCCGGGCCGGCCACGGTTTCGATGTGGGCCGGGGTCGGGAGGGGGAGTGGGCGGGTCAACTCGTAGAGCTCGTCCGGGGGTTCGGATCCGTCGCGGACGGCGGTGAGATAGGCGCGGGCCTGGTGGAGGAGCAGCCGCGGCGCGACCCTGCGGAGGTGGGCCAGGGCGGCCACCGCGCCGTCGGCGGCGTCCAGGGCACGGACGGCGGCGGCGAGCCGGTCGGGGGAGCGGTGGCCGTGGACGTGCATCAGGTACTCGTCCGTCCAGCCCTCGTCGGTCCACCAGACCGCGTTGACGTAGTGGAGGCTGCCGTCCACGCCGTCGACCACGAGGTGGCCGCCGTTCCAGCCGACGGCGTGCGGCTCGGCGTGCGGGTCGAGGTCGGAGCGGTCGTAGTGGATCAGCCAGCCGGCGTGGGGGATCTTCTTCACGCGCTGGATGTGGAACGGGGGCGCGGTCTCCGAGTGGGGCCAGCTCTCCTTCTTGGCGAGGTGGGCGCGGAGGATCTCGAGGGCGCGGTCACGGCTGATCACCCTGCCATCCTGTGGCACCGGTCAAGCGGGTTTCGCCTCGCTGTTGCGCCGAGCCTTGCACCGCCTGCTATCTTGCATCGCATGGTACCTGGCGACACACACACGGGCGGAGGTGGCGCCGACCCGTCGGACGGGGCGGTCGCCACCCAGCTGCGCAAGGGCGTGCTGGAGTACTGCGTCCTGGCACTGCTGCGCGACGCCCCGCGCTACGGGGTCGAGCTGCTCCAGGAGCTCGAACGCTTCCCGACGCTGGCGACCAGTCAGGGGACCATCTACCCCCTGCTCTCCCGGCTGCGCCGGGCCGGGCTCGCCGACACCTTCCTGCGGGACTCCGCCAGCGGACCGTCCCGCCGCTACTACACGCTGACCGAGGCCGGCCGCGCGGCGCTGGAGGAGTTCACCACGCTGTGGCCCGCCTTCCGCGAAGCCGTCGACCACGTCCTCACCCCGGGAGAGAAGCCGTGAACAACCCCATCGACCACCCCCTGGTCCGCGAACACCTCGACGCCGTCGCCCGGTTGACCGCCACCCTGCCCGCCGAGCGTCGGCGCGAGCTCCTCGCCGACCTGCGCGAGCACGTCGAGGTGGCCCTCGCCGAGGCGTCGGAGGGGGACGAGGCGGCGGCCCGGCAGGTGCTGGAGCGGCTCGGCACTCCCCGGCAGATCGCCGACGCGGCGCTGGCCGAGGAGGGCCAGCCCCGGCCCGTCGCGGAGGGCGGGCGGCGGACCACCGTCACGCTGCTGACGGCCGGCCTGGTCCTCCCGCTGCTCCTCGTCCCGGGCGTCGGTCCGGGCCTCGCCCTGATCGCCGCGATCGTCGCGGCCGTACGGGTCGCCCGGGCCCCGCAGTGGTCCGCGCGCGAGAAGCGCCGGGCCGCCCTGCTGCTGCTCAGCCCCCTGGTGGTCGTGCCGCTGGCCGGTGTCGCGATCGCCCTGACCACGGCCATGGGCCTGACCCCGGCGGCCGTGCTGGCGGCCTGCCTGGTGGGCTTCGCCCCGACCGTGCTCGCCGTGGCCCTGCTGGCCCGCTCCGCCGCCCGGGTGCGGGCCGCCGCTGCCTGAGTCCCCGGCGGGGGCTTGACCCTGACACCGTGTGAGGCCGTTGGCTGAGCCCGTCGGCCCCAGAGGAAACGGAAGAGGACCACCGCATGTTCGGCTACACCGGCTCAGGCCCCTACTGCTACACCAACTCCCTCGCGATGCTGCTCGGGCCCGCCGCCCCGTCCACCACCGTGCTGGAGACCCTGACCGGCTCGGCGTTCGGCGCCGAACTCATCGCCGGGGAGCTGCCCTTCTTCAGCCCGTACGGCTGGGACCCGGAGCTCGGCCTGGACGCGGCGGTCGACCTGCTCGGCTGGCGCTGCGAGCGCACCGCCGGAGGGACGGCCGAGCAGGCGGTCGAACGGCTGCGGCGCGCCTGCGCCGAAGGCGGACCGGTGCTCGCCGGGCCGGTGGACATGGGCCTGCTCCTGTACCAGCCGGGCACGCCGAACGCCGACGGCGGCGACCACTACGTGGTGGTCCTGGAGGTGGGGGAGGACGGCACCGTGCTGCTCCACGACCCGCACGGGCACCCGTACGCGACCATGCCGCTCGACGCCTTCACGGCCGCCTGGGCGGGGGATTCGGTCGCCTACACGGCCGAGCCGTACGTGCTGCGCAGCGGCTTCGTGCGGGAGCGGGAGGTCGGCACCGAGGAGGCCCTGCGGGCCTCGCTGCCGGGTGCGGTGCGGTGGCTGGCGGGCCGTCAGGAGCTGCGGATGCCGCCCGGCTCGCTCGGCGGGGAGGCGGCGCTGGAGGCGCTGGCACGGCAGGTGGAGGCCGGGCTCGCGCCGGGCGTGCGGGACCTGCTGCAGCACTTCGGCGTCCGGGTCGCCGCGCGGCGGCTGGCCGACGCGGCCTCGTGCCTGACCCTGCTCGGGCTGGACGCGGCGGCCGCCGAGGCGGCCGGGCAGGCCCGCGCCCTCGGCGGCCTCCAGTACCCGGTGGTCACGGGGGACGACGCGGCCCTCGCCGCCGGGCTGCGCCGCCTGGCGCCCGGCTACGCGCGCCTGCGGCGGGCCCTGGAGGCCGCCCTCGCGGACGGGGCGGCGGTCTGACGGGCGGGGCGGCGGCCTGACGGACGCTCAGCCGGTCGGCGGGAGGTGCCGGGCCGGGACGATGGCGACGAGGTCGGATCCGCCCGGCAGGGCGCAGGGCACGTCCTCGATCCGCGCCGACGCGTCGTCGGTCGGGAGGATCCAGTCGAAGCAGGCCCGTACCCGGGCCTCGTCCGGGGCGCCGATGCCGAAGCGGGCGTGGCCGACGGCGTCGACCGTCAGCCGGATCGCGCCCGGACGGATCTCGGCCTCCACATCGGTGCCGTGGGCTCGGCCGTAGCCCTCGGCGGCGGTGGCGGCCCATGCCGCGTCCTGCTCCGAGCGGGACGGGAGGTAGCTCTCGCTCATCCGGGCGGCGGCGCCCTGGGACACGGCGAGCGCCCTGTCCCGGGCGTCGGCGAGGGCCTGGTCCCCGCCGGGGGCGAGCCAGGTGGTCCAGGCGTAGCAGGCGGCCACCGCACAGGCCGTCACGACGGCCGAGCAGACGCCGAAGACGGGCAGGAGCACCGTGCGGACACGCATCGTCGGCGACCTTTCGCGGCTGGGACTTCGAGGGGACGGAACGCGAGGCCCACGGCTGCTCAGCGCTTGAACAGCGGTGGGAGGAGGATGACCGCCACCGCGCCGAGGATCAGCACCAGCGCCAGTCCGAACCCGCGCAGGAGCCGGCCGAGCGGTGGGCCGGAGGCGAGGGCGGTGAAGGCCGCGCCGACCACCAGCACGATCAGCAGGACGACGCCCGCGAGGGCCACGACTCCCAGTGCCATGGGTCGATCCTGCCTCGGAGGGTGTAGGGGCTGGTGCGGGTGGTGCGGGTGGTGCGGGTGGTGCCGGTGAGGGCCGCAGTGCGTGAACACTCGGTGGGCACCAAGTCATTACAGCAGCTTCACAAGGTGCAAACCGGACATCGGGCCCCGTCCGAGGTCACGGCTGGATACCGTTCGTCGGCGATCGGGTTATCGATTTCGTGTTGGCCGGGTCATGGCGTAGTGTCGTGTTCACCGACGCGGGGTGGAGCAGCTCGGTAGCTCGCTGGGCTCATAACCCAGAGGTCGCAGGTTCAAATCCTGTCCCCGCTACGAAGAGGAGCCCGGATTCGGCACGCAGCGCGTGCCGAATCCGGGCTCCTTCCGTTTCCTCGCGTTCCTCGCGTTCCTCACGTTCCTCAAGGGGCGGCCGGGGGGAGCCCCAGGGAGTGGAGCATGCGGGCGTGGCCCAGGCGGGACCGGGCCGCGGCTGCGGGGTCGCCGTTGCGGCGGTGGGCGGTGATGAGCAACTGCCAGGCCTCCTCGCGGAACGGGTCGATCTCCAGGCTGCGGGCGGCGGTCTGGGCTGCGGCGGCCGGGGCGCCGTCGAGGAGTTCGAGCCGGGTGAGGGCGAGCGCGGCCTCGGCGGCCTCGCGGCGGTAGTGCTCCCGGCGCTCGACCACCCACTCGGCGGGGCCGTCCTCGGGGAGCAGGTCGCCGGTGTAGGTGCTGAGGGCCCGGCGCAGGCCGGCCCGGCCGCCCTGGGCCACCGCCTGGTCGAACTGCCGTACGTCGCACGACCACTGGTCGGGCACCCGGAGCTGGTAGGCCTCGCCGAGGCGCTGCAGGAGCTGCGGTGTGCCGCGCGCGGCGCCGGGCTCCAGCAGGGCGCGGAGCGAGGACACCGCGACCTGGAGCGAGCGGCCCGCCGCGGCCGGCGGGCGGCCGGGCCAGAGGGATTCCATCAGGATCTCGCGGTGCACCGGCCGGTTGGGCTGGATGGCCAGTATCCGGAGCAGGGCGCGCGCCCGGGGCCTGGTCAGGCCCCAGTCCAACAGCCGCCCGTCGCGGCCGAGTTGGAAGCCGCCGAAGCAGCGCAGGGTGGTGGCGGGGAGGGTGGGGGCGGGAGCGAGGTGTCCCTGGAGGTGGAGCCGGAGCAGGGGTGCCACCCAGCGGCCGTCGGGGGTCAACAGGGCGCGGTCCTCCGTGAGTTCGGCCAGCAGCCAGTCGCTGTCGGTGCGGCCGGTGACGGCGTCGCAGCGCTCGGGGGTGAGCACCGGGAGGGCGGAGACCTGGGCCAGGAAGCTGCGCAGTGCGGCCGGCAGCGGGGCCAGCACCTCGCGGTCCAGGTAGGCCCGGGCGAGCGGCCCCGGGCGGGGGGCGCCGCCGAGCAGGAGGAGGGCGGCGGGCCAGCCGGCCGCGAGCTCGTCCGGGGCGGTCGTGTGACCGTCCGCCGCGGCCGCCGGTCCGTGCTCGGTGGCGACGTGCAGCCGGGCCGTCTCGGCGGGGCCGAAGCGGAGCTCGGCGGGGCCGAGCACGGTGGTGCCGGCGAGTTCACGGCGGGTCAGGTTGATCAGGGGGCGGCGCCGTCCCGCCGCCACCACCCGCAGGCCGGGCGGGGCGAGCAGGGCCAGCTCCTCGACTGCGGCCTCGGCCGGGGTGCCGTGCACCTGGTGCAGGTCGTCGACCAGCAGGAGGACGGGCCGGCCACGGCCGCCGCAGGCGCGCAGGAAGCCCTCCACCGTGCCGCCGGACTCCGGGAGTTGGCGGCCGAGCGCGCTGAGCAGCGAGTCCGTGCCGGTGGTGCCCCGGCAGGGCTGCCAGCGGACCACGCGGGTGCCCGGCCCGGCCCGGTCCGCGGCCTGGGCCAGCAGGGTGGACTTGCCGAACCCGGCCGGGGCGACCAGCAGGGCGAGCGGGCTCCGGCCCGCGTCGGCCGGCCTCGGGAGCACCCGGTCGAGGAGCCGCTCCCGGAGCAGGACGGGCGGCCGGTCCTGCCCTCGGTCCGCCTGTCCGTCGGCTCGTTCGCCGGCCCGTCCGTCCGCCCGTCCGTCCGCCTGACCGCCTGCCTGCCCGTCCGCCTGTCCGGTCATCCGTCGGGCCGGAGCCCGGGCCGGGCCCTCCTCGCTCGTTCCGCGCACAGTCCGCAGCGCTCCCACCTGCACGATGAGACACCATCAGTCGCCGCCCGCACCTGGGCACGGACACTGTAGGAGCTGCCCACCGCGCACACCAGAGGCGCACATCGCGCGCGCATCCGGCGCGCGGTGGGCTTGGTGCGCCGTCGAACGAGCACCTGGACGCGGTGGACGCGGCGGACTCAGGGGCGGTACAGCTCGTCGATCTTGTCGATCTTGCCGGAGCCCTTCTCGAGGGTGACGGCGAACTGGTTGCCGTAGCAGCCGTAGGGGAGACGGACGGAGTTGCGGTCGGTCAGGCAGGTGTCGAGGTGCTTCATGAAGTCCTGGAGCGGGAGCTGCCTGGCCTTCAGCTCGTGGAGCACGGAGCTCTTGACCTCGTTGGTCAGCTGGAAGACCTTCACCGGGCCGGTGGCCTCGAAGTAGCCCTCGCCGGGGACCTCGGGGCCGCAGCGGAAGACGGTCTCCTGGGCCTTGATCCAGACCGAGGTGGAGTAGCCGACCTCGACGGCCTGGAGCACCCGGCCGACCTGGGCGGCGTTGGCGGTGCAGTCGGCGGACGGTGCGGCGCCGGGCTTGGTGGTCTTGGTGGCGCTCGGCTTGGCCGGGCCGGCGGTGGGGGTGCCGGTGGATCCGTTCGTCACCGGGGTGGCGGCCGAACCGGGCGTGGTGGCGGTGGGCGTGGCGGTGGTGCTCGGGGCGACGGCGGTGTTGGCGGTGCCCGGCGCGGCCGCGGACGAGCCTCCGTCGCCCTGCGGCCCGCAGGCGGTCAGGGCCAGGCCGGTGGCGGCCAGCAGCAGGGCGGTGGTGGCGGTGGTGGAGAACTGGCGGACTCGCATGGTGCTTCCCCCGAAAGGTGAGTGGGCGTTGGTCACCCCTCCACACGGGCGTCCCCCCGGGGTCGGTCGCACCCTCTGACGTGCTGTGACGGGAACCGGACATTGTCACGGGGGCGCGCGGGCGGGAAGTGCACGCTCCCTTGTCGGCCTCCGGGGCCGGTGGTGTGATGAAGTGACCGGTCGCTGCGCCAGGTGGGGGAGAACCCCGTGGCCCGGGCGGCGGTTCGGTCTGACGGTCCACCAGGCGGGGTACGGGGCGGCTCGACGGGGTGACGGCGGCGGCAGCGGTGATCGCGGCCGCAGCGTTGACGGCGGTGGTGACGGCAGTGGCGGCGGCAGCGTTCGCGGTGGCCGGGCGAGGTGACCGGGAGGCGGCGGCGGTGCGGCTGTGACGGCCGAGGCGACAAGCGGACGGCAATTCGTCGTCAAGTCGCGCGGGCCATGCTCGTTCCGGCAAGCGCACGACGAGGAGGACGGCATGACGGGTGGGAAGAGCGGCGGGCACGCGGTCGTCGCAGGGGCTGGGATCGGCGGGCTGCTCGCGGCCCGGGTGCTGTCGGAGACGTACGAGCGGGTGACCGTGGTGGACCGGGACGCGCTCCCGGAGACGGCGGCCGCCCGGCGCGGGGTTCCGCAGAGCGGGCACGCGCACGGAATGCTGGCCAAGGGCTTCCAGGTGCTGGAGGAGCTCTTCCCCGGCCTCGGTGAGGACCTGGTCGGCCAGGGGGCACTGGTCCGGGACGCGCAGGCGGACGTGCGCTGGTTCAACGACGGGTACGAGATGAAGCAGGCGCACTCGGGCCTGCCCTGTCTGCTGGTCAGCCGGCCCGCGCTGGAGCGCTACCTGCGCTCCCGGGTGGCCGCGCTGCCCGGTGTGGAGGTGCGCGACCGCTGCGAGGTGCTGGAGCCGGTCGCCGACCCGACCCGGAGCCGGATCACCGGGGTACGGGTGCTGGAGGTCAACGCCGAGCCGGAGCAGCTGACGGCCGACCTGTTCGTCGACTCGACCGGCCGCAGCAACCGGGGCGAGGCCTGGCTGCGCTCGCTCGGCTACCAGCCGGCCCCGGAGGAGCGGATCGACTCCAAGGTGGTCTACGTCTCCCGGGAGTACGTGCGCCGGGCCGGCGAGGCCGACGCCGACGCGTACGTGGTCGGCGCCACCGGGGCGGTCCCGCGCGGCGGCGTGGCGCTCAGCGCCGAGGGGGACCGCTGGCTGGTCACCATGTTCGGCATGAACGGCGACCACCCGCCGGTGGACCCGGAGGGCTACCTGGGCTTCGCCGCCCGGCTGGCCGTGCCCGAGCTGCACCGGCTGATCGAGCGTCTGGAGCCGGTCACCGAGCCCAAGCTGATGCGCATTCCGGTCTCCATCCGGCGGCGCTACGAGAAGGTCGAGCGGATGCCGGAGGGCTACCTGGTCTTCGGCGACGCGATCTGCCAGTTCAACCCGACCTACGGCCAGGGCATGACGGCGGCGGCCTGCCAGGCGGAGGCGCTGCGCGAGGCGTTCGGCCGGCTGCGCGGGGCCGCCGCCGCGAAGGAGTTCTTCCGCCGGGCGGCGCAGGTCACGGACGTGCCGTGGGACATGTCGGTGGGGGCCGACCTGCGGTACCCGTTCGTGGAGGGCAGGCGCACCCTGCGGGTCAAGCTGCTCAACCGGTACGTGGGCCGGCTGCACCGGGCCGCGGCCGAGGACGCCGCCACCGGCCGGGAGTTCCTGTGGGTGGCCAACCTCCAGGCGCCGCCGCAGCGGCTGTTCGCCTGGAAGGTGCTCGGCCAGGTGCTGCGGCCGCGTCCGTCGCGGGCGGCCGCAAGGCCGGCGGTGCGGACCTCGGCGCAGCCGGGGACCTCGGCCACCTGAACGCCGGGACCGTCGCGGGGGACCGGCGGGGAACCGTCGGCGGCGACGGGCGGGGAACTGTCGGTGGGGACCGGCAGGATGGCGGGATGGACGAACACGACGAGGAGCTGTTGCTACGGGGCCGGGTCTACGGCGCCGACCACGGGGCGCCCGACCAGGGGCCGCTGCCCGGCCGCGTCTACCGCGAGCTGGTCGGGGGTCCGCTGGACGGGCTGCTGCTGGACGTCACCGGTACGGCCGAGGACGAACTGGCGGCGGGGGCGGCCCTGGTGACGGAGCTCGGCTCGCACGGCCCCGGCGGCCGGGCGCACTACGAACCGCGCCCGTCCGACCAGGGCAAGTGGGACTGGGTCGGCGACTCGCTCTGACGAGCCGCCCGCCCGGAGGAGCGGGCCACCCTGGCCCACGGGGGTGGTCAGGGTAGCCCGTTCGCTCGGTGCGGCCCGCCGCTCGAGGTCCTCGCCCTCCGGGGCCGCCCGGTGGCGGGGTCAGGTGCTGAAGGCCTCCTGGTAGGCGGGGGTGGTGATCGGGAGGCGGCCGAGCAGCGGCTCGGGGAGGTCGAAGGCGTCCACCAGGAGGAGGGCGTGCCCGGCCAGCCGGTTGAGGCCCGTCAGCGGGCCGGCGCCGACTCCGGCCGCCTGCTGACGGCCCGTCGGGCGATCTTCGTCAGGACCGAGGGGTGCATCAGCAGGGAGGACGGGGCGGTCATGTTGGCCACCCGGACGAAGCGGGTCCAGACGTCGGCGTCGTACCGGGCGAGTGCGAACACCTGCTGGTTGAACCAGTGTGCGAAGCGGGCGGCCAGGGGCCGGTCCGACTCGCTCCACATCAGGTCCGAGGTGGTGGAGAGCGACCACGGCACCTTGATGATCGCGGCCGCCCGGCGCAGGTAGTCCCGGCTCAGGCCCGCCAGGCCCGTGCCCGCCGCCCGGCGACGGCGCAGCAGCGAGCCCAGCATGTCGGTCTCGATGGCGGGGACGGTCAGCCCCTGGCCGTAGACCGGGTTGAAGACGCAGAGCGCGTCGCCGATCGCGATCAGCCCCTCCGGCCAGCCGGGGTTGCGGTGGTGCAGGCGCCAGGTGCTGCCGGGGTTGGTGTAGCGGTGCAGCTCGTCGTGGCTGCTGCGGCGGGCGATGTGCTCGGCCAGGCGCGGGTTGTCCAGGGTGCGGGCGTACTCCAGGAAGCCGTCCGGGTCGGTGGGCGGATGCTGCTCGAAGCCGAACAGCGAGCAGACCCAGCGGCCGTTCTCCACCGCCAGCATCGCGCCGCCGCGCCGCACCGAGGGGGCGAAGCTCATCTGGTACGCGAGGTCGTACTCCTGCGGCTCCGTGGTGCGGTCGAAGACCATCGTGGTGTAGGTGATCTTCGCCTTGACCGTGTTCCGCGCCGAGACCGGCAGCCGGGCCCCGGTCAGCCACTCGTCGATCGCGGTGGTGCGGCCGGAGGCGTCCACCACCAGGTCGGCATCGGCCTCCAACTCCTCGCCGGCCGCGGTCCGGTAGCGGACCGACCCGATCCGGCCGTCGGCGGCGCGGCCCAGGCCCTGGACGCGGACCCCGCCGAGCAGCCGGACCGGCGGCAGGTCGAGCACCCGGCCGCGGATCCGCCGCTCCAGCTCGTCCCGGGTGAAGCACTGCACCCGCACACCGGTGGTGGTCCGGGTGGCGTAGCCGGTCGGCAGCAGGAAGCTGATCCGCTCTCCGTAGTCGAAGACCGGCGCCCCGAGCGCCTCCAACTCCGCGCGCAGACCCGGGAAGAGCTCCTCCAGCACCTCGGCGCCCTTGGCCAGCATCGCGTGCGCGTGGTACCCCTGCGGGGCGCTCGGATGCGCACCGGTCTCCCGGTCCATCACGTCCCGCTCCAGCACCAGGACCTCGGCGAAGTGGTCGGCCAGGGTCCGCGCCGCCAGCAGGCCGGCGTAGCCGCCGCCGATCACCACGGCCCGTCCCCAGGCCGGGCTTCCCGCGCTCGTCTCGTCCATGCCTGCCGCTCCCCGCTCGTCGGGCCACCCGTCCGTGCCCCACTCCATCCTGTGGCTCCGGGGGTGATCAAGGGGGACCGAGGGGCGCGCGGAGGTGCACGGGCGGCGCTGACGCGGTGTCAGGGTGCGCTGGGCGGAGTGCCGTTGGCGGGTCGGTACTCCGGCAGGCGGGCCTGGAGGTCCGCGAGCAGCGCGCGCAGGGCGGCCACGTCGTCCTTGTCGGCGACCTGGTCGCCGGGCCGCAGCCGGACCAGCAGCGTGCCGCCCGGCTCCAGCACCACCAGGGAGGCCTCCTCGATGGAGTCACCGCCCTGGTGGTGCACCGCGACGTCCAGGTCCGCCGGGCGCAGCCCCTGACGGCGGATCATGCGGCGGTCGTACGCCCCGTCCCGCGCCAGCACCGTCTCGGTCCCCTGGAACAGCCGCGAGAACCAGTCCCAGCGCGCCGCCTGACGCACCAGCACCGCATCGGTGAAGAGCAGCACGACGGCGCCGAACAGGCCGCCGCTGAGCGAGTTGTCGTCCCCGATGACGGCGTTCTGCACCACGTTGGAGAGCAGCAGCATGACCACCAAGTCGAAGGTGTTCAGCTGCGCCAGCCCGCGCTTGCCGACCACCCGGAGCAGCACCAGCAGCGCCAGGTAGACCACCACGGTCCGGACGGCCTTCTCGGCGTACGGGACGCCCGCGTCGAACAAGTCCTGCCACATCCGCCCGAGGCTAACCGCGGTGCGGCGGCCGCCCGCCGCGCCGCGCCGCCACCCGTCCCCGGTCGGCCCAGCGCCGACGCGGCCCTCGTCTACGGCAGGCCCGCCGCGACCTCGAAGCCCGACGCCTCGTCCCACGGGACCGCTCCCCACAGCCGCTCCAGGGCCGTCCCGATCCGGCCGACCAGTGGCCAGTCCGGGGCGTCCCCGACGAGGGTGACCGTGGCGAGCAGGTCGCAGCCCCAGACGCCGTGCCCGTCATCGGGCGAGGCCTCGATCACGAACTCGGCGATCCGCGCCACCCCCACGTGGACCTCCAGGGTCAGCAGGTCACCCACCGGCCGGCCGTCGGGCCCCGCCGTCGCCAAGCGGAACGCGGAGACCCCGTCGGCGAGGCCTGGGCAGCTCTCCCCGAACAGCGGCCCACCGGTGGCCAGGAGCTCGTCCAGCAGGAGGCTGACCGCGCTGTCCGCGTGCTCCTCATCAGCGCGGCAGAAGAAGCTGAGCCGGTACGCCACGATCCGCCCCGTCCTCGCAGGAGCCGTCCCCGCCCTTCGGGGAAGCCGTCGGCGACCCTACCGGCACTCCGGACGCCTCCGGGGACCGCCGCGGAAACCACCTGGCCACACCGGTGGTCGCTGCGGCATGCTGCCGGTTGAGGGGAGGACCGATGTCCCTGTCGGAGGACGCGACCACCCGCCTGTGGTGGCTCGCTGTCGAGCGGGCAGCCGGGTGGCAGGTCGGCGCCGACCGTCTGATCGAGGCGGGCCTCGCGGCCTTGCTCGACGGCGTGGACTGCCAATCCCTGCGCTTGCTGGCGGGGTTGGGGCGATCGGAGGAGTTGGAGGCGGCCTCACTGTTCGAACGGACTCTGGAGGAGCTCGGTGTCGCCACTGCCGTCCCGGCCGACGCGGACCAGGCCCTGTGGGCGATGGCCCGTTGCTGGGCGTCCAGGATCGTCGACGGTCGGCTCGACCCCCTGGAAGGAGCGGACCTGATCCTGTGGTACGTCTACGTGCCGCTGGACGGACCGGAGGAGCTCCACGCCATCACCGAGGGAGCGATCGACCGCGACCCGAGTCGGACCGTCCCGCCGGAACAGAAGCGGACCAACACCATCCGGGCCGCCGAGCGGTTCCTCGGGAAGCGATCCCCGGATCCGTCCGGACCCTGACCCCGTGACGGTGCTTCACCGGGGCCGATGGCTGCGGGGTTGGTCAGTCCGGTCGTTCTTCGGCACCGGTCGGCGGCGTGGGATGTCCCGCGAGTGGGAGCTCAACGTGACCGGGGACCGCAAGCGCAAGGCGGGCGTTCGTGCCCACCAGGACGTCGTATCTCATGGCCCGGAGGCAACTCGTTCTGCAGACCTTGCCCGAGGTGACGGTGAGGTGGCAGAGACCGTCGCATGGCTGGGCGAGAACGTCACGCGGATCGAGACCCCGACCGCGAGCAGCTACGGCGTCAAGCACGTGATGGAGCGGGCGGGCGGCGCGTACGTCACGAACGGCGTGTTCATCGCTGCCGCCCTCATCGCGGGCTACCCCTTCAAGTACGACCAGCCGAACGTGCTGTTCGGCATGAGCGCTCGTGATCTGAACCGGCTGCGGTCGATCCGCTGACCGAGGGACAGGGAGGGGGCTCCGGTGGGGGTGGGGGCCACCGGAGCCGGTGGGGTCAGTGGGCGCGGTCCTGGAGGTCGGCCATGGCGACGGCGGCGCGGATGTACTTGTTGCGGCCGAGGTCGCCGATGTTCTTGATCTTCAGGGCTTCGAGGGCGGTGCCGTGGGCGTCGGTCAGTCCGGCCAGGGCCGCGACCGGGGCGTTGAGCACCTCCTCGAGGGTGAGGTTCTCGTAGGCCTTGTCGAGGAGCTTGTCGAGGTCGGCGGTCACCGTCATGGCACAGGTCCCTTGCTTGTCGGAGCGGTCTCCCGACAGCAAACCCGTCGCGGGCGGGCCCCGCACTCCGGATGCGGCGCCCGGATGAGAGCGCGGTGCCGGTCCTGGCTCCGCTCCCGTGCCCGACGTCGGCGGTGGTGGCAGAAAAGGTGGGAAGTGCGTCATTGCTGACGCGGCGTCGGCGCTGGGAGGGTGGAGGGCATGGAGCAGCGCAGTGTGCTGGTGGTCCTCTTCGAGGACGTGCAGAGCCTGGACGCCACCGGGCCGTTGGAGGTGTTCGCCGGGGCGGGCGGGGTGTCGCCCGGGTACCGGGTGAGCACCGCCGCGCTCGGTGGGGGGCCGGTGCGGGCGGACAGCGGGCTGCGGCTGCTGCCCGACCACGACCTTGCGGAGGTCGGCCCGCCGCACACCCTGGTGGTGCCCGGTGGCCAGGGCACGCAGCGGCCGGACCCGGTGCTGGTGCGGCGCATCGCCGAACTGGCCGCCGGGGCCGAGCGGGTGGCCTCGGTCTGTACCGGCGCGTTCCTGCTCGCCGAGGCCGGTCTGCTGGCCGGCCGCCGGGCCACCACGCACTGGGCCTACTGCGAGGCGCTGGCCCGCCGCTTCCCCGAGACCGAGGTCGACCCGGAACCGATCCACGTCCGGGACGGCCCGATCGCCACCTCGGCCGGGGTGACGGCCGGGATCGACCTGGCGCTGGCCCTGGTCGAGGAGGACCACGGCAGGGAGGCCGCGCTGACCATCGCCCGGCACCTGGTGATGTTCCTGCGCAGGCCCGGCGGCCAGGCGCAGTTCTCCGTCCAGCTCTCCGCCCAACTGGCGGAGCGGCAGCCGCTGCGCGAGCTCCAGCAGTGGATCGCCGAGCACCCCGCGGAGGACCTCTCGGTCCCCGCGCTCGCCCTCCGGGCCGCGCTGTCGCCCCGTCACTTCGCCCGCGCCTTCACGGCCGAGGTCGGCGTCACGCCCGGCCGCTACGTGGACGGCGTCCGGCTGGAGGCGGCCCGGCGCCGCCTGGAGGAGGGACGGGAGGGGATCGAGGAGGTCGCACGGGCGTCCGGCTACGGCACCACGGAGGCGATGCGCCGCGCCTTCGCCCGCACCCTCGCGGTGACGCCGGGGGAGTACCGCAGGAAGTTCGCCGCCGAGCCGAACTGAGGTGGCGCGGGCGTGCGGCCACGGCACCGCGGAGGCGATGTTCAGGGCTCTCGCCGCATGGCCCCGCGGTGACGTCCGGGGAGTACCGCCGGAAGTTCGCCGCCGAGTTGCTCCGCCCCGAGCTGCTGCGCGCCGCTCGGTTTCGATGAGGAAGACGACCAGGGAGGAAGACCATGAAGATCGCGATCCTGCTCTACGACCGCTTCACCACACTGGACGCCGTGGGCCCGTACGAGGTGCTCGGCCGGATGCCGGGCGTGGAGGTGGTGTTCACGGCCACGGCGGCCGGACCGGTCCGCGGCGACCAGGGCAGTCTGGCGTTGGTGGCGGACGCGGCGTTGGCGGAGGTGACCGCGGCCGACCTGCTGCTGGTGCCGGGCGGGCCCGGTACGGAGGCGGTCCTGACGGACCCGCAGGTGCTCGACTGGGTGCGGGAGGTGGACGCGGGGAGCTCCTGGACCACCTCGGTCTGCTCGGGCTCGCTGATCCTGGCCGCGGCCGGTCTGCTGACCGGGCGGCGGGCGACCACGCACTGGGCCGGCCACGAGGTGCTGGCCCGCTTCGGCGCCGTGCCGGCCGAGGAGCGGGTGGTCTTCGACGGCAAGTACGCGACCGCCGCCGGGGTTTCGGCCGGGATCGACCTCGGCCTTCACCTGACCGGGCTGATCGCGGGGGACGCGGTGGCCCAGGCGATCCAGTTGATCACGGAGTACGACCCGCAACCGCCGTACCGGGCCGGCTCCTTGGCCACCGCGCCGACGGAGGTGGTGGCCTCGGTCCGGGCCGCCGGGATCGAGGTGGATCCGGCGCTGATCGACCCGGCCTCGCCGTTGGCGGCGGCCGCCCGGGCCTGAGGCGCGAAGGGGCGGGGGCACGGGGGACGAGGAACGGGGGACGAGGAGCGGGGCGGCGGCGCGTCCGGCGGCACAGGGGTGTGCCGGACGTGCCGCCGCCCCGCTCTGTCGCTCCGTCAGGCGGAGGGGTGGGTACAGAGGGTGGTCTGCTGCTCCGGGGTCAGTGCCGGGGCGGTGGTGACGCAGACGATGCTCAGCTCGTTGGTGACCACCTTGGGGGTGGAGACCGAGGCCGTGCCGGTGCGCAGGGCGGTGCTCGAGGAGACCGTCAGCCAGGGGCTGCCCCAGGCGCGCTGGGTCTTGAGCTCGACCTTGACCAGCACCGGCTGAGCGCTGGTGGAGGTGAGCCGTGCCAGGCCGGCCAGGCCGCCCCCGTCCCGCTGCTGCCAGGCGCAGGGCTGGCCGGCGAACGAGGTCTCGGTGGCGCAGGTGACCGGACCGGAGGTCACCGCCGGAGCGGCGGAGGCCGTGGCGGGCACGGCGAGAAGGGCGGTCATACCGACAGCAACGGCTGCGATGCGGGTGCGCATTACGGTGTACTCCCTAGGAATCGAAGGCTTTTGGCCCGACGGGGTGAGTCTTGCACACCGTGCGCGCATCATCACTGTGTGGATCGTCACACGCTTGGTAGCCGCGTGAACACCGTGGGCTACCGAGATGGACGGCTCGCGACCGCCGGGCGGTCGAAGTGAACGACCGTCGTCCGCCGGGCTACCGGAGCCAGTGGGCGGCGGGCGCTCGGGGGCGGTCGGGCCATCCTCCGTGTGCTCCGGCGCACACCTGATGCCGGCCGTCGGCGACGGCGGGCGACGGGAACTCGCCGACGCTGTCCGTGACTTGCTGTACGAAGTGGGCGGCGGGTGGTGGACGTACCAATGGTCGGACCGTCCCCTGGCCGGTGGCCCGCATCGGTGCGAGCAGGGTCTGTCCAACTCCCTTCTGTTGCAGACTGATTGCGGGAGGATCCGGATCCGTGGGGCGCGCCGGTTCTGCCGTCTCGTTCGCGTGAGAAGCACCGGATCCGCCTGACGGGTCGTCACTGTCCGTGGTGAGCTGAACCGGTACAGCAAGTCGTGACCGGGCGGCACGGATGCGGCTCGTCAGGCCGTACGATGAGCGCGGACCGCCCCACGGCACACGGGACCACCGTCCTGGAAGGCCGATGGATTCCGCCATGGCTCCGTCCAGTCGGACGAGTCCCTCACCGTGGTGTGCGTGGCCTTCCCGGACCGGGACGGTCGCGTCGGTGGTCCGCCAAGCTTCTCCCGTCGCCCTCGGGCGGGCGGGGCGATCGGGTTCCGGACCTCGCGGGGCCGGGTGCCGGTGTGCGGTACGGACCGGTGCTCAGGCGTGCACCTCGCGGGCGCGGAAGTCCTCCACCGTCTCACGGCGGATCAGCAGCCGTGCCCGGCCGTCCCGGACGGCGGCCACCGCGGGCCGGCCGACCAGGTTGTAGCCGGAGGCCATCGAGAGTTGGTACGCCCCGGCCGCCGGAACGGCCAGCAGGTCTCCCGGCCGCAGGTCGGCGGGCAGCCGGGCGGCCCGGACCAGGACGTCGCCCGCCTCGCAGTGGCGCCCCACCACGTCCACCTCGCGCAGGGCGGCGCCGGCTGCCGGGGCCCGGCCGGCCAGGCGGGCGCAGTAGCGGGAGCCGTAGAGGGCGGGGCGCGGGTTGTCGCTCATGCCGCCGTCCACCGCCGCGAACACCCGGCCGTCGGCGCCGGTCTTGACGGTCAGCACCCGGTAGAGCGCGACCCCGGCGGAGGCGACGACGGCCCGGCCCGGTTCGAGCAACAGCCTTGGCAGGTCCAGGCGGTGGAGCGCGCACTGCTCGGCGAGGCGCCCGTGCAGGGCGTCGGCGAGGTGGTGCGGGTCGAGGCCCCGCTCGCCCGGCAGGTACGGCACGCCGTGTCCGCCGCCGAGGTCGAGCTCGGGCACCTGCACGCCGTGCCGGTCCCGGATCTCGGCGAGCAGTGCGACCAGGCGGTCGACGGCCGTCAAGTAGGGCTCGGTGGAGGTGATTTGGGAGCCGAGATGGCAGTGCAGACCGGCCAGGACCAGCCCCGGCTGCTCCAGCACGCGCCGCACCGCCTCGGCGGCGTCGCCGCCCTCCAGGGCGAAGCCGAACTTCTGGCCGGTGACGCCGGTGCGGACGGCCTCGTGGTGGCCGGCCGCCACTTCGGGGACCACGCGGACCAGCACCCGCTGCGGTACGTCCGCGAGGGTGAGGGCGGCGAGCCGGGTGATCTCGGCGTGGTTGTCGACCGCGATCCGGCCGACCCGCAGGCGCCGCGCCAGCCGCAGCTCCTCGGGGCTCTTGGCGTTGCCGTGCAGCAGGATCCGCTCGGGCGGGAAGCCGGCGGCCGCGGCCAGCCGCAGTTCGCCCTCCGAGCAGACATCCAGTCCGAGCCCCTCCTCGGCCACCCATCCGGCCACGGCCGAGGAGAGGAACGCCTTTGCGGCGTACAGCACTTCGGCCTCCGGGAAGGCGGCGCGGTAGTCGCGGCAGCGGGCCCGCAGCTCGGCCTCGTCCAGGACGTAGAGCGGGGTGCCGAAGCGGTCGGCGGCCTCGGCGAGGCTGACCCCGCCGATGGACAGGTCACCGGAGGGGGAGGCGGTGGCGCCGGCGGGCCAGGGAGGGCCGAGGGGAGTCGGAGCGTCGGCGGGATCGGCGGGATCACCGGGGCCGTCGGGGTGGAGGCGGAAGCAGGTGGTCACGGTGTGCGCTCCGAGGGGGATGGGTGGGCCGGGTTCGGTTCGACGCTAGGGCGGATGCCGGTGCGGGGGTCGATTCCTGACGCTCCGTTGACCGTCCGTGCCCCGGTCCGTACAGGCCCTTGACGCCGTGGGGGTGACGGCGGGGCGGCCGCCGGGGGCCGTGTCAGGGAAGTGTTGGGATTCGAACGGCCCTCGTCAGGGAAGCGTCAACGGGCGGCTCAGGGGGGTGCGGGAGCGGTTTTGCTGTCTGCCACACAGCCGGACGAGCGAGAGCAGGGGACAGCGGGATGGACGAGCAGGGCGGGGACCGGGAGACACGGCGGCCGCGGCGGATCGTCGTCGGGGTGAGCGGCTCGCTGGGCAGCCTCGCCGCGCTGCACCGGGCCGTCGCGGAGGCGCGGTGGACCGGCTCCGAACTGCTGGCCGTGCTGGCCTGGCTCCCTCAGGGCGGAGAGGCCGGCTACCGCCGGGCCCCCTGCCCGCCGCTGCTGACGGTGTGGGAGGAGAGCGCGACGGCGCGGCTGGCGGAGGCCCTGGAAGCCGCGTTCGGTGACGGCGGGCCGGTGGGCGTGCGGCTGAGGAGCTGCGTGGTGCGCGGGGAGACGGCGCGGGCGCTGGCGCTGTTCGCCGACCGGCCGGACGACCTGGTGGTGGTCGGCGCGGGCAGTGGCAGCCTCCTGCGCAGGGGTCTGCGGGCGTCGGTGCCGGCGGAGTGCCTCAAGCGGGCCGTGTGTCCGGTGCTCGCGGTGCCGCGGCCGTCGCTGCAGCGGGAGTTGGAGGGCCGGTCGTGGCGGCACCTGTGGCACCTCCCGGCGAGGCTGGTGCCCGCCGACGGGGCGGGTCGGGTCGCGCGCGAGCGGTGAGGCGGGGCCTCTGGCCCGGTCGGCCGGGCCGCTGCGGGGGCGGGGCCGGAGCGGGATGGTTCGGAGGGGCGGCGGGCCGGAGGGGTGGCGGGTCGGCAGGGTGGGGCGTACGGTTCCCGGTCCTGCGGTGGTCGGCCGGTCGGGTGGTGGGGCGCGGGCGGTGAACTCCGGTGCGGTAGGAAGGGGTTGGGGTGATCGGGAACGACGAGGGGATGAGGCTCTACCGGGCGCGGCCCGGCGGGCGGACGTTCCGTCCGGCGGTGCGGCGGCTGCCGGTGGGGATGTCGCTGGCGCTCGCGCTGAGCGGGGCGGCCGGGCTGGTCCCGGCCCTGGCGGTGCTGGGGGAACGGCACGCGACCTGGTTCGCCCTGGGCGCGTTCGCGCTCGGGTGCGCCGTGCTCGGGGCGAACTCCCGCCCGGCCGCCGCGCCGCTGATCGCCGTGGCCGCCTGGCTGTTCTTCAACGGCTTCGTGATCCACCGTCATGCCGTGCTGGGCTGGTCGAGCACCGGCGGCGAGTTCGGCCGGCTCGCCCTGTTCTGCACGGCCGCGCTGACTGCCGCTCTCCCGGCGGTCTGGCCCCGGCGGACGGTACGGGCGCTGTCCGTGGCCCCGCCGGAGGCCGACGGCGGCCCGCCGGGACGTGCGCTCTGAACGGGACGGACCAGGAGGGGACGGTCCGGCTGTCCTGAACGGGCCGACCAGGGCGGTCCGTTGCGGTGCGAGCGGTGCGGTGCGAGCGGCGTGAGTGGTGTGAGCGGTGCAAGTGGTGCGGTGCGGGCGGTGCGGGGCAGGGTCCGGCCGGGTACACGGGGGAGGACGGGATCACGGACGGTTCGGCCACCGTTCATGGATCAACCACCTGTTGGTGGTGGGCCATTCGGCCGGAGCGAGGACTGTCATGCCCGCCCCGACGCACCCAACCTCCCCCGAGGACGGAAACCCGTGACCGCATCGCTCGCCGCCCGTTGGCGCCGCAGCCTCGCCCCCTCGCTCGCCGCCGCCACCGCCCTGGTGGCCGGCGTCCTGACCGCGGCCCCCGCCCAGGCGGCCCCGGCGGACGACATCCGGATCAACGAGGTCGTGACCACCGGCAGCGTCAACGACTCGATCGAGCTCTACAACAAGGGCACCGCCGCGGTCGACGTCTCCGGCTGGGTCCTCAAGGACGACAGCAGCTCGTCCAACTACACCATCGCCTCCGGCACCACCCTGGCGCCGGGCGCCTTCCGCGCCTTCGACGTCTCGGGCTCCTTCGGCCTCGGCTCCAGCGACAAGGCCCGCGTCTACCTGCCCGGCGGCTCCACCCTGGTCGACAGCTTCACCTGGACAAGCCACTCCGCGCCGTCCTGGTCGCGCTGCGCCGACGGCACCGGTGCCTTCAAGTCGGCTGCCGTGACGCTCGGTTCCGCCAACGCCTGCGGCACCGGCGGCGGCTCCACCACCCCGGTGGCCTGGCCCGGCAGCTCCACCGTCGCCACCGCCGACGGCTCCAACGTCTTCGGCTCCGACCTGAGCGGCCTCGCCCTGGAGGGCAGCGGCGTGCTCTGGGGCGCGCAGAACTCCGGCAAGCTCTGGCGCCTGGTGCCCAACGGCTCCGCCGGCTGGAAGCCCGACACCGCCAACGGCTGGACCTCCGGCAAGACCCTGCGCTTCACCAACGGCTCCGGCGCCCCCGACGCCGAGGGCGTCACCGTCACCTCGGCCGGCGCGGCGGGCGGTGTCTTCGTCTCCAGCGAGCGCGACGGCTCCGGCAGCAGCCGTCTCTCGGTGCTGCGCTACGACGTCTCCGGCACCTCCACCTCGCTGACCGCCACCAAGGAGTGGAACCTGACCGCGGACCTCCCGTCGGTCGGCTCCAACGCCGGTCTGGAGGCGATCACCTGGGTGCCCGACGCGGCGCTGACGGCGGCCAGCTTCAAGGACGCCTCGACGGGCGCGGCGTACGACCCGGCCGGGTACGGCGCGCACAGCGGCGGCGTGTTCTTCGTCGGTCTGGAGGGCAACGGCTCGGTCTACGGCTACGTCCTGCAGGACTCCGGCAGCTTCACCAAGGTGGCCACCGTCAGCTCCGGCATGAGCGGCGTGATGGACCTGGAGTGGGAGCCGCAGGCCAGCCGCCTCTGGGTGGTCTGCGACGACACCTGCAGCGGCCAGCACCGCACCTTCACCGTGAACGCCTCGGGCGCCTTCGCGGTGGCCGCCGTCTACAACCGGCCGACCGGCATGGCGAACCTGAACAACGAGGGCTTCGCGGTGGCGGGCGCGGCCGAGTGCGTCGGCGGCTCCAAGCCGGTGTACTGGTCGGACGACTCCAACACCAGCGGGCACGCGATCCGCAAGGGCAGCATCAGCTGCTGACGCTCCGTCCGACGCGGCGGCCCCGTCCCCAGGTGGGGGCGGGGCCGCCGTTCGTCCGTCGGTGACGGCCGGCCTCAGCGGGCCGGGCGGACGGGGTGCTTGCTGAGGATGGAGACCCGGTTGAAGGCGTTGATGGTGACGGCCACCCAGATCACGGCCGAGATCTGCTCCTCCGTCAGCGCGGCGCGGGCCTGCGCGTAGGCGTGCTCCTGCGCGGTGTCGTCGGAGGGGACGGTGGTGGCCTCCGCCAGTGCGAGGGCGGCGCGCTCCTGGGGCGTGAACAGCGGGGTGTCGCGCCAGGCGGGCAGCACGCCGAGGCGCTGGACGCTCTCGCCCTCCTGGAGCGCCGCCTTGGTGTGCACGTCCAGGCAGTACGCGCAGCCGTTCAGCTGGGAGACCCGGAGGTTGACCAGCTCCACCAGGCGACGGTCCAGACCGGCCTCCGCGGCCGCGACCCGGACCGCCTCGCCGGTGGCGCGCATGGCGCGGAAGGGTTCCGGGTGCTGCTTGTCGATGAACACGCGCCGGGGAGCCGGAGCGGTCGTCACATCGGTCGCGGTGTCGGTCATGGGGACTCCAGTGGTCGGTGGCGATCATCAACGATCTTCCCATGGCATAATAGTTGAATCTGGAACGATCGGGCTCAACGGGAGGAACTGCCATGGACTATGTCGAGACCGGTGCCGCGCAACCGTCGGTCGAGGTGCTGCCGGTACGGGACGTGCCGCTCGGTGGTCCGCGGTCGATGACCGTCCGGCGCACCCTCCCGCAGCGCGGCCGCACCCTGATCGGCGCCTGGTGCTTCGTCGACCACTACGGCCCCGACGACGTCGCCGACACCGGCGGCATGGATGTCGCGCCGCATCCGCACACCGGCCTGCAGACCGTCAGTTGGCTGTTCACCGGCGAGATCGAGCACCGAGACAGCCTCGGCGTGCACGCCTACGTCCGCCCCGGCGAGCTCAACCTGATGACCGGCGGCCACGGCATCAGCCACTCCGAGGTCTCCACCCCCGACACCACCGTCCTGCACGGCGTCCAGCTCTGGGTCGCCCTCCCCGACGAACACCGCCACGCCCCACGGGACTTCCAGCACCACGCTCCGACCGCCGTCCCCCTCGCCGGCGGCGGCGAGGGGGACGGCGGCGAGGCCCGGGTCTTCCTCGGCACCCTGGCCGGCGACACCTCCCCGGTGCCCACCTTCACCCCGCTCCTCGGCGCCGAACTCACCCTCCGCCCCGGCGCCACCGTCACCCTCGCGGTGGACCCCGGATACGAGCACGGCCTCCTGGTCGACCGCGGCACCGTCCTGCTCTCCGGCACCACCCTGAAGCCCGCCGACCTCGGCTACCTCGCCCCGGGCGCGAGCGAGTTGACCCTCACCAACACCGCCGACACGGACGCGGTCGCCGTCCTGATCGGCGGACCGCCGTTCGGCGAGGAGATCGTCATGTGGTGGAACTTCATCGCCCGATCCGGTGAGGAGATCGTACAAGCACGGGAGGACTGGGAGAAGGGCGATCGCTTCGGAGAGGTGCAGGGGTACCCCGGTAAGCGTTTGCCGGCGCCGGAGCTGCCGAACGTGCCGCTGAAG
The DNA here is from genome assembly GCF_053596675.1 of Kitasatospora sp. NPDC001664. Taxonomy (NCBI): domain Bacteria; kingdom Bacillati; phylum Actinomycetota; class Actinomycetes; order Kitasatosporales; family Streptomycetaceae; genus Kitasatospora; species Kitasatospora sp. NPDC001664. The sequence continues at coordinate 497,680 of NZ_JBSFGS010000002.1, forward strand.
CCGCGTGGAAACCGTATCTGACCTGGGGTTATCCGCTCCATCGAGTGGGCTGCTCCACCTCGCACGGCGGATGAATGGTGAGTGCAGCGGCTGGGTGATCGGGCGGTTCGGTCGGTTGTCAGGGGACGGCGACGGAACCGCTGGCTCGGCTCGGCTGGTTCTCGAATACGGGAGTCTGTGGCAGGGTCTGGTCGGATCGATGCTGACCCTTTGCTGGCTTCTCTGACTGATCGTCAGATCCGGGATGAGTACAGATTCGCTCGCGGCCTCGGCCGGTGCCGCTGTCATTCGATGGTTCTAGCCTGCTGGTTCGACACCGGTGGGCCCGGCGGAGGATGGTGGAGCCCGGCGACGGCCGCGGCGAGTGTTCGCTTCGCGACCTCCGAGGCGATGGGCGAGGTGCGGCAGTGAGTGATCGCAGCGCGATCGAGTGGACGGAAGCGACCTGGAACCCCACCACCGGGTGCGATCGCGTGTCGGCCGGATGCGACAACTGCTACGCCCTGGCCCTGGCCAAGCGGCTGAAGGCGATGGGGACTCCCAAGTACCAGGCGGATGGTGACCCACGGACCTCGGGTCCCGGGTTCGGGCTGGCCCTGCATCCGGACGCCCTTGATGTTCCGAAGCGTTGGCGTAGTTCGCGGATGGTGTTCGTGAACTCCATGAGCGACCTCTTCCACGCCCGGGTGCCGCTCGTTTTCGTCCGGGACGTGTTCCAGGTGATGGCGGATACCCCTCAGCACACCTATCAGGTGCTGACGAAGAGGTCGGTCCGGCTTCGGCGCGTGGCGGAGCGGCTCGACTGGCCGGAGAACCTCTGGATGGGCGTATCGGTTGAGGACTCCGGGCAGCTGAGTCGGGTGGACGACCTGCGGGCCGTTCCGGCGGCGGTGCGGTTTCTGTCGCTGGAGCCGTTGTTGGGGCCGCTGCCAGGGCTGGAGTTGGACGGGATCGGCTGGGTGATCGCGGGTGGGGAGTCCGGGCTCGGACACCGGCCGATGGACCCGGACTGGGTGGTCGAGATCCGCGACGTGTGCGAGGCGGCCGGGGTGCCGTTCTTCTTCAAGCAGTGGGGTGGGCGCAACCCCAAGGCCGGAGGCCGCGACCTTCAAGGGCGGACCTGGGGCGAGATGCCGGCGCGTTCTCAGCTCGCTGCGCCGTGATGCAGTGAGCCGTGCACGCCCCCTGGTCGCCGCGTGATGATATGTGGGTCGTCGATTCGACCTCCGGCGTTCGGTACATCTATCCCAAGGATCCGAATCAGCAAGCCCTTGAACTGGACATCGAGCCGGACACTGGGCCCCTGCGCCGCATTCTGCTCGGGCACCTACGCGCTTCGCCGGTCGAGCGGAGCGTGGACCAGCTCAAGGAGTTCACCCTATTGGAGACCGTCTATCGGCCCACTCAGGTCATCCCCTTGCTCAGGCGGCTGCGTGACGAGCAAGAGATCGATGTGTCACCTGGCCGGATCGTCGGGACCAGCATCGTCGCAGCCAGTCAGGACGCGCTCTTCTGAGCGTTGGACGACGGGGCGGTGCTGCGGCGGGCAGCAAGGCGGCGCCCGGTTGATGGGGCCGGTCGCGGCCTGGCGGTGTGGGTCACCACGTTTGTGGTGACCCACACCGCCAGGTGCCGAGTCGGCCGTCGCTACGCGTCGGGCGGCACCGGCAGGGTGACGGGGTGGGCCTGCTCCGAGCCGCCGATCAGGAAGACGAAGCGCACGGTCAGCGCCGTGGCTTCGGCCGGCAGGGCGGGCTGCCCCGAGATGCGGCCTTCGGTGGAGTGGCCGTCGGGGGTCAGGCCCCGGGCGCCGCCGTAGTCGGCGTAGGTGTTGCCGAGGTCGTCCTCGGCCTCCAGCCAGAGGAAGACGGGCTCGGCGGCGGGGCCGGTCCGGAGGTCGTCCGGGAGGGGCGGCGTGATCGCGTAGTCCAGGGTGAAGGACGCGTCCGCCCGGGTGATCGAACGGACCGTCAGCCGGTGACGGCCGTCCAGGACCTCGGTCCGCTGGGCCGGGGTCTGCTCGTCGGCCATGGGGTGCTCTCCGTCCGGTCAGGCGCTGCCGGGGGTCGGGACCTGGCAGGTGATGTAGCGGTCGGCGGCGGTGTTGGGGTTGGAGCCCTTGAGGAACCAGTAGAAGGTGAGCTTGTTGCCGGTCTGGATCGTGCCACCGCCACCGCCGATGAACTGGTAGCTGTTCATGCTGCCGTGGAAGTTGTACCAGTTGGGCTCGGTGTGCGGGCCGTAGGGCGGGTTGACCGCCTTGCCGTCGACGTAGGCGTAGGGCATGGTGACGGTCACCGTCGGGCCGAGCGCGGACTTGGAGGCGTTGGAGAGGTTGAAGCTCCAGGCCAGGGTGCCGCCTGCGGCCCGCTGGAACTGGACGGTGGAGACCGCGTGCGTCCAGGTCCCCGTGCAGAGGGTGTCCCCGGGGCTCATCAGGTGCTGCTGGACCGCGCGGGCGGAGGCGGAGGCGGCGTCCTGGGCCGCGGACGCGCCGCTGAGGAAGGCGCCGCCGTTGGCCGGGGACGGCCCGGTGGCGGCAGAGGCGGCAGTGGCAGGTGCTGCGCCCGCGGCGATCAGCGAGCCGGCGGCGACTGCACTGACGAGTGCGGCGGTGATCCTGGCTTTGACGGAAGAAGACACGTGAATTCCCCTCGTACTGAAGGCCGTTGGTGGAATCCACCCTGCCGATCAGTGGGTGCCCGGGGCAAGGGGATTCGTGTCAGGGATCCGTCAGGAACTGCTTCCGCGCGTGGTCACGGGATTGAGAGGTACGGGATGCCGCCGAAGAGTGGACATCGGGCCGTCGCTGACGGGCGTTCAGCTGATCACCATCTGGCCTGACGGTGCGCCACCGGATCCGGTGGCGCACGGCTGCGTGGACGGAGCGGTGCCGTGGGTGCAGCGGACTCGCAGCAGGGCGAGGTCGCCCCGGTCACCCGCGAGGTCCTCCGCGAGGCTGAACCGGACCGCTCCCGCCGCCCTCGGGTTCACGTGGGATAGGGGGCGGGAGCAGTCCGGTGGTGGGTCAGCGGAGTTGGAGGGACCACTCCTGCTTCCAGCCGCCCTCACAGGTCCAGACGCCGAGCTGCTTGTGGTCGGAGTCGTGGGTGAGGCAGTCGTCGTCGGAGATCTGGATCTGGTACTTGCCGTTGCCGACGCTCTTGAACTGCCACTTCTGGTTGGAGGTGTCGCCCCAGGCCTGCTGCTCGGCGAGGTAGGTGTCGGGGTTCTCGGTGAGGTTGTAGCCGAGGTCGTTGACGATCCGGTAGCGGTCGCCGCCGAGGGACTTGACCGTCCAGGTGGAGCCCTTGGCGCCGACGATCCCGCCGAGCACGGGGGCGCCCCAACTCGCCGTCTCGTTCGGGGCGGTGGCGCCCAGGCCGTTGTCGAGCCTGATGAACATCGGCCGCTCGGTCGGGATGCTCGAACCGCCACCGCCACCGCCACCGCCACCGCCACCGGGGACGATCACGCCGCCGCCGTTGGCGGACTCCAGGACCCACTCCTGCTTCCAGCCGCGCTCACAGGTCCAGACGCCGAGCTGCTTGAAGTCGGAGCTGTGGGCCAGGCAGTCGTCGGAGGAGATCCGGATCTGATAGCGGCCGGTGCTGACCGGGTTCAGCTCCCACTTCTGCTTGGAGGAGTTGCTCCAGGGCTGGAGCTCGGCCATGTAGCCGCCGCTCTCGGTGAGTTCGAGGCCGTAGGCGCTGGTGATCCGGTAGCGGCCGCCGCCGACGGAGGTGAGCTTCCACTTGGACTCGTTGCCGCCGCGGAGGCCGGGGACCACGGCCGAGCCGGCCGCGCCGCCGACCGGGACGGCGCCGAGGCCGTTGTCCAGCTTGAGGATGACGTCGGCGCCGTTGCCGGGCGGGGTGGTGGGGTTGGTGGTGGGCGGGGTGCCGCCCCAGGCCCAGTTCTGGTTGGGGGCGTCGCGCCGGTCCTCGGAGCCGCAGGCCCAGGCGGTGACGGCGCTGCCGTTGGCGGTGGCGCCGCTGAAGTCGTCGATGCAGACGTCCTGGGAGCGGTCGTTGAGGTCGGTCAGGTGGCGGAAGCCGCCGCTGGGCGACATGTACCAGCGCTGGCCGGGGATTTCGAGGCAGTCCCAGACCTGGAGCTTGGTGCCGTTGGCGGCCCGGTTGTCGGCGAGGTCGAGGCATTTGCCGTTGGCGGCGCGGAGCTTGTAGCCGTTGTAGGTCCAGCGCTGGGCGTCGCCGCCGTTGCACTCCCACATCTGCACGGAGGTGCCGTTGGCAGCGCTGTTGCCGCTGACGTCCAGACAGGCGTGGTAGCCGGCTGGCGCGGCGGAGTCGGGGGTGAGGCTGCCGGTCCGGCTACCGACGCCGGCCCGGGCCGGGAAGTGCAGCGTGCGTACGTCACCGTCGCACTTGTACGGGCGGGCGGTGCCCATCCGGCAGGTCCAGGGCTCCTTCTTGACGGTGTCGGAGTCCTGGCCGATGAACGCCCAGTTCATGAATCCGCCGTCGCCGCGGTTGCGGAAGGTGGAGTCGCCCTGGAAGACCCAGATCCGGAACTTGTCGTAGCCGCTGGGGTCCTTCTGCTCCTTGTCCATGAAGTGGTTGAGCTTGAAGGTGGTGTCGATCAGCACCCCCTTCATGTCCTCCTTGTACTCGTTCTTGAACCACTCGGTCTCGTAGAGGTCGGTGCCGACGGTCTTGAACACCAGGACGTTGAATCCGGGGAACTTCTTGCTGAGCTCGGTGGCGGTGTTCTGGGTGAACTGCGCGTTGTCGAGCTTGTTGTTGTTCGCGGCGTTGCGGAAGCCCTTGATCATGTCGAAGCCCGCGCTGATCAGCGAGGTCATGCAGTTGCCGCCGCCGGGGACGGCGGGGGTGCCGCAGGTCTTGTCGACCGGCATGCCGGCGGCCGTTGCGGCCTGGGCCTGCACGGTCAGGCCGGAGGCCAGGGCCACGGCGGCGAGGCCTGTCGCGAGGGTGCGTTTCAGGTGGAGGAATCCCACGTCAGATCCATCTTTCTGCTCGGCCAGGGAACAGCGTTCTGTTCGGGTCCTGACTGCCGGGGATCACGATGGCACCGCTCGGGCCGCCCGCCCGGCGATCTTTACGCCGCTCATATCCGCTCGGCCTCAAAGGGCAGGAGCCGCTGGTGCTGCGGGGCAACGGACCGGGCCGGTCGGGCGAGGGATGCGTCAAGACGGGTGAGGGGGGCGTTAGCGCTGCGTCAACGGCCGGTGCGGTGCGGCCGGTTGGGGCGTCCACTGGATAGGACAGACCTCTGCTCGACGGGTCGCCGAGCCCGAGGGCTGATGAAGTGTCCGGTGCGGTGTGCCGCACCGGACCACCAACTCCGAGGAAGCAGAAGGACATGAGCAGCGCTCTGCAGGTGGCCGCCCCGGCCAACGGCACCACCTCCGTACGTCCCGCAGCCGGCTGGCTCCCGGCCCTGACGAGGCCGGGTGGTTTCCTCCAGCGGCCTATGGACACCGACGCCTTCACGAGGGAACGCCCGGAGGACACCTCCGAGGAGAGCCGCCGGCGGGTCGGCGGGCACTGCCGGATCTCGATGGGGTACCTGGACTGACCTCGGTGGACGGTCGGGCGGGCCGGCTGAGCAGGTCGGTGCCAACGGGGCGTCAAGATGGGCCGGGCCAGTGCCAAGAAGGCGTCAGGGAGATTGGAGTCGGTCCCTCCGGTGCCTAGTCTCGTCACCGAGGGAGCAGGAGCGGTCCGTGGGGGGACGCTTCCGCTCCGCGCACCGGTGGGGATTCCCACCGGAACACCGGCGATGGCCTGGTGATGAGGAGAGGGCGCGGCAACGGGTGCCGGCTGTGCGGGGATCGGGATCGCCGGGGGTGGTGGTTCCGAAGCACAGCCCGACCCCCTGCCGCGCCCTCGGTCGTTCGGAAGGGCTTCGGTGCCAACGATGCGTCAGGAATCCGCCGTGGTGCGTCAAGGGCGCGTCAGGGACGGCTGCGACCGGGCCGTGCGCTCCTAGCGTCTGCGGGCAGGCGATCCCGCTCCGGTGATCGGCCGGTGGGGGAGAGGGCGAGCGGTCGTGGCAGTGGGGGAACAGCTCGGAGCGGTCGTCCGGCAGCGGTCGAGAACGGTTGCCTTCGGGCCGACTGTACCTGGACCGGCCGCACCCGGGCCGGCGGTCCGGGCGAGGTGGAGTTCCGCGCTGACCGCCTCGTGGTGGAACACCCCCCGGTTGCTCCGGGCGCTCACCGCACTGTGCCTGGTGGCCGTGCTGGCCCTCGCCGCGGCGGCGGCCACCGTGCTCGCCGGCAGCCGGGGCGGCATCGACACCATCGGACGCCGGGCCGCCCCGCAGGCGGTCCGGGCGGCCGACCTCTCCTTCGCCCTCAGCGACATGGACGCCCAGGCCGCCAACCTGCTGCTGATCGGCGCGGACCCCGACTACACCGCCCTGCGCCGCCAGACCCTGGACACCTACGAGCAGCGCCGCACCCAGGCCGACGAGGACCTCCAGCGCGCCGCCGAAGCCGCCGTCGCCGACCCGGCCGGGCAGCTCGCCGTACGGACGGTGCTCGGCGAACTCGGCCGCTACGAAGCACTGGTGGCCAGGGCCCAGCTGCTGGCAGACCAGGCGGGGGCACCGGCGGGCCAGCCCTCGGCCGAGACCCTGGAGGCCTACCGTCAGGCCACCGACCTGCTCCGGCAGGAGCTGCTCCCCGCCGCCGGGCAGGTGACCGCGGCCAACGCCGCCACCGTCGACCGGACCTACACCGAGCAGCGCGGGGCGCTGGCCGCCGACCGGTGGTGGCTGCTGGCCACCGGACTGACCGCCCTGGTGTCGCTGGCCGCCCTGCAGCGCGTCCTCGTGGTGCGTTTCCGACGGCTCGTCAACCCGCCGCTGGCGGCGGTCACCCTGCTGGTCGTCCTCGCCCTCTCCACCGCCCTGGGCCTGGCCACCCGGGCGGGGCACCACCTGGTGGTGGCCAAGAGCAACGCCTACGACTCGGTGATCGCCCTGAGCCAGGCGCGGGCGGTGGCGTACGACATGAACGCCGACGAGAGCCGCTACCTGGCTGACCCGGCCCGCGCGGCCGCCTACGAGCAGAGCTTCCTCGACAAGACCCAGGCCTTCGCCCGCCTCGACGGTGCCACTCTGGCCGACTACGGCTCCCGGCTGGCCACCGCGGCCGACGCCCACCGGGCGGACCACTCGGCCGTGCCCTTCGGCGGCTTCCTGGGCGCCGAGCTGCGCAACATCACCTTCCCGGGTGAGCAGGACGCCGCGGAGAAGGTCCTGACGGCGTTCCAGGCCTACCAGCGCGATGACCGGAAGATCCGCGAACTGCGCGGCCAGGGACGGTTGAAGGAGGCGGTGACCTTCAACACCGGTACGGCACCCGGTCAGTCCAATGCCGACTTCATCCGGCTGAGCGATGCGCTGGGCGAGGTCCTGACGATCAATCAGCAGGCACTCGACCGCGCGGTCCGGGACGCCGACGACGACCTCGGCACGGGGATCGCGACGGCCGGCGCCGCAGTGCTGGCAGGAATCTTCGTCCTGATCCTGCTCGGGGTCCGGCCCCGCCTGCGGGAGTACCGCTGAGACCTGGCCCGGCGGTCGTCAGCGTCGCGTCATGAAGTCCGGGATCCGTGTCAAGCAGGCGTCAGGACGGTGGCGCCGCCCGTGCTCCGTGGGCGTAGCGTCAGGTCCGTGCCCGCAGCCGCCGTGGTGGGCGGGCGCCCGTCCTCCGAGAAGGAGCAAGCCATGTCGCAGTGCGAGTACACCGAGGATCCCGAACCCCTCGAACGCGTCCCGGCCGGACCGCTCTACGTACCCGTCCGGCCGGGACCGATGGGGTGCACCACCCGGTTCTTCCGTACTCCGCTCGGCGGCCGCACGGCCGTCGCCTTCAGCTCCGAACTGCTGCTGACCGCCGCGCTCGGCGCCGAGCAGCCCTGGATCAGGCTCGCCGAGCCGGCCCTGCGGGCCCTCGCCGCCCCGATGGGCGTCACCGCCCTCACCGTCGACCCCCAGCTCTCCGCCCCCGCCGCCGCGCCGAGCCCCGAGCGCGCGGACTCCTGGCAGCACTGGGATCCCCAGCGGATCGGTGCCCTCCGGGGCGCCGGAGCCGTGGCGGCCGTCCCGGCCCTCGACCTCCTGATCGGATGAGCGGGCGACCATGGCACTCACCGATGCGCCGGCCCTTCCGGCCCCTGCCGTCCTGCCGCTCGACGGCTGCCTGTCCGTCTGGCCGGCCTCGGCCCGCACCGCCCCCGGCGGCGACATCTCCGTCGGCGGAGTCCCGCTGGCCTCGGTCGCCGAGCGGTTCGGCACCCCGGTGTACGTCCTGGACGAGAGCGAGGTCCGGGGCCGCTGCCGGACCTACCGCAGCGCCTTCCCGGAGGCCGACGTCGTCTACGCCGCCAAGGCCTTCCTCTGCCGGGCGGTCGCCCAGTGGGTGCGGGACGAGGGACTGGGCCTGGACGTCTGCTCGGCGGGGGAGTTGGGCCTGGCGATGGCCGCCGGCTTCCCGCCCGAGCGGATCGTGATGCACGGCAACGCCAAGAGCCCCGAGGACCTGCGGGCCGCCGTGGCCTACGGCGTGGGGCGGATCGTCATCGACAGCACCTCGGAGATCGCCCGCCTCGCCGCCCTGGTGCCGCCCGGCCGACGGCAGCAGGTCCTGGTCCGGGTCGTCCCCGGGGTGGCGGCCGGCGGTCACGCGGCGGTGCGCACGGGCACCGACGATCAGAAGTTCGGCCTCTCCGTCACCGACGGATCCGCCCAGCACGCCGTCACTCGTGTCCTCGAGCAACCCGGGCTCCGACTCGTCGGCCTGCACTGCCACATCGGCTCGCAGATCGACAGCGTCAAGCCCTACCAGGCGGCGCTGCGCCGGATGATCGGCCTGATGGCCCGGATCCGGGACCAGCACGGCCTGGAACTGCCCCAGCTGGACCTGGGTGGCGGCCACGCCATCGCCTACCGGCCCGGCGAGCAGGCCCTGGACGTCCCGGCCCTGGCCCAGCGGATCCGGGCCGAACTCGCCGACGGGTGCGCCCGGGTGGGCCTGCCGGTGCCGCGGCTCACCCTGGAGCCGGGGCGTGCGGTGACCGGGCCCGCCGGGGTGGTGGTCTACCGGGTCCTGACGGTCAAGCAGACCGGGAGCCACACCTTCGTCGCCGTCGACGGCGGGATGAGCGACAACCCCCGGCCCGCCCTCTACGGGGTGCGCTACGCCCCGCGCCTGATCGGCCGTCACACCACGGCCGCACCCCGGCAGGTGACGGTGGTCGGGCGGCACTGCGAGGCCGGCGACGTGCTGGCCGCCGACGTGGAGCTCCCCGCCGACGTCCACCCGGGCGACCTGCTCGCCGTTCCGGCGGCGGGCGCGTACCACCTGTCGATGGCCTCCGGCTACAACCTGGTCGGCCGCCCGCCCGTGGTGGCGGTGGCCGACGGCGACGCGCGCGTCCTGGTGCGGCGCGAGTCGCTGGAGGACATGACGGTGCGCGACATCGGCGTGTAGCGCCCTCAGGGTCCGTTCCGCCCTCCGCCGGGAAGCCCAGCTCCCGGCGGAGGGCCTTCCCGTGGATGCCCGAGACGAGTTCGAGTGTGAGGTTCCGTTGACCGTGGAGAACGTCGTCGGCCTGATCGTGGCCGGCCTGCTGGTCGGCTACCTGGTGCTGGCCATCAAGTACCCGGACCGGTTCTGACGTGCACGCGGTTTCGTCGGGCGGTGTAGCTTGGCGCCCTGAGAGCGCGGGCGGCTCGGGTCGGAGGGGCGGTGCCGGGGTGAGTACCCAGGCGGTGGTGGACTGCGCGCTGTACGAGGACGGGCACCGGCTGCCCGGCCCGGTGGAGCTGGCCAAGGTCCTGGAACGGATAGCGGAGCGCCCCGGGCGGTTCGTGTGGATCGGCCTGTACGAGCCGACGGCGGAGCGGTTCGCCGACATCGCGGCCGCGTTCGCGCTGCACCCGCTGGCGGCGGAGGACGCCGTGGGCGCCCATCAGCGCCCGAAGCTGGAGCTCTACGACGACACGCTGTTCCTGGTCCTGAAGACGATCGTCTACGTCGACCACGACAGGCTGACGGCGACCAGCGAGATCGTCGACACGGGGGAGATCATGGTCTTCGCCGGGCCCGGCTTCGCGATCGTGGTCCGGCACGGCAGTGCCCCGCCGCTGACCGAGGTGCGCAAGACGCTGGAGCAGTCGCCCGAGCTGCTGGCGCTCGGCCCGGCCGCGGTGCTGCACGCGGTGGCCGACCACGTGGTGGACCGCTACCTGGACGTCGCCGACCACTTCGAGCGGGACGTGGAGGAGCTGGAGGCGGCGGTGTTCTCGCCCGAGCGTACCGACGACGCCGGGCGGATCTACCAACTCAAGCGTGAGCTACTGGAGTTCAAGCGGGCGGTGCTGCCCCTGGGGCCGCCGTTGCAGCACCTGTCGGAGCGGCCGCTGCCCCGGGTGCCGGCCACCGCGGCCGCCTACCTGCGCGACGTCGCCGACCACCACACCCTCGCGGTCGAGCGGATCCAGGCCTTCGACGAGCTGGTGACCGGCATCCTCGCCGCGAGCTTGGCGCGGCTGTCGCTGCAGCAGAACACGGACATGCGCAGGATCAGTGCCGGGGCCGCTCTGGTGGCGATTCCCACCATGGTGGTCGGGGTCTACGGCATGAACTTCGACCACATGCCTGAGCTGAAGTGGACCTACGGCTACCCGGCCGCGCTGCTGATGATCGCCGTCGTCTGCGGGTTCGTCTTCCGGGCGTTCCGCCGCAACGGCTGGCTGTAGACGAGGCACTCCTACTGCGTCTCGTGGATCCAGCCGGCGACGTGGACGCCGACGGTGCGGACGCTGCCGAGCACGGTGCCCAGTTCAAGGGCCGAGCTGCTCCAGCTTGGTGGCCGACGGTGAGGTCCGTGGCACGGTGGGGGCGTTCAGGGCACGCCAGACCGTGTTGTCGAGCGGGCTGTCGGCGATTCTCCGGGTGACGGCGGCGAGCAGCAGCAGGGTCTTGCGGGCGTGCCGGCCAGCCGGGGCGGGCGGTCGGGCGCGAAGGACACACGGAACTGCCATGGGACACCGCTTTCGTGAGGCGCCGTCAGATCGGAGCCCGGGAGCCGAGCCGTCCGGGAGGCCGCGGGGCGTCGCCTCCCGCCGGAGCATGTCCGACGCTACGGCGCGGGATTCGAAGGGCCGCGCTTTCCTGACGCCTCATTGACTGCCGGAGGGCAGTTGCTGACGCAGCCCTGACACCGTGCGGCGGAGGGGTGGTCCACGTGCTGCGTCAGGGATGTGTCGGGATCCGGCTGCCGGTCGCCAGGGAAGTGCCAACGGCGCTCCTGTGCCGCGGCCCCGTCGTTTGGCTGGACCGTATCCGACGGAAGGTGGAGGACGACATGACGGGAACGGTGCCGGAACTGCGGCGGCGATCGAGCTGCCGCCGCGTCGTGGTGGGGGTCAGCGGATCCCCCGGAAGCACAGCGGCCCTGCGCACCGCCGTCGCCGAGGCGGGCCGGACCGGCGCGGTGGTGGTGGCGGTGCTGGCATGGTCGCCGCCACCGGTCACCGGCCGGGGCCACTGGGGCGTTCCGGTCCTAGCGGCGCTAGATGCGGGCCTCGACGCCGCCGCCGAGCGGCTGCGCGGGACGATCGACGGTGCGTTCGCCGTCGGGCTCTCCCGTGTGCGGCTGTCCTCGTTCGTGGTGCGCGGTGAGGCGGGCGAGGTCCTGGTGCGGATGGTCGGCGAGCCCGAGGACCTGCTGGTGGTCGGCGCCGGAGCCGAGGGGTTGATCTGGCGGGGGCTGCGGCCCTCGGTGGCCTCGCACTGTGTCCGCCGGTCCGGCTGTCCGGTGCTGGTCGTGCCGAGGCCGGCGCCGCGCTGATGCACCGCGGTCTCGCCCCCGAGGTCAGCAGCAGGTACAGCCGGGCCGGCAGCCGCAGGCGTCGGACAGGGTGTCAGGCGCCGCTGGGAGTCGGGCAGGGGCGCAGCACCCCTTGCCCTGCCAGGCGTCGCGGCCCTCCTTGACCGCGATGGCGGCGATGACCAGGGCGGCGATCGGGTCGGCCCACGACCAGCCGAGGGTGGCGTTGAGGAGCAGGCCGACGAGGAGCACGGCGGAGAGGTAGGTGCAGAGCAGGGTCTGCTTGGAGTCGGCGACGGCGCTGGCGGAGCCGAGTTCGCGTCCGGCCTTGCGCTGGGCGGCGGACAGGAATGGCATGACCGCCAGGGAGAGGGCGGCGAGGGCGATCCCGGGGATGGAGCGTTCCGCGTCGCCGGTGCCGGCCAGGGCCCGGACGGAGTCGAAGGTGACGTAGGCGGCGAGGGCGAAGAAGGAGAGGGCGATGATCCGCAGGGTGGTCTTCTCGCGGGCCTCGCGGGCCGCATGCTCCCGGGCGGAGAACTGCCAGGCCACGGCGGCGGCGGAGGAGACCTCGATGATCGAGTCCAGGCCGAAGCCGATCAGCGCGGTGGACGAGGCGGCCGTCCCGGCGGTGAGGGCGACGGCCGCCTCGACGACGTTGTAGGTGATCGTGGCGGCGACCAGCAGGCGTATCCGGCGGGTCAGCGCGTCACGGCGGGCCGGGGACGGGCCGAGCGAGAGGAGGCTCATGGTCAGCAGCAGCCCTCCTCCGCGGCATCGGCGCAGGCGGGCTCGGAGGCGACCGCCACGACCGCGGTCCTGATGCTGTCCAGGGCCTGACCGAAGCGGGGATCGGCGAGCTCGTAGCGCGTGCGGCGGCCGACCGGGACGGCGACCACCAGGCCGCAGTCCCGAAGGCAGGCAAGGTGGTTGGAGAGCCGGGTGCGGGAGATGCCCAGCGCCTCGGCCAGCTCGGCCGGGTGGGCCGGGGCGTCGCGCAGGGCGAGCAGGATGCGGCAGCGGATCGGGTCGGAGAGCGCGCGGCCGAAGCGCGCCAGGATCTCGATCTCGGAGGCGAGGGTCAGCACCCGCTCAGAGTACACAGGAAGGTGAATTCAGGAAAACATGAACTCACTTTCGGGGGGCGGACCGGAGCCGTCGGAGTATGGGTGACGACTGGGGCCGGGTGGGTGAGCTGATGGGAGCCGTGCGCGCCGGGTGGAACGGCCGGCGGCGGGCCGGTGACCCGCCGGGGTGAATGGTCGTCAAGGAAGTGTCAGAATGGGCGGCGGGTCGTTGCGAGGGCGATCGCGGTCGATTTGAATGGGCGTCATGAACCGCTCGACACGCCACCACGACCGCCCGCCGCATCCGCGGGCGCTGGCAGTTGTCGCGGTCCCCGACGCCCGGTAGCGATTCCCTCCCCGGAACCAGCGCCCGGACGTATCGCGGGCGGGCCGCCGAGGCGGCCCGCCCGCGCCGTATGTCCACCCGCACGGGTGTGAGCGCCTCGCGCCACCCGGCGGGTCATCCGTAGCATCCCCTCTCGCAACTCCGGCCCCCGGCAAGCACGTTCGGCGTGCTCCGGCACCCCGGTTTTGCCGGTCACCCTTGGATGGGTCATGTCCGACGTAGTTCTGTCCGCCAGTACCGCCCTGGTCACCGGAGCCTCCTCCGGCATCGGCTGGGAGACGGCCCGCCTGCTCGCCGGGCACGGTGCCACCGTGATCGTGCACGCCCGCACCACCAACGAGGGCGAGCACGCCGTCGAGCGTCTGGTGGCGGCCGGTGCTTCCCGCGACCAACTCCACATGTTCGCTGCCGACTTCACCCGCCTGAGCGAGGTCGCGGTGCTCGCCGCCACCGTCGTGTCGGCCTTCCCGACGCTCGATCTGCTGGTCAACAACGCGGCCACCATGGCCCCGGAGCGCTGTACCCTCACCGATGACGGCAACGAGGTCTCGCTCCAGGTCAACTTCCTTGCCGCGCACCTGCTTTCGCAGCTGCTGCGGGCACCGCTCGCGGCGGCCGGCGGCACCGCGCGGATCGTCAACGTCTCCTCCTCGCTGCACCGCACCGCCTCGATGAACTGGAACGACCCCAACCGGGCGAAGAAGTACTCCCGGGTGGCGGCCTACGCGCAGTCCCAGCTCGCCCTCTCGATGGCGGCCCGGGAGATGGCGCCGGAGGGTTCCGGCATCACCTCGGTGAGCGTCAACCCCGGCCTGTGCGACACCGCCCTGATGCCGCTCTACGGCCGGGGCGGAGCTCCCGCCGCCGAGGGCGCGAAGGCCGTGGTCAAGCTCTGCCTGCCCGACTTCCGCCTGGCCAACGGCGAGTACTACGACGGCGGCGACATCGCGCCCGCCGCGGCCGCCGTGCACGAGGACCGCTCGCAGCGCCGGATCGCCAAGCTCGCCGACCTGCTCGTCCACCACACCTGAGACCACCCGTACCGCCCGCACCACCAGGAGGCACCACGATGTCCAAGCGCGCCCGGAAGAAGAAGGCCCGCCGCAAGAAGAAGGCCAACCACGGTCGCGGCGCCTGCCGCTGACCCCATGAACCTCCCGGTGCCGCGTGCCACCGGCACCGGGAGCCCACGCACCGCCGCCCCGGGGCGGGACGAACGGCCCGAAGGCCGGTCCCACCCCGGGGCGGCGGTGCGTGGACCGACGGGCCGTCAGTTCGAGTTGCCGGCACCGGCCATGCCGCGCGGCACGGCGATGGTGCGGTCCCCGGCCAGGAAGGGAAGCGGGGCGCCGTTCCGGTCCGGCAGGGCCAGGTTCTCCAGGAGGGTCGACGGTGAGGCGACGATCACCCGGCAGCGGGCGTGGGTCTTGCAGTAGCGGGTGACCGAGCCGTGCAGCACGTGCTGCAGGCGGCGGTGCCCGCCGGTGCCGACCACCAGGACGTCGCCGGGCCGGTCGGCGGTGGCGACCAGGGCCGGACCGGCCTCGCCGCGGACCACCACCGGGTGGATGCGGATGCCTGCGGGGTAGCCGCCGCAGATCTGCTCGAAGGCGTGGTCCAGGTGCCGGGCGGCGGCGTGCTCCAGCTCGGAGAGCGGGCGCAGGCCGTCGGCCTCCGACGGCTCCCAGGCGGTGACGGGGACGAGGACGGCGTTGCGTGCGCGTGCCTCGGCCACCGCGCGGTGCAGGGCGGCGAGCCCGCTGAGCGTCCCGCAGACCCCGACGACGACTCGGGTGGCCTGGTCCATGACGTTCCCTCTTCTCGGACGGGTGGTGACCCTTCCATTGCACCTCCGCGACCGCACCCGGCCGGGGCCCTTGACGCAGGGATGACGCGCACGGACGGGGTCTTCACGCTTTCCTGACGGGGCTGCTCGTCAGGCGCCGAGCCGGGCGCGGATCAAGGCGTCCAGCCGCTCCCAAGCCGGCGAGGAGGAGTTGACCGCCCCTTGGACGAGGGCCGTGACGCCGGAGGCCGCGTCCGGGCCCGGCGGCTCCTGTGTGCCGTACCGCGTCCGGGTGGCTTGGGCGATCCGGTCGGCGAGGTCCGGCAGGAGGGGGTCGTCCGGGTCCAGGTCGTGCGCGTGGTCGTAGTCGAGGAACAGCTGTCGCAGGGCCGGGTCGGCCAGGCTCCCGGCCTGGTCGTTCAGCAGTGCGGGCGCGTGGTCGGGCTGGGTGGCGAACACCAGGATCCACAGGTCGCGTTGCAGCTCGGTCCAGCGCTCGGTGAAGCCCCAGCCGGCCAGGCGTTCCAGCAGGGCGACGGCCTCGGCGGGCAGTGCGGAGGGATCACCGGTGGCGAGCCGCCGCAGCCGCCCCCGGGTCGTGTACAGGGCGTCGATGCGTTCGGTCAGCTCGTCGTCGATCCTCAGCAGCTCCTGCTGGAACCGTTCCTCGCCCGCCGACCGCAGCTCGCGGATGCGGGCGAGGGGAACGCCGGCCTCGGCGAGGGTGCGGATCTTGATCAGTTCGACGGCGTCGGCCGCGGTGTACCGCCGGTAGCCGGACGCATCGCGCTCGGGCTCGGGGAGCAGGCCCTTGGCGTGGTACACCCGGACGGTCTTGACCGACACCCCGGCGTACCCGGCCAGCTGCCCGATGGTGATCACCTCGCCATGATCCCACTTGACCCCGCCCCAGGGGCAGGGCCGCACCATGGCGTCATGACGAACCACGGAACCGACCGAGAGACCCTGCGCGAGCTGGCCGACGCCGGCAGCGAGGCGGCGCTGGACCGGCTGGCCGACCTCGCCGACGCGGACGGGGACCTCGCGGAGTTGAGCGGGCTACTTGACGAGGGATCAGCGCGCGCCGGGCTCCTCCTCACCCGCCGAGCGGTGGATGCTGCGGACCTTCGTGAGCTGCAACGGATCTGCGACGCGGGGTACGACCCGGCCGGAGCCGAGCTGGAGCGCCTGCTCAGCGCCCCGCAGGAGCAGAGCGGGGACTGATCGGGCACCGGCGGGCAGGGCTTCGGACGGTGGGAGAGGACGCGCGGTTCGCGGTTGGGGGGAGAGCGCGACCCTGAAGGACCGCGGGCGGCGGCCAGTATGCTGGCCCGGCGGTGTGCCGGGAAGCCTGGTCGGCGAGGGGACGGACCGCGACGATCGTGGCGGCGCCCCTGGACGTGGTGACCGGGGGTCGCGCAGGTGCATGGTGTGGGGACCGTACTTCTTCTCGTGGTGCTGGCGACGGCGGTGGCGGTCGGGGCGCGGCGATGGCGGGTGCCGGCGCCGTCGGTGCTCGTCCTCGCGGGGCTCGCGGTCGCGCTGGTGCCGGGCACCCCGGCGGTGCGGATCGCGCCCGAGACCATCGGCCTGATCGTGCTGCCACCCCTGCTCTACGCCTCCGCCGAGGAGCTCTCGCTCCGTGACCTGCGCACGGTCTGGCGGCCCGTCACCGCCCTGGCGTTCGGCCTGGTGCTGACCTCGGCCGCCGCCGTCGGTGCCCTGGCGGTCGCCCTGACCCCGCTGACCCCGGCGATGGCCTTCGTGCTGGGCACGGTGCTGGCCAGTACCGACCCCGTCGCGGTGAGCGCGCTGGGGCGCAGGCTGTCGCTGCCCGGCCGGGTGCAGGCGCTGGTGCAGGCGGAGAGCCTGTTCAACGACGCGACCTCGCTGGTGCTGTTCAAGGTGGCGGTCGCGGTGGCGGCGGCCGCGGGTTCGGTGGGCTGGTCGGACGCGGGCGGGGACTTCGTGCTGCTGGCGGGCGGTGGCTGTGTGGTGGGCGCGGGCCTCGCCTGGCTGGTGAGACTGATCCGGAGCCGCACCGAGGACCCGGTGCTCGAGACGGTGATCGCGCTGGTGACCCCGTACGCGGTGTACGTGCTGGCCGAGACGGCGCACGCCTCCGGTGTGACGGCGGTGGTGGTCGCCGGTGTGCTGCTCAGCAGGTCGGGCCACCGGCTGAGCGATGCCAGGATCCGCCTGCAGCTGCACGCCGTGTACGCGGTGGTGGTGTTCCTGTTGGAGAGCGTGGTGTTCAGCCTCATCGGGCTTCAACTGCCCACGCTGGTACGGGATCTGTCGACGGACTCCGGGCTGTGGCCGTTGCAGGCCCTGGCGATCGCCGCCGTGCTGGTGGGACTGCGGGTGGTGTGGACGCTGCCGCTGTCGGTGGCCGTCCGGCCCGGCCGTCGGCGCCCGTCGTGGCGGGTCGCCTCGGTGCTGACCTGGGCGGGCACCCGGGGAGTGATGCCGCTGGCCGCCGCCCTGGCGATCCCGCTCACCGCCGATGACGGTTCCCAACTCCCGGGGCGGACCCTGGTGTTGGTGCTCACCACCGCGGTGGTGGTCTTCACCCTCGTCGTCCAGGGACTCAGCCTGGCGGGTGTGGTGAACCGCTCGGGCCTGGCCCTGGAGCCCGAGCACACCGAACGCGAGGAGAGCGCCACCCGGGACAGCCTCACCCGCGCCGGCCTGGGCCACCTGGACCAGCTCGCCGACCTGGAGGCCGTGCCCGACACCGTGCTCGACCGGATGCGGCGCAGTCTGACCGCCCGCCTCGACCGGCCGGCGGACCCCGACGGCCGGGCCGACTCCGAGGTGGCGGTCTACCGGGAGCTGCGCCGCGAGGTGATCGCCGTGCAGAACACCGAACTGCGCCGCCTCTACGACGAGCACCGGGTCAGCTCCACCACCCGCCGTAAGCTGCAGCGGGACCTGGACCTGGAGGAGACCGGGCTCGGCGGGGCATGACGGCAGGTCACTTGCGGGGTGGCCCGGCCCAGTAGACGACCTCGTTGCGCACCGGACGGAAACCGGCGGTCACGGCCACGGCGCGGCCGGCCAGGTTGACCTGGGAGGCGGCCCAGGTGGGCGTCAGCCCTTGTCGCCGGGCGGCCGCCGTGGCGGCGTTCACGCAGGCGAGGCCGAGACCGAGCCGGCGGAACGCCGGATCGGTCGCGACCGCGATGTCCACGTGGTCGCGGCCGACCAGGTAGCCGCAGGCGAGCGCGGCCGGGAAGGGGCCGACGAACGCGCCCCAGGCGAATCCGCCCGCCGCCAGGGCACCGTGGCCGCCCCAGGTCTGCGCCGCCCAGTGCGGGGTGGCCGGGTGCCGTCCGGGGGAGGAGCAGCGGACCGCGAAGCGGTCCAGGAACGCGGAGTCGCCCGGCTCCAACGGGCGGACCCAGTCGGCGACGTGAGGCGGTACCGGACGGGGCGGGCGGGTGTGGACGTAGACGGTGCGCACCCACGGGGTGACGGTGGTGAAGATCCGTCCGAGCAGCGGCAGGAAGTGGTCCGGAGCGGTGAACTGCCCCCGCCCGAACCGGCCCAGGAACGCCGGGTCGAGTCGTCCGGGATCTCCCCGCAGGAGCCGCTCGGGGCCGCAGTGCACCAGCACCGTCCGGGGAGCAGCCGGATCGTCCGTCCACCAGCCGCCGTGGCCGGTGCGGGCGACATGGGCGGCGATTGCCGCCGTTCCGGGTTCTTCGACGAGGAGGTGGGTGGCGGGCAGGAGGGAGGTCGAGGTGGGCATCGCCCCAGTGGGCCACCGAAGTGGGCCGGCCGGGGAATCGGTTGACGAAACCCTGGTGGCGGCCCGGGGCGTCCTGACGGATCCCTGATCCCGCGCCGCGCACCTGGCGGATTCCGGTGCCAGGGTCGCGTCAAGGATTCCTGGTGGTCCGTCAAGAAGCTGTCAGTGGGGGAGCAGTCCCATGCTGCCGGGCGGTTGGCTGGGCGCGCCCACACCGGTCCTCGCTACCGGTCATCCGCCTGCCGAAGGTTCGCCGCATGCCTCCCCTGGCTCCTGAGAAGGACCCCGTCACCGTTCCGAAGCCACACGTACCGACGGCCCGTCAGCACCGCGCCGCCAGTGGGCTGTTCGATCCCAAGCACCTGGTCGCCGCCTTCCCCGAGGCGCTGCGCAAGCTGCACCCCCGGGTGATGGTGAAGAACCCGGTGATGTTCGTGGTCGAGGTCGGCTCCGCGCTGACGACGCTGTCGGCCCTCTTGTCGCCCAGCGTCTTCGCCTGGCTGATCAGCGCCTGGCTGTGGCTGACGGTGGTGTTCGCCAACCTCGCGGAGGCGGTCGCCGAGGGCCGGGGCAAGGCGCAGGCCGCTTCGCTGCGCAAGGCCCGCACCGGCACCACCGCCCGTCGGCTGGAGCACTGGCGGGTCGGGGAGCGGAACCTCCGTGAGGAGCTGGTGCCGGCCGAGCAGCTGGTGCCGCAGGACTTCGTGGTGGTCGAGGCGGGGGAGACGATCCCGGGCGACGGTGACGTGGTGGACGGTGTCGCCGCGGTCGACGAGTCCGCGATCACGGGGGAGTCGGCCCCGGTGATCCGGGAGTCGGGTGGGGACCGCAGCGCGGTCACCGGTGGCACCAAGGTGCTCTCGGACCGGATCGTCGTGCGGATCACCTCCCGGCCTGGCCTGACCTTCATCGACCGGATGATTGCTCTTGTGGAGGGCGCCGAGCGGCGCAAGACCCCGAACGAGATCGCCCTGAACCTGCTGCTGGCCTCGCTCACCGTGGTGTTCATCCTCAGCGTGGTCACCCTCCAGCCGATGGCCGTCTACGCAGGCGCCGAACAGAGCACCACCGTCCTGGTGGCCCTGCTGGTCGCGCTGATCCCGACCACCATCGGCGCGCTGCTGTCGGCGATCGGCATCGCCGGCATGGACCGCCTGGTGCAGCGCAACGTGCTGGCGATGTCCGGGCGTGCGGTGGAGGCGGCCGGGGACGTGGACGTGCTACTGCTCGACAAGACCGGCACCATCACCTTCGGCAACCGCCAGGCGGTGCGTTTCGTCGCCCTGGAAGGGGTGGCGGGCGGTCAACTGGCCGAAGCCGCCCAGCTGTCCAGCCTGGCTGACGAGACGCCGGAGGGTCGCTCGATCGTGGTACTGGCCAAGGAGCACTACGGGCTGCGCGAGCGCGCGCCCGGCGAGCTCGGCCGGATGGACTTCGTGCCGTTCAGCGCGCAGACCCGGATGAGCGGCGTCGACCTCAACTGGCCGGACGGCATCGGCATCCTGGTGCGCAAGGGCGCCGCGGCGGCGGTGGCGACCTGGGTGCACGAGCGCGGCGGCCAGGTGCCGCAGCAGGCCTTCGACATCGTCCGGGTGATCTCCGCCGGCGGCGGGACCCCGCTGCTGGTCGCGGTCCACGACCGGCAGGGCGCAAGGGTGTTGGGCGTCGTCCAGCTCAAGGACATCGTCAAGGACGGTATCCGGCAGCGCTTCGAGGAGCTGCGGCGGATGGGCATCCGCACCGTGATGGTGACCGGTGACAACCCGCTGACCGCCAAGGCGATCGCGGAGGAGGCGGGCGTGGACGACTTCCTCGCCGAGGCCACCCCCGAGGACAAGCTCGCCCTCATCCGGCAGGAGCAGGAGGGCGGCAAGCTGGTCGCGATGACCGGCGACGGCACCAACGACGCCCCCGCGCTGGCCCAGGCCGACGTGGGCGTGGCGATGAACACCGGCACCTCTGCCGCGAAGGAGGCCGGCAACATGGTGGACCTGGACTCCAACCCCACCAAGCTGATCGAGATCGTCACGATCGGCAAGCAACTCCTCATCACCCGAGGGGCGTTGACCACCTTCTCGATCGCCAACGACGTGGCCAAGTACTTCGCGATCATCCCCGCGATGTTCGCCGCCGCCTACCCGGGCCTGGGGCACCTCAACATCATGGGGCTGCACAGCCCGCAGTCCGCGATCACCTCGGCGATCATCTTCAACGCCCTGATCATCGTCGCCCTCATCCCGCTCGCGCTGCGCGGTGTGCGCTACCGGCCCGCCTCGGCTTCCGACCTGCTCGGCCGCAACCTGCGGCTCTACGGCCTCGGGGGCCTGGTCCTGCCCTTCCTCGGCATCAAGCTCATCGACCTGCTGGTGCAGTTCGTCCCCGGTCTGTGAACGGGCCGTCAGGGACGCGTTGGGAACCGGGCTCAGGCCGTCAGGGAAGTGTCAACGGGCGGCCCCGGCAGGCGTGAGGGGGCTTGGCTGTTGCCACCAAGCGCAACGCACGAGGACGGACACGATGGACGGGTACAGCATCGACGGGCAGCGCAAGCAGCGGATCGTCGTCGGTGTCAGCGGATCGCTCGGCAGCCTGGCTGCACTCCACCGGGCGGCGGCCGAGGCCCGCCGCACCGACCGCGAACTGCTGGCCGTCCTCGCCTGGCTCCCGCAGGGCGGCGAGCACGGTTACCGCCTCGCACCGTGCCAGCCCCTGCTGCAGGTGTGGGAGGAGCGGGCCGCCGCGCGCCTGACCGAGGCCCTCGACACCGCCTTCGGCGGCGCGCCCACTGTCCGGCTGACCTCCCATGCCCTGCGCGGCGAGACCGGCCAGGTCCTGGTCCGGGTCGCGGACCGCCCTGACGGCCTGCTCGTGGTCGGCACGGGCACCGGCGGCTGGCTGCGGCGAGGACTGCGGCCCTCGGTGACGGCCTACTGCATCAAGCGCGCCACCTGCCCGGTGCTCACCGTGCCCAAGCCCGGATCCCCGGCGCGGTCACCCGCCAGCGCTCCCTGGTGGTCGTCCCGGTGCACGCCATCACCCGGCTCACCCGGGACGCGCTGAGCGCCGCCCTCTCCCTCGGCGACGAGGTACTCGCCGTCACCGTGGTGCACACCGTGCCGGATGCCGAGGACCGGCAGAGCGCCGAGGCCCTGCGCCGCGACTGGGAACTCTGGCACCCCGGTGTCCCGTTGGTGGAGGTCTCCGACGCCCACCGCCGCCTGGGCCGCCCGCTGATCGACTTCGTCAACCAGCTCGGCACCGAGCACGTCTACGACCGGATCACCGTGCTGATCCCCGAGGTCGAGCCCACCCGCCTGTGGGAGCGGGCCCTGCAGAACCAGCGCGGCGCGGTCATCGACCGGGCGCTGCGCCGCCACACCGACGCCGCCGTGTGCCGGCTCCGGCTGCGGATGTAGGCCGAACCGGCGGTGATATCAGCCGGTTCAGGCTGAATCCAGCGATCCGCCTCAGGTATCTTGACGATCCCTTAACGACCGTCTTTACGCGCCCCTAGCGGTAGTGGAGACCCCTCTGACCTGCTTAAATGCCGGATTGGAGGGGCTTCTCGCGTGGTTTTGGGGAATCCGCCCCGCGTCCTACTCTCGCCCCTGTGTTCAATCTGCCCCAGGCGCTGAAGCGCCTCGTGATCGGCAAGGCCATGCGCAGCGAGGAGCTGGG